>NZ_JBGCCA010000018.1:0-159283 GCF_041261265.1 Streptacidiphilus sp. MAP12-33
CGCCTGGAACACGGCCGGCCCTACCGCCTCACCGCCGACGGCCCCGAGATCGTCCACGACGTCACCGACCCCGACCCCACCCGCGCCTTCGCCCTGTCCCGGCTGAACGAACCCACCCCCATCGGCGTCCTGCGCGCCGTCGAGCGGCCGGCGTACGACCACCAGCTCAACGCACAGGTGAAGCAGGCCGTCGACGAGCGCGGCCAGGGGGACCTGTCAACGCTTCTTAGCGGTTCCGATACATGGATGGTTCGGTGACGCTGTACTGATCTTGGAAACGAAGGAGGCTCCGTTAGGGAGCCGCTAAGATCGGCCTTCGCGCTAAGGGATGTCCGAATTGTCCTAACGGGCGGGAGTATGCATGTGGTGTCCACTCCCGCCCGGATCGGAAATCCATCATGGCCGGCACCATCAGCCCCTCTGGCGAGGTCGAGCTCCCGGAGAGTCTCGGCTACCGCGTGAAGAAACGTTTGCTCGGTAAGCCCCTCGTCACCGAGCAGCTCGGTCACGAGAAGCTCTCCAACTCCGTCGCACTCGGCGTCATGGCCTCGGACTGCATCTCGTCCACGGCCTACGGCTCCGAGCAGATGCTGGTGATCCTCATTCCGGCCATCGGCCTGGCCGCGTTCAGCGCCCTGATTCCGCTGACGTTCGTCATCCTCGGGGTGCTGGTCCTGCTGACGCTCTCGTACCGCGAGGTCGTCATGGTCTACACCCGGGCCGGCGGTTCCTACGTGGTCGCCCGGGAGAACTTCGGGCCGCGGGTGGCCCAGATCGCAGCCGTCGCGCTGCTGATCGACTACATCGTCACCGTCGCCGTCCAGGCGGCGGCCGGTACGGACGCGCTCGTCTCGCTCGCGCAGTACCTGTGGGGCAACGGCGGGTTCATATCACTGGTCTCCGACCACAAGATCTACCTCACGGTGGCCGTCGTCCTGCTGCTCATGTACGGCAACCTGCGCGGCATCCGTGAGGCCGGTCGGGCCTTCGCCCTCCCGGCGTACCTGTTCTTCGCCGCCATGGGACTCCTGATCGTGGTCGGTATCGGTCGCTTCCTGTTCGGCGACCACACCCACCTCGACGTCCACCAGCCGGGCATGATGACGCTCGGCCCCGGCGAGCACGGCTTCTTCTACGGCGCCGCGCTGCTGACCATGCTGCGGGCCTTCGCCAACGGCGGTTCCTCGCTCACCGGTCTGGAGGCCATCTCCAACGGCGTCAGCGCATTCCGCAACCCCCAGGGCCCGAACGCCCGCAAGACCATGGTCATCATGTCCACCATCCTGGGCACGGGTGTCCTGGGTGTCTCGATCCTGGCCTACATCACCCACGCGGTGCCGTTCAACGCCGGCATCCCGACCGTGGTCTCGCAGGAGGCCAGCTGGGCCTTCGGCAACAGTTGGTTCGGCAACGCGGCGCTGGTCTTCGTCCAGTTGTCCACCGCGCTCATCCTCTACACCGGCGCCAACACCTCCTTCAGCGGCTTCCCGTTCCTGGCCAGCTTCGTGGCCGAGGACTCCTTCCTGCCGCGCCAGCTGACCCGCCGCGGTCACCGCCTCGCCTTCTCCAGCGGCATCATCGTGCTGACGGTGATCTCTTTGGTGCTGCTGATCGTCACCGACGGCAACCTGACCCAGCTGGTCAGCCTTTACGCGATCGGCGTCTTCACCGGCTTCACCATGGCCGGCGCCGGCATGGTCAAGCACCACCTGGACAGCCGCCAGGGCAAGTGGAAGCTCAAGGTCGCGATCAACGGCGCGGCCGCCGTCTGCGCCGCCCTGGTCGTCGGGATCTTCGCGGTCACCAAGTTCACCGAGGGCGCCTGGGTCGTCGTGGTGATCTTCCCGATCGGCGTCTGGTCGCTGATCAAGGTCAACAAGCGCTACCGCGAGGAGGCCGAGGCGCTGGCCATGGCCCCGGTCGACGCGACCAAGCCGATCCCGCGCCGCCAGGTGATGTACATCCTGGTCGACCGGGTCGACCTGGCCGTCCTCAAGGCGATCCGGTACGCGCGCTCGATGCGGCCCGCCGAGATCCGCGCCGTGCACTTCATGACGGACGACCGCGACGCCGAGCGCCTGCGCCTTCAGTGGAGCAACGTCGAGGTCGGCGACCTGTCGCTGGAGATCGTCGAGTGCCCGGACCGCCGGATCACCCGCGCCCTGGTCGAGCTGATCGCCCGTACCGCCAAGCGCGAGAAGAGCCAGATCACGCTGCTGATCCCGGAGCGCAACTACTCGCCGGTCCTGGGCCGCCTGCTGCACCGCCGCACGCCGGACCAGATCGCCCGCGCGGTCGGCAAGCTGCCCAACGTGGTCACCACGATCGTCCCGTTCGACGTGGTCAGCGCCCACGACGAGCTCGAGGACGCCACCGCGTCCGGGGCCAAGGTGGAGAGGCTGGACCACCTCGACCACACGATCGAGGGCTCGGACCACGCGGACGAGCAGCACTGACGCACCCGCACCGTCGCGCACGCCCCCGCCCGGGACTTCCTGGGCGGGGGCGCTGTCGCTTACCGTCGCGGGGTGAGAGGTAATGAGCAAAGCAAGGGTTTGTGGCTGGGCTTCGCCGCCTACGCGATCTGGGGCTTCTTCCCGCTGTACTGGCCGCTGCTGAAGCCGGCCGGGGCGTGGGAGATCCTCGCCGACCGGATGGTGTGGTCGGCCGTGGCGGCGCTCGTCCTGCTGGCGCTCGGCCGGCTGCGGCGCCCGGACGCGCTGGCGTGGATCCGCCCGCTGCTGCGGCAGCGCAGGCGGCTCGCGCTGATCGGGCTGGCCGCGGTGGTGATCAGCGTCAACTGGGGCATGTACATCTGGGGCGTCAACAGCGGTCACGTCGTGGAGACCTCGCTCGGCTACTTCATCAACCCGCTCGTCACCATCACCTTCGGCGTGCTGCTGCTCCGGGAGCGCCTTCGGCCGGCGCAGTGGGTGGCGGTCGGGACGGGCGCGGCCGCGGTGGTGGTGCTGACCCTCGGCTACGGGCGGCTGCCGTGGATCGCGCTCACCCTGGCGTTCTCCTTCGCCACCTACGGGCTGCTGAAGAAGAAGGTCGCTCTCGGCGGGCTGGAGGGCTTCGCCGTGGAGACCGCGTTCCTGTTCCCGCCCGCCCTCGGCTACCTGGTCTGGCTGAGCGCCACCGGCCGGTCCACCTTCACCGGCCACGGCCCCGGCCACGCGGCGCTGCTGGCCCTGTGCGGGCTGGTGACGGCCGTTCCGCTGGTCGCCTTTGGTGCGGCGGCGGTGCGGGTGCCGCTGACCACCATGGGGCTGCTGCAGTACCTCGCGCCGGTCTTCCAGTTCCTGCTCGGCGTCGCCGTCTTCCACGAGCACATGCCGACGGAGCGCTGGGTGGGCTTCGGCCTGGTGTGGGTGGCGCTGTTGATGCTGACCGTGGACGGTCTGCGGGCGGCACGACGGCGAACTGACGATCCGTCGACCGAGCGGGCGCGACCCCTTGACACCAGTACGGCCCGGGGCATGTGATATGCGCGATCCTGTTTGATTGCGTTCAGGGGCGTCCGACTCTGTGAGGAGCGACATGCTGGCGAAGCGGCGCCAGTCCGTGATCCTCGCGGAGATCCGCCGGAACGGCAGCGTCCGGGTGGGGGAGCTGTCGGCGCGGTTCGGCGTCTCCGACATGACGATCCGCCGCGACCTCGCCGAACTGGCCCGGCTGGGCCTGGCCCTGAAGGTGCACGGCGGTGCGCTGCACGCCGACGGCGCGAGCGGGGTCGAGCCGGGCTTCGACACCAAGACGGAATGGGAGCCGCAGGCCAAGGACGAGATCGCCCAGGTCGCCGCGCGCCTGGTCCGCCCCGGCACGGCGATCGCCGTCTCGGCGGGCACCACCACCCGGGCCTTCGCCCGCCACCTGCTGCGGGTCGAGCGGCTCACGGTGGTCACCAACTCGGTCCGCGTCGCGGAGGTCTTCGCCGAGGCCCGCCGGCCCGGCCGGCCCGGGCCCACGGTGGTCCTCACCGGCGGCGTCCGCACGCCCAGCGACGCGCTGGTCGGCCCCATGGCCTCCCTGGCGCTCCACGACCTCCACGTGGACCAGCTCTTCCTCGGCTGCTACGGCGTCGACCCGGAGGCGGGCCTGACCACCCCCAACCTCGCCGAGGCGGAGACCAACCGCGCGCTCGTCGCGTGCGCGAGCCGGGTGGTGGTCCTGGCGGACCACAGCAAGTGGGGAGTGGTGAGCCTGTCCTCGTACGCGCCACTGTCGTCGGTGGACGTGCTGGTCACGGACGCGTCGCTGCCGCAGGACGCGCGGGAGACGGCTCAATCGGTGGTGGGACGGGTGTTGGTGGCAGGCGGCTAGGTTGCGGCACGTCAGGGCGCGGGGCCCTGCCGATCGGCGGAGCCGCCGCCAGCCCTCGGCCGGGAGGTGCCCCCCTGCGTGGGCGCGAGCAACCCACCGCAGGCGGACGGCCCTGTCCGCTCGGGAGCTGACCGTCGTGGGTGGCTTGTCGCGCAGTTCCCCGCGCCCCTTACGGCTACGCGGCAAACTCCTTGGCGGCAGCCGCCAGTGCCGTCTGGAGCCGGACCGGGTCGCGGTTCGCGACGAAGGCGACCAGCGCGGTGTCGATCGCGCTGTTCCACGCGGCCCGCGCCACCACGCCGTGGGTGAGCGAGCCGACGATCTGCGTGCCGGTCCACTGCTCCATGGACCAGAGCGAGTACGCGTCGAACAGTCCGCGCTCGGTCGAGCCGATCACCGCGCGGGGCGGGATCGCGCCCTTGACGGTGGTGAAGGAGTCCTGGCCGGACTGGCTGCCGCACTCGACCAGCCAGGCGATGGCCGCCTCGCGGTCCTTCGCCCCCTTGGGCAGGGTGAAGCAGTCGGAGGCGAAGACGAAGGTGCCGCTGGTGCCGGGGGCCGGCGCCCAGTCGTAGTCGTGCTGGGGGACCAGGCCCGCCAGGGTGAAGCTGGCCTCGGTCCAGTCGCCCATGATCTGGTACGCCGCCTCGCCGCGGCCGACCGCCGCGCTCGCCTGGTCCCAGGAGAGCTCGGCCGTCGGGTTGACCGCCAGGGCGAGGATCTGGCGCAGCGCGTCGAGCGCCGACGCGACCTGCTGGGAGTCCCAGTTGCCGCCCGCCTGCCACAGGGCGGGCCAGCCCGTCGGGCCGAGCTCGGCCACCAGCAGGCACTCCATCACGTGCTTGACCTGCCAGATCTCCGCGGTGGTGGCGGAGATGGCCAGGGGGTTCTTACCGGTGGCCGCGACCCTGTGGAGCGCCGTGACGAAGTCCGGGACGTTGTCCGGGGCGACGGGCGCCTTGGCGTGGTCGCAGACGCGCTTGTTGGCCCAGATCACGTTGATGTGGTGGATGTCCAGCGGGACCGACCAGTGCTTGCCGCCGCGCTTGGTCAGGGCCAGCAGCGTCGAGTTGAGCGAACGGTCCCAGCCCTGCTGCTGGTAGAGGAAGCCGAGGTCCTCCAACTGTCCCGCGTCGACGTAGTCGTCGAGCATCGCGCCGGCCTGGCCCTGGAAGGTGTCCGGGGGGTTGCCGGCCTGGAGCCGGCGGGCCAGCTCCGCCTTGGCGTTGGTGCCGGCGCCGCCGGCGACCGCCCGGTTGACGAAGTCGATGTGCGGGTTGTGCACATGGAACTCGCTGACCAGGGAGCTCAGGGCCGCCTTCTCGCCGCCCTCGGTCCACCAGGAGAAGACCTCCAGGGAGCTCGGCGTGCCGGACGGTCCGGTGACGTTCGTGCTGCTGCTCGCGCAGCCGCTCAGCAGCGCCGTTCCCGCTCCGAGGCCCAGGGATCCGGCGGTGGCGAGGAAGGCGCGGCGGCTGATGCTCATACGTGAGGCTTTCTGGATCGAACCGGCGGCGCCCCCGCACTGGGCGCGTGATGGACGGTCCATGGCATCCGTCTGAACTGTGGTGCGTCAAGGTGCCTTTCAGCAGGTGAGACGGTGCGGGGCAGCAAAAGTGACACCCCGTCGAGTGGTGTGGACCAGTTGGTCCACGGCGCCACTCGGCGGGGTGTCGGTCAGTCGGTCGTGGTCGCGATCGTGACGACTACGGCAGCTGGAAGGTGGCCTGGACCGGGTAGTGGTCGCTGGGCGAGCGGGTGTCGAGCTGGCCGGCGGTCCAGCCGGACTGCGGGTCGAAGTCGGTGGCCACGGACGGCAGCGCGAGCGGGGTCGGGCGGCCGGGGGCGTTCAGGTAGCCGAGGTAGTCCAGGCTGTCCTGGTAGTTCGTCGGGAAGGTCTCGACGCCACCCATGTACTGGCACCAGGCCGAGACCGGGCAGTCCATGGTGGTCAGCTGGGACGGGTCGGTGGCGGGGGTGCCGAGCACGCCGCCCACCGCGTTCTGCGCGTTGGTGTAGTCCCCGCGCGAGGCGCCGTGGGAGTACTCGACGTTCAGGTCACCGCCGATGAGGACCGGGGCCGAGGAGCCGACGATGCCGTTGACCCAGCTCTGGATCTCGCCGAGCTGGGCGAGGCGGGTGTTCTCGGTGGTGTCGGTCGAGGTGCCGGACTGGTCGGCCTGCAGATGGGTGCCGACGACCCAGGTGTTCACGCCGTTCTTGTCGATCTCGGCCAGCGCGGCGCCCTTGTTGGCGTTGTAGTCCCAGGTGCCGGAGGTCGAGTTGGAGAAGATGTGCGCGTACTGGGCGGTGATCGGGTACTTCGAGAAGATCATGGTTCCGCCGTTGATGACGAACCACGAGTTCGAGCAGTCGCCGCTGATGCCGTTCCAGCCGCCGCCGGAGCAGACCTGGCCCACCACGGGGGTGTGGTACGGGTACTGGGCGGCCAGCGCGCTCTCGATGCTGCTGGTGGAGCTGTGGTTGAACAGCTCGTCGAGGATCACCACGTCGGAGTTGTGCTGCTTGACGATCGCCTCGACGGTGGGGGTGCGTCCTGCGGCGTTCTCGTTCTCGGTGCTGTCGACCACGGAGGTGGCCAGGTCGACGTTCCAGGCGAAGACGGAGAGGGAGTTGCCACTGGCCGCGTGGGCGGCGGGGGCCGCGGTCACGCCGGTGAGGACGGCGGAGGCGGCGGCGACAGTGGCGGCGAGCAGAGCGCGCTTGCGCACGGGGAGCTCCTCGGAGGATGCGGGCGGTGCGGGCCGGTGCATGACAGGACTGCACGCTAGCTACCGAGGGGTAAGACTGGAAGAACGATGCATGAGCAGATGCGATCGGCCGACCGAAGAATCGGTCGGCCGATGACTTGTCCGGACTACTTCTTGACGCGGCGCCTCACTTGTCCAGACAGCTTGGCAAGCTTGCTTACTTGGCGAGGTTCTCCAGGTAGGCCGGGGTGACCGCGCCGGCGTAGACGGTGCCGTTGCTCGTGACCAGGACGTTGAACGCCTTGGTGGTGAACAGCGTGCCGCCGGGCACCGCATGGCCGAGGTCCTGGAGGGCGCCGAGCTCGCTCAGCGGGCTGCCGCTCTTGCCGCCCTTGGCCCCCGCGGCGGGGCTGAGCTTGTACACCGTGGTCCAGCCCGAGCCGAGCAACTGCACGTCGTTCGCGTTCGGGTGCTGCCCGCCCTGCGGGGCCTTCGACTCGGCGGGCTTGCCGGGCTTGCCGGCGGTGCCGTGCCCGAGGTCCGCCACCGACCTGGTGGTCAGCTTGGCGCCCTGCGGCAGCGTGAAGTCGAAGGTGCTCGCGGCCGGAGGCGCGTAGCTGACGCTCGTGAACCGGACGTCCGCGATCGGGCTGCCGCCGTCGGACGGGTCCACCTGCACGCCGAGCGGCATGAAGGTCTTCGCGTCGACCGACAGCCGGACGTCCCCGACCGTCGAGCCGTTGCCCTTGGGGGAGACCACCAGGACGTAGACCTGGCGACCGGCCACCATCGAGTCGCCGTCGACCCGGACCGAGCTGAACGGGGCGATCTGCTGCAGCAGCCGCGCCGCGTCGGCCGGCGTGGTCATCGCGGGGGCACTCGGCTGGGTCTTCGCCTCGTCCGGCGAGATGTTCGTGTACTGCACCGCCTGGTTGGTCTGGCTGTCGTACGTCCAGGCCTCGGTGCCGTTGTGGACGAAGCGCACCGTGCGGCCGGTGTCCGAGGAGCTGAAGGACTGCCGGTTCTGGCCGTCCACGGCGAGGTCGAAGCTGTGCGTACCCGAGAGCAGCGACAGCAACTGCTGCTCCGCCTGCTGCGACTGCGGGTCGGCGGCGGCACTCCCGGCCGGGCCGCCCTTGCCACCGGCCGAGGCCAGCGCCGAGGGCAGCTGGGAGACCAGCTGCGAGGGCAGGCCCAGGTCGACCGTGGACTGGACCGTGCCCGTGAACGTCTGCGTGTGGCTGTTGAGCGCACGGGCCAGCAGGCTCTCGGCCGACACCGCCGGCAGCGCGGGCCCCGCCGCGAGCGCCGTACCCGCCGCCACCGAGCCCGCGACGGCAGCCACCGCCGCCGAGACCAGGAGCAGCCGCTTGCGGCTCGTCTTGTTGGTCGACATCGTTCGTCCCTCCGTCGTCTCTCCCACGGTGCCATTCAACGCCTCCACCTCCCGGTGCGGCATCGGCCCACGGGCGCAAACCCGCTTCCACCCGTCGGACTACGAACCCTGAGACGATCTCAGGGTTGGCTCTGGGGGTGTCACGCGTCCCCGCGTATGGTTCACCCCATGAACGATTCTCCGACCGCCACCGCCATGCGCCGCGCCCTGCACCGGGCGCGACAGGGCGTCGCCCTGGACACCGCGGAGGCCGCCGTCCTGCTCCAGGCCCGCGGCGATGACCTGCGCGAACTGTGCGCGGTCGCGGCCCGGTTGCGCGACGCCGGCCTCGCCGAGGCGGGGCGGCCCGGCGTGATCACCTACTCGAAGAAGGTGTTCGTCCCGCTGACCCGGCTGTGCCGGGACCGCTGCCACTACTGCACCTTCGTCACCGTCCCCGGCAAGCTGCGCCGCGAGGGCCACGGCCTCTACCTCTCGCCCGACGAGGTGCTGGCGATCGCCCGTCAGGGCGCGGCGCTCGGCTGCAAGGAGGCGCTGTTCACCCTCGGCGACCGCCCCGAGGACCGCTGGCCGGAGGCCCGCGAGTGGCTCGACGCGCACGGCTACGACGACACCCTCGCCTACGTCCGGGCCATGTCGATCCGCGTGCTGGAGGAGACCGGCCTGCTGCCGCACCTCAACCCCGGTGTGCTGTCGTGGACCGACTTCCAGCGGCTCAAGCCCGTCGCGCCGTCCATGGGGATGATGCTGGAGACCACCGCGACCCGCCTGTGGTCCGAGCCCGGTGGTCCCCACCACGGCTCCCCGGACAAGGAGCCGGCCGTCCGGCTGCGGGTGCTGGAGGACGCGGGCCGCTCCGCCGTCCCGTTCACCAGCGGCGTCCTGATCGGCATCGGGGAGGACTTCGAGGAGCGCGCCGACGCGCTGTTCGCGCTGCGCCGGGTGGCCCGGCAGTACCACGGCCTCCAGGAGGTGATCGTGCAGAACTTCCGGGCCAAGCCCGACACCGCGATGCGGGCCATGCCCGACGCCGAGCTGGAGGAGCTGGCCGCGACCATCGCCGTCGCCCGCCTGGTGCTCGGCCCCGCCGCCCGGATCCAGGCACCGCCGAACCTGGTCGCGGCCGAGTACGCGCTGGTCATCGGCGCGGGCATCGACGACTGGGGTGGCGTCTCGCCGCTCACACCCGACCACGTCAACCCCGAGGCGCCCTGGCCGCACATCGAGGACCTGGCGGCGCGCACCGCCGAGTCCGGCTTCACGCTGCGCGAGCGTCTCACCGTCTACCCCGAGTACGTCCGGCAGGGCGAGCCGTGGCTCGACCCGCGGGTGCTGCCGCACGTGCGGGCGCTGGCCGACCCGGAGACGGGCCTGGCCCGCCAGGACGCCCTCCCGGTCGGCCTGCCGTGGCAGGAGCCGGAGGAGGTGTTCACCGCGAGCGGGCGCACCGAGCTGCACACCGAGATCGACGCCGCCGGACCGGGCGGCGGGCGCAGCGAGGACCGGCGCGGCGACTTCGACGAGGTGTACGGGGACTGGGAGGCGCTGCGCGAGGTCGCGGCCGTCACCGGTGCGCCGGACCGTTCGAGCGGACCGCGGCTGGACGGCGACGTGCGCGAGGCGCTCGCCGTGGCCGCCGACGACCCGCGCCGGCTGACGGACGCCCAGGCGCTGGCGCTGTTCCACGCCGACGGCCCCGCGCTCGACGCGCTCTGCTCGGTCGCGGACGCGGTGCGCCGCGACACGGTCGGCGACACCGTCACCTACTGCGTGACGCGGAACATCAACTTCACCAACGTCTGCTACACCGGCTGCCGCTTCTGTGCGTTCGCGCAGCGCCGTACCGACGCCGACGCCTACACGCTCTCCCTGGCGCAGGTCGCCGACCGCGCCGAGCAGGCCTGGGCGGTGGGGGCGACCGAGGTCTGCATGCAGGGCGGCATCCACCCGGACCTGCCCGGCACCGCCTACTTCGACATCGCCCGTGCGGTGAAGGAGCGGGTGCCCGGCATGCACGTGCACGCCTTCTCGCCGATGGAGGTCGTCAACGGCGCGACGCGGACCGGGCTCTCGATCAAGGACTGGCTGGCGCGGGCACAGGAGGCCGGGCTCGACACCATCCCCGGCACCGCCGCCGAGATCCTCGACGACGAGGTCCGCTGGGTGCTCACCAAGGGCAAGCTGCCCGCGGCCACCTGGGTCGAGGTGGTCACCGCCGCGCACGAGCTGGGCATCCGCTCCTCGTCCACGATGATGTACGGGCACGTCGACCAGCCCCGGCACTGGCTCGGCCACCTGCGGCTGCTCGCCGAGATCCAGGACCGCTCGCTGGAGGCCGGCCGGGGCGGTTTCACCGAGTTCGTGACGCTGCCGTTCGTGCACACCAACGCGCCCGTCTACCTGGCCGGCATCTCCCGGCCCGGCCCGACCATGCGCGACAACCGGGCGGTCACCGCCATGGCCCGGCTGCTGCTGCACGGCCGCATCCCCAACATCCAGACCAGCTGGGTCAAGCTCGGCACCGAGGGCGCCGCGGAGATGCTGCGCGGCGGCGCCAACGACCTGGGTGGCACGCTGATGGAGGAGACCATCTCCCGGATGGCCGGCTCCGCCTACGGCAGCTACAAGTCCATCCGCGACCTGGAGGCCGTGGCCGCCGCGGCCGGGCGTCCGGCCGCGCAGCGCACCACGCTGTACGGGCCCGTCCCGGCGGAGCGCCGTGCCGCGGGGCTGGCCTCGGACGGGCACCTGCCCGAACTGCTGCCGGTGCTGGAGTAGCGGACCGCGGCGCCCCCGGCCGCCGGCGCCGGTCCGTGCGCCGCGGCTACTCGAAGCGCAGCCGCAGCGACTCCTGCTCGTACGCCTCGACCTGCTCGATGGTCAGATCGGGCAGGTTCAGCTGGGCCAGCGTCACCTCGGCGCTGGTCGGCTGGGCGTCGGCGGGCAGCCACTGCCCGGGTTGCCAGGCGTGGGCGCGCATCAGCGACTTGGGGCAGTGCGGGTAGACCTCCTCGACCTCCACCACCAGCGCGGTGACCGGAGGCTTGCCGACGGGGGTCAGCTGCGTGAGCAGCTCCGGCTGCGCCGAGACGCAGGCGCGGCCGTTGACGCGCAGCGTCGTCGGGCGGCCGGGGATCAGGAAGAGCAGCCCGACCCGGCCGGTCGCCAGGACGTTCTGCATCGTGTCCAGGCGCTTGTTGCCGGTCGCGTCGGGGATCACCAGGGTGCGGTCGTCCAGGACCGAGACGAACCCGGCCGGGCCGCCGCGCGGCGTTACGTCGGCGCGGCCCGCGGCGTCGGCGCTGCCGACCAGGACCAGGGAGGAGCAGGCGATCAGCGCGCGGGTCTGCGCGGTCAGGCGGTCCATCTCCTTGCGCACCGCGCCCTCGTTCGGCGGTGCGTAGAGCGTGCGCAACTCGTCGACGGTGGTGAGGGCGTCGGCGTGGAGCGCGTCGAAGAGTGTGGTGCCGGTCCCCGTCTTGGTCGTCCCCGTATCGGTCGTCCCCGTATCGGTTGTCATGGGGACGACCTTACGAGGCGGCGACGTCGGTGCCGGGCGCGGGTCAGCGCATGACCTCGCCGGCGTTGACGAGCAGGCACTGGCCGGTGATCGCGCGCGCCCGGTCGGAGGCGAGGAAGACCGCGGCCTCGGCGACGTCGCCGTCGGTGGCGAGCTCGGGCAGGGCCATCCGCTCCGAGAGCCGCTTGGCGACCTCCTCCTGCGGGACGTTCTCGGTCGCGGCGGTCCAGGTGACGTAGGCCTCGACCATCGGGCCCCACATCCAGCCCGGCTGCACGGTGTTGACCCGGATCCGGTCCGGGCCGAGCTCGCGGGCCAGGCTGTACATGGCGCTGGTCAGCGCGCCCTTGGAGGCCGCGTAGGCGGCCTGGCGGACCTGGGTCGGCGCGGCGACGGAGGACTGGGTCCCGATGATGACGACGGAGCCGCCGCGGGCGCGCAGTGCGGGGAGGCAGGAGCGCGTCAGCTGCAGCGTGCCGATGAGGTTCACGTCGAGGACCCGGCGCCACTCGTCGAAGTCGGCGTCGGCGAGACCGCCGAAGGACTGGTCCATGGCGGCGACGTGGATCACCGCGTCGATCCGTCCGAAGCGCTCCACCGCCAGCGCGGCCAGCGCGTCGCAGCGGTCGGCGTCGGCGATGTCGGTGCGCAGCCAGGCGGTGCCGCCGGGGCGGGTGGCCTCGGTCTGCTCCGCGGCCTTCACCAGGTTCTCCTGGGTGCGCGCGCCGAGCACGACGTTGGCGCCGTCCCGGGCGGCGGCCAGCGCGACCCGCTGCCCGAGGCCCGGTCCGACGCCGGAGACCACGACGGTGCGTCCTTCGAGCAGCATGGCGATCCTCCCGGGACGAGTATCTGACGATGCGTCAGAGTAAGCCGTCCGGGCGCAGGGTGCCAGAGCTGGGGAGGGCTGGGGTTGCGAGGCCGGGGTTGGGGGCCCGGGTTTGCGAGGCCGGGTTGGGGGGCAGGGTTGCGAGGCCGGGATCGGGGCTGGGGGCGAGGGTCACTCCCCGATGAGCGCCCAGAACCGCTCCAGCGGCTCCACCTCCGGTGTCTCGGCGGGCGCGGGGGCGCCGCCGCCGCCCCAGAGTGCACCCGAGGTGGCCTTCTCCGCCGCCAGCGACTGGAGCGCGTGGGTGACCGGCCCCTCTGCGAGCATCGGCACCAGGTCGCGGACCGGTTGGACCTGCGCCTGCCAGCGGCCGTCGATCGCCCGCCGCAGCAGCTCCTCCAGTTGCTCCTCACGCCCGCAGGCGCGGATCAGGACGGGCGGGGAAAGCTGGAGCGCCACGGCCAGGTCGCGGGTCTGGGTGCGGTCGCCGTCCCAGCGCTCCTCCATCCGCGTGTAGTCGCGCCGGGTGACCCGGATCCGCCGGGCCACCTCCTCCTGCGGCAGGTCGAGGGCGAGGCGGTGGTCCCGCAGCGAGACCGCCCGTCCGCCCATCAGCTGGCCGGGCAGGCACCACAGGACGCGCGCCAGCGCGATGAGCTCACGCTCGGAGGGGTGGGCGGCGCCGACCTCCCAGGCGATGACCTGCTGGGGAGGGACGGGCATCGCGTAGGAGTCGGCCAGGGCCCGGGCCACCATGGCGGGGCTGAGGCCGAGTGCCGAGCGCACGGCACGGGCCGCTCCCGGCTCGAAAGGCACCGGGGCGGCGGGGGAGGCGTGCGAGCGTCTCGGCATGAAGCGGAGGCTAGGCGGACAAGCCGGGCGCGCCCAGGCACCTATCACACAAGGTGGCGGCCGATCCGGGGCGGATGGTCTGGAGCTTCCTCTGGGCACTTGCCATGATCTGACTTACCGTCAGCTCCATGACGGACGAGCTGGAGCAGTACACGGAGCTGGCCGCGAACGGCCCCTACGGCGTCGCCATCGGCAGCGCCCTGATCACCATGGTCGAGCCCCTGCCGGGCCACGAGTACGCCTACAACCGCTGGTACGAGGACGATCACTTTTACGCCGGCGCCATGGCCATGCCCTGGATGTTCGCCGGGCGCCGCTTCGTGGCCACCCGAGAGCTGCAGCTGCTGCGCTATCCCGAGAAGTCGGCGGTGGCCGAGGCGGCGGGCCTGCCCATCACCGCCGGGTGCTACCTGTCGGTCTACTGGGTCACCCAGGGCCGCCACGACGCGCACATGCGCTGGACGGTGCAGATCAACAAGCGGCTCAACCGGGACGGCCGCGTCTACCGGGACCGCACCCACGTCTTCACCGCCTTCCAGCAGCACGTCAGCACCTACTACCGGGACGGCGCCGCGGGCCCGCGCGACATCCACGCGCTGGACCACCCCTACCAGGGGCTGGTGCTGGAGGTCATCGACACCGAGACGCCGGAGCAGCGGCGCCAGTTGAGCGACTGGCTGATGGACCGGCACCTGCCGTCCCGGCTGCGGACCGGCTCGCCGGCGGCGATGTGCACGATCTTCGAGCCGCTGCCGCTGCCGGTGGACCGCATGTCGTACGTGAAGCCGGTGGACGGCACGGACACCCGGCTGACGCTGCTCTGGTTCCTGCAGCAGGACCCGCGCACCTGCTGGGACGCGTTCACCGGCCTGGACGGGGAGGTGGCCGGGGCGGTGCCGGGGGCACGGGTGGAGCTGGTGGCGCCGTTCCTGCCGACCCTGCCGGGGACCGACGCCTATGTGGACGAACTGCGCTGACCGTAAGAGCGCTGACAGTAAGGGCGCTGACGGTAACAGCGCTGACCGCAAGAGCGCCGGTGGCAAGGGCGCTGACGCCGACCGGCGCGGCGTCGTCGGTGCCCGGAGGGGGCGTGGCCCCCGCCGGGCACCCTCATCACACCTGGTCGAGCGACCCGGTGGCGACCTCGGACAGGAAGGACTGCCAGGCCTCCTTGGAGAAGCCGAGCGAGGGCCCGGCCAGGTCCTTGGAATCGCGCACGAAGACGGCGCCGCCGGGGCGGGCGACCTCGACGCAGGCGTTGGCACCGGAGTAGCTGGACTTGCGCCAGTCGAGGGCGCCCTCGCGGTGGTCCTCAGTGATCATTTCCATCTCCAGTTCCCGGGGTGGGGTGACGATCCGCTGATCGCGATTACGGGTGCCAGTCTGCCCACACCGTCCGGCTGCTGGGAACTGTCGACCTTTCGTGTTCACTCGTAGGACAGGAATTGGCGATCAGGGCCCTGGGGGCGGCGGTCCGTGCTGTATGCTTCCGCGCCCGCAAGTCCGTCCACGGTCAATGCGTGTGCCGTTTGGCGACCTTGTCCACCAGTTCGCGCGTCTGCTCCGGACCCAGCGCCTGCGCCCGCAGGTGCTCGTAGAGGTTGGCGTAGGCGCGGACGTCCGACTCCTTCTCCAGGTACAGGTCGCTCGTCACGCCCTCCAGGTAGACGACGGTGGCGTCCGACTGGTCCTGGTACTCCAGGATGGAGAAGTTGGCAGTCATTCCCGGGTGCGCGCCGACCTCGAACGGCAGCACCTGCACCGTCACGTGCGGCAGCAGGCTGGTCTCGATGAGGAACTCCAGCTGTGCCCGCATCGTCTGAGCGGTGCCCACGACCCGGTGCAGTGCGGCCTCGTCCACGACCGCCCACAGGCGCAGCGGCTCGTCGCCCTTGCGCAGCAGGTCCTGCCGGACCATGCGGACGTCCGTCCGCTTCTCGATCTGGGTGGGCTGCGCCTCCGGCTGGATGCCCGCGACGACGGCGTGCGCGTACTCCCGGGTCTGCAGCAGGCCCGGGATGAACAGCGACTCGTAGGTGCGGATCGCGACGGCCTCGGCCTCCAGGCCGATGTACACGCTGTACGGGACGTCACCGAAAGCGTGCCACCAGCCGCGCTGGCGGGACTCGCGGGCCATGGTCATCAGGCCCTCGATCATCGCCGGGTCGGTGACCCCGTAGACCTCGCACAGGTCCCGGACGTCGCGCTGGCTGATGCTGCGGCGGCCGTTCTCCAGGCGGCTGATCTTCGACTGGGAGACCAGCAGCTGCTGCGCGACCTCCTCCGCGGTCAGGCCTTTCTGCTCGCGCAGCCGACGGAGCTCGGCCCCGAGGCGGCGACGGCGGACGGTGGGATTGACGCTGGCGGTCGACACGGTCTCTCCTGGGCATCGAAGGTCTGGCACGCCCCTATAGCCAGCCAGGATGCCATCCCGACACGCCCTCATGTAGCGCAATCGCCCCGCTTCTTGACGAATCGGTCCGAAGGAGGAACGATTCTGCGCCCATCAATGTGAGAGAGCGGCGGCGAAGGGTGGTTCGCCGCCGCTCCCGCTCTGCTGGTGCGGTGTCGTGCTGGTGCGAGTGGTGCGAGTGGTGCGAGTGGTGCGGTGCTCCGGGGCCCGTTACCGGATGCCGGCGCGGACCATCCCGGTGACCACGGCGGGTCGGGCCGCGGGGCGCGCGACCGGGCGGACGCCCGGGGTGCGCACCTGCGCGGTCGGCATGCCGTTCTGTACGTCCATGACCGCGTGCGCGACCATGCCGCCGAGTGGGTCGTAACGGATCAGGTCGCGCAGGCGGGACCTGCAGGACCGTCCCTCGTTACCCGGGTAGAGATGCTTGCCCAGTCCCACCGCGTGGGCCAGGGCGGCCAGCGCGGCGGTACGCGGGTCCGGGGGCACCCCGGTGCGGATCGCCGTGTCGAGGCGTTCCTTGATGGCGCTGTTCGTGCAGTCGTCCGACGCCTGGTACCTCGTCGTCGGCAGCACTCCGCACACCTGGCCCGGCACGGCCTTCACCATCTCGCACCGCTCCAGGTGTGCGAGATAGGTCTGGCGCAGCCCCAGTCGCGGGCCGCCGATCCACTGTACGGCGCGCACCGCACTGCCACGTCTGCGCAGCAGTTCGAGCGCGTGATCGAGGGTCGGGTCGCCGGTCGGTCGCGGATTCACCACGGTGATCCGGTCTCCGTCCGGGACTATGCGTCCGGCCATGGCCAGCTCGACGAGCTGTGCTCCGGCCAGTCCGAGGTCGAGCGTCTGCGGTTGCGCGGTGGTACCCGTGGCCGGGTCCAGAGCGAGCAACAGCAGCTCCTCGGGAATTGTTCTGCGGCTCCTGCCCATCCAAGCCTCCCCGCGTGGATGCACAACAGAGTGACGCAGCCCACACCCCGCTGTCGAGAGGGCCTCGAATGTGACACCTCGCCGTGATCTTTCGGAACCGGGCGACGGGGTGGCCACGTCTGGTCGAGTGCCAGGTTGGGGCCGGTCAGCGGCCCGGCGCGCGCGAGTTACCCGCTCGGGTGCAGGAGACTGGAGCCCGAGCAAGAGCTGGCTTGAGGAGGCTGGGTTACGTGGGTGAGTCCCCCGACAGGTCGAACCGGACCGCGGGAGCGGAGGAGCAGGACGCGGAACGCACGCAGGAGGAGGTGGTCGACGCTCCCCCGTCGGCCGAGCCTGCGCAGCCCTCCGCGCCGACCCCGACGGACGTCCCCACCCGCACCCTCCGCAAGGAGCAGGCGAAGCCCGCGGTGCCGGAGGCGGACGCCGAGGGCGAGCCGGACGCCGACGGCCCGGACGCGGCGGAGCCCGCGCCTGCGGTCGACAGCGCCACGCGCGTGCTGCGCACTCTCGCACCGACCGCCGCGCCGAAGGCGGCGGCCACGGGCGACGCACCGGAGCCGGCCGAGCGCCACGCCGACGCGGCGCCTGCGGCGCCGAAGGCGGGCCCCGCGGCCGAGGGCGAGGACGAGTGTGACGCCGACGCGGCGGCTGCCGCGCCGAAGGCGGCCCCTGCGGCCGAGGGCGAGACGGACGCCGACGACTCGGACGCGGCGGAGCCCGCGCCTGCGGTCGACAGCGCCACGCGCGTGCTGCGCACGCTTCCGCCCACCGCCGCGCCGAAGGCGGCGGCCACGGGCGACGCACCGGAGCCGGCCGAGCGCCACGCCGACGCGGCGCCTGCCGCGTCGAAGGCGGGCCCGGCGGCCGAGGCCGAGGACGAGCGTGACGCCGACGCTGCGGAGCCCGCGCTGGAGGCGTCTGCCACGCGCGTGCTGCGCACTCTCGCACCGACCGCCGCGCCGAAGGCGGGCGTCGACGACGAGCCGGCGGATGCGGCCGCTGCCGAGGACGAGGCCGCGGACGCCTCCGACAGCGAAGCGATCCGGGCCGAGCGGGAGCGGGCATCTGCGGCGCCCGCCTCGGCCGGGGCCGCCGACACCGCCGACGCGGACGACAGTGCCGACGCGGACGACGAGGAGGAGCCGGAGGCCGACGAGCCCGAGGCCGACGAGCCCGAGGCCACCACCGCCGACGACGAGGCCGACGCGGACGACGACGAGGAGCCGGACGACGGTGGCGCGGCGGCCCGCGCCATCGCGGATGCCGAGACGCGCGCGATGGCCGTGTTCCCGCCGCTGCCCCCGTCCTCCGGCGGGGCCGTGCCGCGGCCGGGTGGCGTGGTGCCCGCGCCGGGAGGCGGCGGGAGCGCGCCCGCGCGGGGCGTGCCGGCGGGGGCGACGGCCGTCGCCGAGTCGCCGGAGACGACCGTCGAGGCGATGGAGGTGCTGGCGGGGCTCAGCGCCAGGCCGATGACCCCGATGCGGATCGCCCTGCGGCGCGTCCGGCTGTGGGGAACGCTGCTGGTGCTGCTCGTGCTGGTGCTCGGCACCGTGCAGGTGCTGCGGCCGCTGCCGTCGCCGAAGCTGACGCAGTCCGCCGCGACCGGCTACTCCTTCGGCGGCGGGAAGCTCGCGCTGGACTGGCCGGTCAAGGGCCAGGCCGCCGTCGAGGTGCCGGGGCTCGGGCTGATGGGGCAGAGCGGCAGCGGCAATCCGGTGCCGCTGGCGAGCGTCACGAAGATGATGACCGCCTACATCGTGCTGCACGACCACCCGCTGAAGAAGGGCGAGACCGGCCCGACCATCACCGTCGACCAGCAGGCCGTCAACGACTACAACACCGGCAAGCCGGGTGGTGAGTCGGTGCAGAAGGTCGCGGTGGGCGAGAAGCTCACGCAGTACCAGGCGCTGCAGATGCTGATGATCCCCTCGGCCAACAACATCGCCCGGCTGCTCGGGCGCTGGGACGCCGGGACGGACGCCGCGTTCGTGCAGAAGATGCAGGCCACGGCGGGCCAGCTGGGCATGACGCAGTCGACGTACACGGACCCCAGCGGTCTGGACGCGACGACCCGCAGCACTGCCGCCGACCAGCTGAAGCTGGCGGCCGCGGCGATGGCCGACCCGGTCTTCCGTGAGGTCGTGGGCACGCAGCAGTTCGACTCGCCGCTCAACGGGCTGACGCCGAACACCAACACGCTGGTCGGCAAGAACGGCGTGATCGGCATCAAGACCGGCAGCAGCACGGCGGCACTGGGCAACCTGGTCTGGGCCGCGGAGCAGAGCGTCGACGGCGTCAAGCAGTTGATCGTCGGGGTGACCCTGAGCCAGCCGGCGGTGGGCTCGGGGCCGGGGCAGGGCATCCTCGACCAGGTGCTGGCCAACAGCAAGAAGCTGATCCTCAGCGCCGAGCACGCGCTTCAGGAGCACACGATCGCGCACAAGGGCGACGTGGTCGGCTACGTGGACGACGGGCTGGGCGGCAAGGTGCCGGTGGTGGCCACCCAGGACGTCCAGGTGGCCGGCTGGAGCGGGCTGTCGGTCGACGTCGCGCTGCGGCCGCTGGACGGCAAGGGGATCCCGCACAGCGCGACGGCGGGCACGGTCGTCGGCGAGCTGGTGGTGGGCAGCGGGGCGACCGCGCGGACCGTGCCGGTCGCGCTGCAGTCGGACCTGGCCGCTCCGGGCTTCGGGGCCAAGCTGACCCGGACCGCCTGAGACCACCTGACGCCCGTTCAGCAGGAAGCGCGCTCGTCCCGTCCGGGGCGGGCGCGCTTCTTACGTCCTGCCGAAGGTGTATCAAGCGGACATAGTCGTAGGAACCCTGGCAACCCTGGGTGACAAAACGGGCATATGGTCAGGGCGTTTCTGTGAATCCTGCGCCGGGGACGTGACGGACCTCTCAAAGCCCCTCCCTCAGCTTGAGGTTTGAGGGCCGATCTGCCTACCGTCACGGCCATCCGCACTTAAGCGGAACTGACATCTCCGGAACGCCGAGTCCTGCCGCCGGGGAGACGTCAGACGTCACGCGACGCACACCACGGCAGGAGCGGGGGACCCAGGTAAGTCGCCGCGCGCTCGTCAGAGCCGCGGCTCGGGGTGAAGCCGTGCCACCGCACGGCCGGGCTACTCCGGCCCGAACCCGACAGCTCACCTCGCAGGCGTGGGAGAGGATCACCTCAATGCTGTCCAACAGCACGGGTCGCCACCGCGCGCCCTCCGCCGCCCGACGCATCTCCAAGCGCCTCGTCGCCACCGTCGGCCTGACCGGCGCCGGCATGGCCCTTCCGCTGGTCACCGCGACCGGTGCCCACGCCGCCACCGTCTCCACCTGGGACGCTGTCGCCCAGTGCGAGTCCACCGGCGACTGGTCGATCAACACCGGCAACGGCTACTACGGCGGCCTGCAGTTCGACCAGTCCACCTGGGACGCCTACGGCGGTCAGCAGTACGCCTCCCGCGCCGACCTGGCCACCAAGGACCAGCAGATCGCCACCGCCGAGAAGGTCCTGGCCAACCAGGGCCCCGGCGCCTGGCCCGTCTGCGGCCCGCAGGCCGGTCTGACCCAGGGCGGCGGCGCTCCGTCCCTGAACACCTCCGGCTCCGCCGCCTCGACCTCGTCGAGCAGCAGCGCCGCGAGCAGCTCCTCCGCCTCGTCCTCGTCCTCGTCCTCGGACGACGAGGGCTCGGAGTCCGGCTCCACCGCTGCGGCCCCGGCCGCGTCCCCGGCGCCGTCCACCACCGCCGGCTCCGCCAAGTACACGGTGCAGTCGGGTGACTGGCTCTCCAGCATCGCGGCGAAGGAGAAGGTCTCCGGTGGCTGGCAGCGCCTCTACCAGCTGAACAAGGCCACCCTGACCCAGGGGCCGAACCTGATCTTCCCGGGTCAGCAGCTGGTCCTCGGCGGCAGCGCCTCCTCCTCGACCGCCTCCTCCTCGACCGGCTCGTCCTCGGACGCGTCCGCGTCGACGAGCTCCTCCTCGTCGTCGGACTCCTCGGCGTCCACCACGACCACGGCGGCGACCAACGCCTCGGCCTCCACCCCGGCGCCGCAGGCCTCGTCCTCCGCGGCCGCCACGGCGATCGCTTTCGCCGAGTCGCACGTGGGCGACTCCTACGTCTACGGCGGCACCGGCCCCAACTCGTGGGACTGCTCGGGTCTGGTCCAGGCCGCGTACGCGCAGGCCGGCGTCTCGCTCCCGCGCACCAGCGAGGAGATGGCGTCCAGCGTCACCCGCATCTCCGTCGACCAGGTCCAGCCGGGCGACCTGCTGTTCTGGTCCAACGACGGCAGCGCCTCGGGCACCTACCACGTCGCCCTCTACGTCGGCGGTGGCCGCTTCGTCGAGGCCGCCAACCCGAGCGCGGGCGTCAAGTGGGAGACCATCTCCAACTACACCCCGGACTTCGCCGGCCGTATCGGCTGACGCAGCCCTGCTTGATCCTCTCCTCACGCACCCGGAGTGCCGGACAGTTTGTCCTGGTACTCCGGGTGTCGTGTCAGCCAGGCCTTGATGAACGGGCAGGTCGCCTTGACCTTGATGCCCCGCGCGATGCCGTCCTCGACGGCCGCCCTGGCCAGCAGCCCGCCGATGCCGAGGCCCTCGTAGGCGGGACCGACGACGGTGTGCTGGTAGATCACGCGCTCGTCGTCGCGGACGTAGGAGGCGAAGCCGACCAGCTCGCCCTCGATCCGCGCCTCGAACCGGTGCGCCTGCGGCGCGTCGGCGACCGCGACCTCCGCCTCGCTCGTGCTCATGCCCGTCGCCTCCTCGTCCGGCCCGCCTGCGGCCCTCGCGTCCCCTCCAGCAGTCTCGTTCATGTGGACGGTGCTCGTGCGAACGGACACGCCCGCGAACCCCTGTCGAGGTGAAGAGGCATCGGGGATGCGTGTTTTCTCCGGGGGCACCGTAGGCTCGGGGCATGCACCTGATGAAGTCCACCGACCTCGCCCTGCGGCTGCTGATGCGGCTCGCGGTCGAGTCGCCCGAGGTGCCCGGCCCCGCGCCGACCACGCGGGAGGTCGCCGACGCGCTCGGGGCCGCGTACACGCACATGGCCAAGGTGGTCGCCCGGCTGCAGCACCTCGGCCTGGTGACGGCCCGGCGCGGGCGTGGCGGCGGGCTGGAGCTGACGCTCGCGGGCCGGGCGGCCTCGGTCGGCGCGGTCGTGCGCACCTTCGAGGGCTCGGGCGACATGGCTGCCTGCGTGGGGGACGAGGAGTCCTGTCCGCTCAACGCGGCGTGCCGGTTGCGTGGGGCGCTGCGGCAGGCGCAGGAGGCGTTCTACGCCTCGCTCGACGGCGTCTCGGTGACGGACGTGGTCGCCGCGCCGACCGGGCCGCTGCTGCTGGCGATCAGCAGGCGGCCCGGCGACGCGGCGTGAGGGGCAGGGTCAGCCCGCGATCCACAGGTCGGGGCCGAAGACCTCGTAGTGGACGTCGGCGGCGGCCACGCCCTTGGCCAGCAGTTGGGCGCGGACGGCGCGCATGAACGGCAGCGGGCCGCACAGGTAGGCGACGGTGCCGGCCGGCACCTCGATCTCGCCGAGGTCGACCAGGCCGGTCCGGTCCCCGCTCGTGGCGTCCCGCTCGTACCAGAAGGCGGTGGCCCCGGCGGTGAGCTTGCCGGTGAGGGTGTCCTGCTCGGCACGGAGCGCGTGGTCGGCGGGGGAGCGGTCGCCGTGGACGGCCAGCACGGGCTGCCGGTGGCCGCGGGCGACCAGCTCGTGCAGCAGCGACAGCATCGGGGTGACACCGATCCCGGCGGAGGCCAGCAGCATCGGGCGGTCCGCCGGGTCCTCGGCGAGGGTCAGGTCCCCGAAGGGCGCGGAGACGCGCAGCGTGTCGCCGACCCGGACGTGGTCGTGCAGGTGGTTCGAGACCTCGCCCGCCGGGGTGGTCGCCCCGGCGCGCTCGCGCTTGACGCCGATCTGCCGGACCGTGGCGTCGGCCGCGCCGACCAGGCTGTACTGGCGGATCTGGCGTGCGCCGTCGGCGAGCTCCACCTGTACCGAGACGTACTGACCGGCGCGGAACGGCAGCGGCCGCGCGCCCTCGCCGACCGGTCGCAGCAGCAGGGAGACGACGTCCGCCGTCTCCTCGGTGCGGCCGACGACCTCCCAGTCGCGCCAGGTCCCGCCGCTCAGGCAGCCCTGCTCGGCGTAGAGGCCCTGCTCGATCGCGATCAGTGCGTTGGCCATCAGCCAGTAGACCTCGTCCCAGGCGGCGGCGACCTCGGGGGTGACCGCCTCGCCGAGCACGTCGACGATGGCGGCGAACAGGTGCCGGTGCACGACGTCGTACTGGGCGGGCGCGACGCCGAGGGAGGCGTGCTTGTGGGCGATGCGGCGGAGCATGGCGTCGGGGCGGGTGCCGGGCTGCTCCACCAGACGGGTCGCGAAGGCGGCGATCGAGCCGGCCAGGGCCTGGCGCTGGGCGCCGGCGGCCTGGTTGCCCCGGTTGAACAGGTCCCGCAGCAGCTCCGGATGGGCCTCGAACAGCTTCGCGTAGAAGAGTTCGGTGATCTCGCCGATGGCCGCGCCCACGACGGGCAGGGTGGCGCGGACGACGGGGGTCGACTTCTCGGAGAGCATGGGTGACTCCTGGCTCGGTGCTCGGCCGCGGGCGCCCCGATGACGTCCCGGCCCGACCGGACCAAGTTAACATGCACCCAAGATGCATATTTAAGCGAGGGGCTCTCCGGGAGAGCCGTCGTGCCATCCGAGGCGTTCGTGCGATCCGTCGCAGAACGGCTTGTTGGCACTGGCGCCGCACCGGCACAGCTCGGCGCGCGTCTCCCGCGCGGTGCCCCAGGGGCCCGTGAGGCGCAGGTCGCCCCGGATCGCCAGCGGGCCGTCGGGCAGCGGTGTGACCGTGGTGGGCCGCTCCGGCTCCTCGGCCGGGCCCTGCGTCAGCAGGTAGTGCAGCGCACCCGTCGGGCAGCGCCGGACGACCTCGGCGACGTGCTCGGGATCGGCGTTGCCGGGCTGGATCCAGGGCCGCGCACTCGCGTCGAACACCTCCGGCGCGCCGTGGACGCAGCGCTCGCTGTGCCGGCACCGCGCCGCGTCGAAGCGCACCTGGACGCCGGGGGCCGCGTAGACCTTCGCTCGGTCGCTCGGCGGCAGCCCCTCGAAACCGGCCGCGGTCTCTTCGCTCATGTCGCTCATGTGTCCATGGTGCGCCGGGAAGGCCGCAGCGCGTGGGACGCACGCGAAGGGCCTGAGCTGGGTGATCCCCCGTTCCACCCGGCTCAGGCCTGTAACCATGACGATATGGACATCGGTCCTGCATCCGTCCTAGGTTCGTCCTGCGCCGTCACGGCGCCACGGAAGGGGCAACGAGTACCAGTGGTGGGCACGAGACAGCCGGACATCGCCATGGGTGTCCTCGGGCCCCTGCGCGCGGAGCTCGACGGCCGGGAGGTGGCGCTCGGCGGTCCGCGCGTCGCCAGGGTGCTGGCCGCACTGCTGCTCGACGCGGGCCGCACCGTCCCGATGGACCGGCTGGTCGACGTGATGTGGGACGACGGCGGTCCCACCACCGCCGTGCGGCAGGTGCAGGACGCCGTCTCCGGGCTGCGCCGGGCGCTGGGCGCCGCGGGCGCCCTCGGCCTGGTGGCCACCCGATCCGGCGGCTATCGGCTGGAGCTGACGGTGGACCAGTTCGACCTGCTCGCCTTCGAACAGGCGCGGGAGCAGGCCCGTCGGGCGGGCGACGATCCGGCGCGCGCCGTCCCGGCGCTGCGCCGGGCCCTCGCCTGTTGGCGCGGCCCCGCGCTCGGCGGGCTCACCGGCCGCACCCTGCGGGCCGAGGCGGCCCGGCTGGACGCGCTGCGCGTCGCCGTCCACAAGCAGTGCCTCGAGGGTGAGCTCGCCCTCGGCCGCCACCAGGACGTGGTCGAGGAGCTGGCGTCGCTGCACGCGGAGCAGCCGCTCGACGAACGCGTCGCGGAGCTGCGCCTGCTGGCCCTGTACCGCTGTGGGCGTCGCGGCGAGGCGCTGGAGGTGTACCACCGGGTGCGGCGGCTGCTCGTCGAGGAGCTCGGCGTCGACCCGGCGCCCGCGCTGCGCGCCGTCCACCAGGGCCTGCTCGACGCCTCCCCGGCGCTCGCCGCCCCGCGGCCGGGCCCGGCGCCGGCCGCCGCGTCTCCCGGCGCCGCCGGGGCCGCTTCTTCCGCTGCCGCTGCCGCTTCCAAGGCGCCTTCCACCGTCCCTTCCGCCGCCGACGTCTTTATCCCGCGTCAGCTCCGGCCGGACCTGCGGGACTTCACCGGCCGCCAACTGCTCCTGGCGCGGCTGCGCGAGGCGCTGGCCGACCGGGACGAGCACAGCGGCGTGGCCACCGTCGCGGTCCTCGCCGGGGCGGGCGGCGCCGGCAAGACCTCACTCGCGCTGCACGTCGCCCACCAGGCGGTCGACCGCTTCCCCGACGGGCAGCTCCAGGCCGACCTCCACGGCTTCGGTGGCACGGCGGCCGAGCCCGGCGAGGTCCTGGCCCGCTTCCTGCGCGGCCTGGGCGTCCCCCAGCAGCGCATCCCCGAGGACCTGGAGGAGCGCGAGTCGCTCTACCGCAGCACCCTGGCCGGTCGCCGGATCCTGGTGCTGCTCGACAACGCGCGCGACGCAGCCCAGGTCCGCCCGCTGCTGCCCGCCACCGGCGGCTGCGCGGTCCTGGTCACCAGTCGCAGCACCCTCCCCGGCCTGGACGGCGCCCGGCGGTTCACGGTCGGCCTCCTGCCCGACGATGAGGCGGCCCGGCTGTTCGGCCGGATCGTCGAGCCCGCGCTCGTCGCCGCCGAGCCGGAGGCGGTCGTCGAGGTGACCCGCCTGTGCGCGGGACTGCCGTTGGCGATCCGCATCGCCGCCAGCCGCCTCGCCTGCCAGCCGGGCTGGAAGATCGCCACCCTCGCCGCCCGGCTTCGCGGCCAGGACGGCCGTCTGGACGAGCTCCACGTCGAGGACCGCGCCGTGCGCGGCTGCTTCGCCGTCGGCTACGACGCCCTCGACCCGGCCGAGGCCCGCGCCTTCGCGCTGCTCAGCGCGTGGAACGGCCCGGACTTCACGCCCGACTCCGCCGCCGCGATGCTGCGGGTGCCGCTCGCCGAGGCGCGCCGACTGCTGGAGGCGCTCGCCCGCACCCATCTCGTCGAGGCACGCGGCGACGAACGCTACGCGTACCACGACCTGGTCCGCGTCTACGCCGAGGAGTGCGCCCGCGACCTCTTCGCCGCCGAGCGCGCCCCGGCCGCCGAGCGGTTGGCGGCCTGGTACGCGCACGCGACCGACCACGCCGCCAAGCTGCTGCAGCGTGAGCGCACGCTGCTGTGCCGCCCGGAGACCGGCCCCTGCCCGGGCGGCCTGCCCGGCTTCACCGACCGCGTCACGGCGCTCGCCTGGTACCAGGACGAGCGGGCCAACCTGACGGAGGCGGTGCTGCTCAGCGCCCAGGGCGAACCGACGCCGGTGACCTGGCGGCTGGCCATGGCGATGCACATCTTCGCGGTGCAGAGCGGCAACTGGCAGTCCATCCGCTCGGTCAACCTGGTCGGCCTCGCCTCGGCGCGACGGTTGCACGACCCGCTCGGCCAGGCCTGGATGCTGCTCGGCCTCAGCATCTCCTACATCGGCTTCGGCGATCTGGTGCTCGCCGAGCGCCGAGCGCAGGAGGCACTGGAGCAGGCCCGGCTGTCGGGCGACCGGAACGCGCAGACCTCGACCATGTCCCACGTCGGCCTGGTGATGCACCACCTGAAGCGCTACGAGGAGGCGGCGCACTGGCACGGCCTGGCCGTGGCGGACGGCCGCATGACCGAGAAGCCGGGCCTGCACGCGGCCACGCTCAACAACCGCGGTTTCGCCTTCCACGCCCTGGAACGCTACGAGGACGCGGCGGGCTGCTACGCCGCCGCCCTCGACGTCCTGCGCTCCGCGCCGGACCCCGTCCCGTACGTCGAGGCCGCCGTCCTGGACAGCCTCGCGCAGACCCGCCTGCGCCTGGGCCGTACGGCCGAGGCCGCGCTCGCCTTCCGCCAGGCGGCGACCCTCCGCGCCTCCCTCCACGACCTCGACGGCCAGGCCGCCACCCTCGACCGCCTCGGCGACCTCCACGCCACCGCCTCCCGCCCGGCCGCCGCCCACGCCGCCTGGTCCGAGGCCCTCACCGCCCTCACGGGCCGCGACAACCCCCTGGCCGCCACCCTGGAAGCCAAGCTCGCCGACCTGGGCGCCACCCACTGATCCGCGCTGTTTGGGCTGTTCGGGGTAGGAGTGTCGCCTTCCGGCCAGGCTCGGTCGATTGTCCGCAAAGCCACCCCCGTCAATCGGCTGCTCTTCGTGGCAGCTCTTGTCCGAGGCCCGTGGGCGGCCTAGCGTGCGTGCCCAGTGCGCTGCGCTGACCTGCGCTGATGCCTACCGCGGGGATGTGCCGACCCGGCCGCTCCGCACCTCGCCCGCAAGGAACCCCATGCACCGCCACGCCGTCGGCACCGCCGCCCTCCTCCTCGCGGCGAGCAGCCTCACCGCCGCCTGCTCGGCGCAGCAGCCGAAGCCCACCGCCAAGCCGTCCGCCTCCGCGTCGGTGGCCACGGCCGACTCCTGCGCGGGAGCCGTCTACCACTTCACACCGACGGCGCGCACGACGGTCCTCGCCTTCCTGTCGCCCCCTCACACGGTCGCGACGGGCGGCGCGGCGCTCCCCGAGGACATGGTCCCGGTGGGAAAGGTCGTCTCGAGCGCCTCCTCCAGCTCCGGCACGGCGGACGCGGACCGGGCGTACGCGGTCTTCGTCAGGCAGCTGGGCGGAACGGACACCCCGGCGGTGGACACCGCCGTGCCGCCGGCCCAGGACCAGGTCGTCTCCCCGTCCGCCCCTGGCACCTACGCCCTGTACCGGGCGGCTGACGTCTTCACGGCCCAGTTCAGCCGCACCTGCGGCCCGAGCCCGGCGATCACGGCCTACGGCACCGTGACGACCTGGGACCTTCCGCGCGACGGCGACATCCAGTGCGGCACCACGACGTCCATCCCCCCTCACGCCGCCCTCGCCCGTACCCTGGCGTGCGGCGGGCAATCGCCGAAGCCCTCTCGCTGATCCACAGACCCGGTACACTGAGCCGGTGGCCGGGGGCTCCAAGCCCCTGCGTGGCCACGATGCCTCATTAGCTCAGGGGATAGAGCACGGCTCTCCTAAAGCCGGTGTCGCAGGTTCGAATCCTGCATGGGGCACGAGCGCGAACGCCCCGGACCGATCACGGTCCGGGGCGTTCGACGGTAGTGGGTGACGGCAACGGCCTCTCGTGTGCAGCTTCGCTCAGGGCAGCACGTCGGTCGTCCAGTTCGCGGGGTCGAGTCCGTACACGTGGACGTGCTTCAGCAGGCCCTTCAAGCCGCCGACCGCCGTGAGGGCGGCGGGCGGTTCGTCCCGTCCTTCGTGCTGGAGGCAGGCCTCGATGCCGTCGGTGACGGTGCACGCCGTGCTCACGGAAGGGTCGGGCTTACGCAGCAGCGCGTCCGTCGACCGGCTGTAGGTATCCGCACTGAGGTCGACCTCGTAGCCGTGCACACTGAAGCCGACGACCGCGGTCAAGCCCGAGCCGGGCGGCACGTTCTCCGTGACGTAGGCGGTCCGGCGCAGCCACGGCGCCCGCGACGCGGCGAACTCGGCGTCGGCGTCGGTGTCCGTCTGTCTCACGGTCACCTCCTTTCACGCGCCCTCATGCAGCCGGGAGCCATTCGGTTGCACGGCAGCAGGCGCTGTCTGCTCACCAGCCCCGGCGGATGGCCCACCAGACCTGGAGGGTGGCGACCTTGCGGTCGAAGTCCGGGTCGTAGGGGAAGCCGGTGAGTGGTGTGCGGAGGCGGAGCCTCTCGCCGTTGGTGAGGTGGACTCTCACCGAGCGGGTTCCGAGGAGGGAGCGGGTCTCCATCGCGCGGATCGCCGTCCAGGGGGCCTCGCGCCGGCCCAGGCCGTTGCGCAGCACCAGGCACGGTTCGGTGAGTTCGACGCTGTTGTCCGTCTGCAGCAGGGACATGAACAGTGCGTAGAAGATCGCCGCCGTCCAGAGGCCGTGCGGGTACGGGTCGCCCAGGCTCAGGTGCGAGACGACGAAGCCGCCCCAGAACGGGATCGCGAACGCCGCACCGAACTGCAGGCTCTGGAGTGGCCCGACCCGGAAGCGGATCCGTTCCACCGTTCCGTCGGCGCGGCCGCCTCTGAGGGAGACACCGTCCCAGCGACTCACTCGCTCACTCCTCCTGCGCGGACCGCCGATCGGCGGGAGGAGAGTGTCGCACGACGCGCGGCGGCCCGTTCGCGGTGGGTGCGTTCGGTGCGGCGGCCCCAGTTGGTGCCCGCGAGGACGAGCGCAGCGCCGAGGAGGCCGGTGAGCCCGATGTGGTCGCCGCCGAGGAGGACGCCGACGGCGAGGGCCCAGAGCGGTTCCGTGCCGAGCAGGAGGCTGACCCTGGAGGGGGAGGTGGTCCGCACCGCCCACATCTGCACGAAGAACGCGAAGACCGTGCAGACGAGTGCCAGGTAGAGGAGATCGGCCCATTGGGCCGCGTCCAGATGCGCGGCCACCGCGATGGCGGAGGCGCCGGTGAGAGGGGCCGCCGCACAGAAGACGACCGCGCCGACGCTCAGTTGCAGCCAGGTGAGGGTGAGGGAGTCGAACTGCCGTCCCGCCGAACGGCGGTGCATCACGGTGACGTGCACCGCGCGGACCGCGGCGGCGGCCAGGACGAGGAGGTCGCCGAGCGACGGGGACCGGAGGGAGGAGCCCGTCGCGAGCAGGGCCACGCCGACGACCGCGACGGTCGCGGCGGCGAAGAAGGCCGGCGGCAGCCACGAGCGGGCCACCAGGTTCTCCAGCAGCGGGGTCATCACGATGGTCAGGCTGATGATCAGGCCCGCGTTGGTGGCGGAGGTGCCGGCGATGCCGTAGGTCTCCAGCGTCATGATCGTCGCCAGGATCACGCCCAGCAGCAGGCCGGTGCCGATCTCCGCACGCGTCGCGCGCCGCAGCCTTCCTGCGCAGACCGGCGCCAGCACGACGGAGGTGATCAGGAACCGCAGCCCCAGCACCGCGACCACCGTGTGCCCGGTGACCAGGTGCTTGGCCGCGAGGTAGGTGGAGCCCCAGACGACCGCGACGAGCAGCAGCAGGCCGTCTACCAGGCCGGTGCGGGGGACGGTCGTCCGTCCGGTCATGGGCCTGCTCCCGTCGAAGTGCCGAAGTGCCGAAGTGCCGAAGTGCCGAAGTGCCGAAGCACTGAAGCGGCGAAGTGCCGAAGCGCCGAACCGGCGAAGATCGTCTTCTGTCGCCGCCGACCCTAGGGCGCGGGGAGCGGCCTGCCAACGGCGTTTCCCACCATCCGGACGGTCCGACTCGCGAGGGGGGCCGTGCGGTGCTACTTCTGGGATGAACACCGTGGCCGGCCCGGATGGGGTGATCGTCATGGGTGCAGCCGGAAGTCCGTGGCCGCTGATCCACGCGGAGCGCAAGGCGCTGCTGGACGACCTGGAGGGGGTCGGGCTGACGCCCGGCGTGTGGGGGACCACGTCGCTCTGCACAGCCTGGGACGTGCACCAGGTGCTCGGGCACATGCTGTCGACCGCGATGATGACGCCGCCCCGGTTCCTCATGGAGATGGCGAAGGCCGGCTTCAGGTTCCCGAGGTTCGCCGAGGCCGGAGTGGCGGCGTGGACCAAGGGGACACCGCAGGAGACCATCGCCGCGTTCCGGGCCGTGCAGGCCCGGACGACGGCGCCGCCCGGGCCGGTCGAGGCGATGCTCGGGGAGGCGGTGGTGCACCCCGAGGACATCCGGCGGCCGCTGGGCCTGCGGCGGGTCTACCCGGAGGAGGCGCTGGTGCGCACCGCGGACTTCTTCAAGGGCTCGAACCTGCTGATCGGGGCGAAGAACCGGATCGCCGGACTGCGGCTCAAGGCCGACGATGTCGACTGGTCGCACGGCGAGGGCCCGGAGGTCCGCGGGCCCATGCTCGCGCTGGTGATGACGATGACGGGCCGCTCCGCGCATCTGGCGGATCTGGGTGGGGAGGGGCTGCCGGGCTATCGCGCGCGGTTCGACGGTTCGACGTGAGCGACGGTTCGGTTGAGCAAGGACGCTGAGGGCTTCTGTCCGTTTGTGAGCGTTCTGGGCTGAACGAGGCGCCACCGCCGGGCGAACAACGGCTCGCGCACGAACAGGAAGGGTTCCTCCCACCACACACTGGACCGGCAGGCGGGTCAGCCGAAGCACACTGAGGGGGGTGCCGGCAGTGGCGGAACTGCTGGTCGGCAAGGGACGTTGCACGGCCGGCAGAGCGGCCAACGGCCTCTACGGCTGGCGGCTGAAGGCCGTCAACGGGCGGGTGGTCGGCGTCTCCCCGGCCCAGTACGGGACGGAGGAGGCCGCGCTGGCGGCCTGCCGTCGCTTATCGGGCGAGGAGGTGGGCCGGCACGCCCGCATCGCACACGTGCACGAGGGCGTCGGCTGGGTCTGGGCGGTCACCAAGGGGGAGGGCCGCACCCTGGCCCGCTCCCCGCGTGCGTACGAGCGGTACGCGACCTGCCGCAAGGCGCTCGGGGTCTTCCTCGCGCTGATGGAGGGCGAGCACGGTCGTCGAGCTGGCGGGCCGCCAGGACGACTGGACACTCACTTCGTTGACGGCCGTCGAGCTGCTCGCGGTGGTGGCCGTGCCGCCGCTGCTGGGCGGGTGGCTGCGGCGCCGGCGCCGTACGGACGGTGCTGCCGACTCGGGTGGTTCGGGCGGTTCGGGCGGTGCCCGATGAGCGCGGTGACGACGGAGTCGGCGGGCGAGTCCGCGGCGGCCGGGTCGGGGCCGGCCGCGGTCGGCGAGAAGCGGCCGGAGGCCCTGCCACCGCCCCGTCCCGCGCCCGCCGCACCCGCCGCGCCCGCGCCGCCGCGGCGCTCCTCGCGCGGGCGGCGGACCACGCTCGGCGTCGCCTACGGCGCCAGCCTGCTCGGCACGCTGCTGCTGGGCTTCGGCGCGTTCCTGTTCACGCTCAGCGCCTTCCAGGAGGAGCACTACCAGTCCACCGTGCACCGCTCCTTCGCCTACGACCTCGGCCAGGCCACCGCGCCCACCGGCAGCGCCCCGGACGGTGACCCGGTCGCGGTGCTGGACATCCCCGCGATCGGCCTGCGCGACGCGATCGTGGTCGAGGGCACCACCGCCCGCGACCTGATGCGCGGCCCCGGCCACCGCCGGGACTCCGCGCTGCCCGGCCAGACGGGCGCGGCCGTGCTGTTCGGGCGGCGCACCACCTTCGGCGGGCCGTTCGCGCACATCGACGCGCTGCGGCCCGGCGACCACGTCCAGGTCGCGACCGGGCAGGGCCGCTTCGTCTACGTCGTCGACGGTCTCGGCACCGGCAGCCACCCGTACCGGGACGCGTCGACGAACCTGCTGGTGCTCGCCACGGCGGACGCGTCCTGGATTCCCACGGACACCGTGCTGGTCAGCGCCCACCTGGACGGCACGCCCGTGCCGAACCCCGGCGGGCGCCCGGCCGTCGTCCCGGCCGACAAGGCGCTGGCCGGCCAGCCGGACGCGGTCGCGCCGCTCCAGCTGTGGACGCTGACGCTGTGCGGGGCCGTGGTGCTGACCGTGGTGGCCACCTTCCGCTGGCGCCGCTCGGCCGCGTGGCTGTCGCTGACCCCGGTGCTGCTCGCACTGCTCTGGGCGGTCTACGAGAACGCCGCCGCGCTGCTGCCCAACCTGTACTGACCGACGAAGGAGCTGTGATGACCGACGCCGATCTCGTCGAGACGGTCCAGATGCCCGTGGCGCCCGTGACCACCACGCACGGACTGGAGACGCGGGACGTCTCGGCCTGGTTCGGCGCCCGCAAGGTGCTCGACAAGGTCTCGCTGACCATGCCCGCCGGGCAGGTCACCGCCCTGATCGGACCCTCGGGCTGCGGCAAGTCGACGTACCTGCGGCTGCTCAACCGGATGCACGAGATGGTCCGCGGCGCGGGCCTGGCGGGGGAGGTGCTGCTGGACGGCGAGGACGTCTACGCGCCCGGCCGGCTGCCGGCCGCGGTGCGGCGCCGGATCGGCATGGTCTTCCAGCGGCCCAACCCGTTTCCCGCCATGTCGGTCTACGACAACGTCGCCAGCGGGCTCAAGCTCGCCGGGATCAGGGTGACCCACCAGGAGCGCGACGAGCTGGTGGAGACCAGCCTGATCCGGGCGGGGCTGTGGACGGAGGTCCGCGACCGGCTCAAGGCGCCCGGCGGGGCGCTCTCCGGCGGTCAGCAGCAGCGTCTGTGCATCGCCCGCTCGCTCGCGGTCTCCCCGGACGTGCTGCTGATGGACGAGCCCTGCTCGGCGCTGGACCCGACGTCGACGCGCCGCGTCGAGGAGACCATCGAGCTGCTGCGCGGACGTCTGACGATCGTCATCGTCACCCACAACATGCAGCAGGCGCAGCGCGTCTCGCAGCGCTGCGCGTTCTTCCTCGCGACGCACGACACCCCCGGGCGGGTCGTGGAGGCGGGGCCGACCCAGGAGGTTTTCGGCGCTCCGAGGGACCAGCGCACCGCCGACTACGTGAACGGGCGCTTCGGGTAGGGGCGCGCGATGGAGGTCAGCGCCGGTGGGTCCACTCCGGTTCGACCTTGGCCCACTCGCTCTCCCACGACTTCCAGGCCGAGGCGTCGATGCGGTGTCGGCTGAAGGCGTAGCCGCCGGAGAGCAACAGCACCGCGCCCGAGAAGATCGCCAGCGAGTAGGTGGCGGCGCTGCCCGCGCTCTGCACGGCGGGGATCGGGTCCGGCTGCGGGATCCCCTTGGCGTCCACGTAGAGCGGCACGTGGTCGCCGGGAGCGGTCGCCGGTGGGACGGGAGCCTGGGCGCGGTGCGAGCCGGAGGCGTCGTGCCAGGTGAGTGTCGCCACCCAGGTGTCCACCCCGGCCGCGACGGGCGCGGTGGCGTCGACGGCGTCGACCCGCTCCAGTCCGGAGGCCTGCCGGGCGGCCTCGGCGCGGCCGTCGGCGTAGAGGTGGAGGCCGAGCAGGACCGTCAGCGCGGCGGCGACCGCGAGGGCCGCGGCGAAGACCACCCGCACCCAGAAACGCAGTGAGTCACTGCGTCGGTGCAGGGGGTTGCCGCGGCGCGGTACCGGCGCCGAGGGTTGTGGTGCGACCGACGGTGTGGCCATCCCACCGCCTCCCAACCGCTGCGTCCTCGTGCAGCCGGGGACACCGGGGGCACCCGACCGCATCCGCTTCCATCGTCGTGCCCTGCGGCCCGGGATTCAACCCTTGGGCGGAGTCGGCCACTCGATCTTGGTGCCGAAGCCGCGGGCGTTGTCGACCAGCCGCAGCCAGCTGGGCCGCAGCTCCCACAGGTCGGTCGCGGCCAGGGCCGCGCCGAGGCGGTCGTCCTGTGTGACGAAGGGGAAACGCTCCGTGTAGGCGGTCCACGCGGTCTGCCGGGCCTCGCCGCCCTGCGGCAGCCGGTGGACCAGGCCGCGGCCCTGGACGCCGGTGAGTTCGGTCCACCGCTGGCCGTCGGCCTGTGCGGTGAAGGCGGCCCGGGGGTCACCCGCCAGGGCGCGGCCGTGGCGGGTGGTGGCGGCCGTGACGAAGACCAGCGAGCCCCCGCCGGTGACGGCGTAGAGGACCGCGCAGGCCTGCGAGCCGTCCGCGTCGGTGTAGGCGAGGGTCAGCGTGGTGTGGGCACGGAGGGCCGCGAGGATGCCGGCGTCGATCGTCACGGCCCCCATGCAATCACCTGGAGCGGCCTATTCGGGTGCGAGCAGGCTCCAGGTCTGGTTGGTGCCACCGTCGGACGGCCACTGCAGGACCGAGGTGCCGTTCGAGCGGCCGCTGTTGTTCAGGTCGATCAGCTGCCCGTCGTAGGAGCTGCGGAACGAGACCAGGTTCGGGCCCGCGTCCAGGACGGTCCAGCGGGAGTTGCTGTTGCCGTCGTCGTGGTACTGGATCAGCTGCGTGCCCTGGGTGGTGGTCGGCCCGGGGATGTTCAGCAGCTTGCCGCTGTTCGCGTTGACGATCGTGACGGCCCCGCCGGACTGCGCGACGAAGGACCAGAGCTGGTCGGTGCGGCCGTTGTCCTGCCACTGGAGGATCGCGGCGTTGTCGGCGGTGGAGTCGTTGTTCACGTCGATCCGCCCGCCGGTGGCGCCGTTGACGATCCGGTACCGCTGCCCGGGCACGAGCACCGGCGCCAGCTTCCACGTCTGCGCGGCCGTGCCGTTCGCGGACTGCTCCACGACAGAGGAGCCGCTGACGCCCAGCACCTGGCCGTCCAGGCGCGAGGTGACGGTGTAGGCGCCGGAGCCGTTCGGGGTGAACGTCCACAGCGTGTTGCCGCCGAGGGTGGCCGCCTGGCCGCTGCCGACGTTGGCGATCCGGTAGGACTGGTCGCCGGTGGGCGGCAGCTGCCACTGCTGGTCGGTGCCGCCGTTCGCGGCCGCGGTGACCAGGGCGGAGCCGCTGGTGTCGAGGTACTGGCCGGTGGCCGCGTTGACCACGTCGTAGTGCAACGTGCTCAGCGCGTCACCGGTGGTGGGCGTGATCTTCAGCAGCATCGAGGCGTGACCGGCCAGTGAGGCCGAGAAGGAGCCGGTGGAGCTGCCGAGGTCGGTTCCGGCCCACAGGTCCTGGACGTCGGCCGCGCCGGAGAAGCCGAGGTCGGCGAAATGCGCGGTGGCCGTCGCGGTGCCGGAGCCGAGGTTGAACAGGGCGACGGTGTAGCTGCCGTCGGCGTTCGCGGCGCTCCAGACCTGCTGCTGGGCCACCTGGTCCACCGGGCGCGCGGGGACGCCGGCCTGGTCCACGGCCAGGACCCGGTCGTTGGTGAGCAGCGACAGGTCGGTCGGGTCCAGGTTGGTCAGGTCGGTGCCGAGCAGCAGCGGCGCGCCCTCGATCGCCCACAGGGTGAGCTGGGTGCGGCGCTCGTCCACGGTGAGGCCGTCGTTGCTCCCGTTGCCGAGCTCGAGCGAGTCGAGGTCGTTCCAGCCGCCGGGTCCGGCGAAGGGGATCCACTTGGGCACGTCGGAGAAGCGCGAGGCGACGTTGTTCCAGTCGGTGAGCGGGTAGGAGCCGGAGCCGCAGTAGCACTCCACGTCGCCCTCGATCCGCCAGCCGTTGGCGTACTGGCGCCAGGTGGCGGCGTTCGCCGGGTCGAGGTTGTTGGAGAGCTCCAGGTGGATCGGCCGGCCCGCCTGGTTCAGGGCCTGGGACCAGTGCTGGATGTCGGCGCTGTCCCAGTCGCCGACGCCGTCGATCTTCAGGTAGTCGACGCCGTAGGAGGCGAGCTGGTCCGCCCAGGAGTCGAGGAACGCCTGCGCGGCGGCCGGGTTCTTGGCGTAGTCGATGTAGTACATCGAGCCGGAGCCGAAGTTGTAGTTGGTCTCGTACGACGAGGTGTTGGAGACGATGTCGCGGGCGTGCCAACTGGTGCCCGCGATCGGCGTGTTCTGGTTGTACGCGGCGACGGGGATGCCCGGGGTGAGGTACATCCCGAACTTCTCACCGAGGTTGTGCACGTAGGTGCCCACCGCGCCCATGCCGTCGGGGAAGTGGCTCGGGTCGGTCGCCCAGCGGCCGTAGGAGTCCACGGTGGTGGCCGGGTCGAGGTACCAGAAGTCGTCCACGTTGACGTACTGGTAGCCGTGGGACAGCAGGCCGCTGTTCTTCAGGGCCAGCGCCTGGGCCTCGATGTTGGATTCGGTGGGGTTCTTCCGGATGAAGCTCCAACTGCTCCATCCCATGGGCGGCGTGAGCGCGACGCCGTTCGCCTCGGCATGCGCCGCGCCGGCGCTGCCGGGAACGAGTCCCAGCAGCGCCGATGCCATGACGGCCGTGCCGGTCAGTAAGGTGCGGACCCTCCGGTGCATCGTGCGTCCTCCGTGACATAAGCCAACAGGACCAAACGAAGTTCAACGCACCGGCATTTCACAGGCTCCACATGGCGCCGTCAAGAGTTGACGCAGTATCAGCGCCGCTCCCGGCGGTGGGTCAGCCGACGGTCAGACGGAACGGGCCCGCCAGGACGCCGTAGCCGTCGTTGGCCAGGTAGTACACGTCGTAGCTGCCGGCCCCGCTGAGCTTGCTCGTGGAGAAGGTGGCCGCCCCGCTCTGGTTGGGGGTGTACGCCCAGGTGAGCGCGGACTGCGCGCCCGGCTTCACGCCCGCCGGGTAGATGCCGATCCAGTTCTTCGCGCTGACCTGGGAGGTGTTCGGCAGCGCGTACCGGAAGGTCACGTTGCCGCCGTTGGACACCGCGTTCAGGTCGCCGGTCAGGGTGGGCGAGGTGGCGGTGGACGGCGCGAAGGCGTCGTTCAGCGGGGCCGCGTAGGTGTCGTTCGCCGTCAGGCCCGGCAGGCCGAGCGCGGCCTCGATGGTGCGGCCGACGCTGTAGTGGTCGTAGTGGCTCGGGCTGCTGGTGCCGGCCTGGACCGTGCCCTGCGAGCCGACCGCGACGGTGGCCACGTGGTCGTAGCTCTCGTTCTCGCTCTCGTCCCAGGTCAGCAGGATCAGCGAGCGCTGCTGCGTCCAGGCCGGGGACGACATGATCGGCGCGAGGGTCTGCTGGAGCCAGCCGTCCTGGGTCTTCAGGCTGGTGGAGCTGCCGTTGCCGGAGGACTCGCCGTCGTAGTAGTCGTCGGCGGCGATCCAGGAGAAGTTCGGGGTGGTCGCGGCCGACTTGAGGTCGGTGGTCAGCTGCGTGGTGTCGAACAGGTGGGCCGCGCAGCGCGACTGGTTGCCCGCGATGTCGCTGTAGTTGATGAACGGCGCGTCGTCCGGCTCGTAGTAGCTGTCGCTACCACCCTTGCTGGCGTTGCAGGGCGTGACCATGCCCTGCTCGTAGGCCTTCCAGGTCTTGCCGGCGGCCTCGATGGTGTCGCCCAGGTTCTTCTCGGGCGAGTTGATGTTGGGCCAGTAGGTGGCGCCCTTGGTGTAGGTGTCGCCGCCCGCGATGGCCAGGTAGTTCTCGTCGCTGGGGTGGTAGACGGCGTGGGAGTCCGTCAGCGTCGCGCCCTGCGCCATCAGGCTGTGGATGAACGGCGTGTCCGTCGGGTCGTTCATGACCTCGGAGTAGTCCGTGTTCTCCATCATCACGGTGAACACGTGGTCGTAGCCGGGCACCTTGGAGACGGGCGGGGCCACCGGGGCGGGGGCGGTGACGGGGGTGTCCAGGGTCAGCGACAGGTTGTCCAGGTAGCCGGTCTCGCTGGTGGTGGAGAGGAACTGCACCTCGACCTGGATGGACCGGGTGCCGGCCGGGACCGAGCCGGTGGCGCTGCGGGAGAGGAACTTGGTGAGCAGCCCGCGGTCGGTGGCGGAGACCGTCGGCAGCTTGGCGGCGGAGCCGACGACGTTGCCGTTCGCGTCGTGGAAGTGCAGGCTCACCGCGACGTAGCCGCCGTAGGTGGTCCAGCCGCCGAGCCAGCCGGCCAGGTTGTAGTGCACGCCGCCGCCGTCGATCGCGGTGGACGCCGAGGAGACGTCGACGGTCTGGCTCATCGAGCCGTCGCCGAAGTTGCCGGGGCCGAAGAAGGCCTTGCCCGGGGTGTTGCCGTCGCTCGGGTAACCGAAGGAGCCGACGGACTGGCACATCACGTCGACACCACCGGCCTGGGTGGTCCAGCCGGGCACGGTGGTGGCCGCGCTCCAGTCGCTGGTGCAGAAGCCGCCGGCCTCCGCGTCTCCGTTGACGATCAGGTTGCCGCTGGTCCCCGCCGCCTGGGCGGGGGCGGGGATGGCGACGATCATTGTGCCGAGGAGGGTGAGCAGCCCGGCAAGGCCGCTTCGGCGCAGTCGCATGGTGTACCTCGTCCCGTCGTGAGGTGGTGCTGGCTGTGCATCATGGACGGGACATAAGTACAGGCTGCCGTTGTCGGTCGGAAGAATGCGGGGCGAACTTGATTAGACAAGTGCGTGCGGCTTGATTAGACAAGTGCGCGCAGCTTGATCGAACAGGTCGGTCAGTTGATCTTGCGCCAGACATAGGCCGCGGAGACCGGGACCCCGCGGAACCGCTCCCACTTGGGCTTGCGCGCCACCCAGGCGTCCCCGACCGGTACCTCGCGCAGCTCGGCCAGCGTCCAGCCCGTGGAGAGACCCGCCGCGGCATGGTCGCTGACGTAGTGCAGGTGGGTGGAGATGGCCGTCTCGGTGCCGTCGGCGGCGGTGTAGTGGGTGGGCATCCCGGCGGTCATGATGAACTGCGGGTGCAGTCCGACCAGCACGAACAGCCCGTCCGGCGCGGCCAGCCGGAACGCCTCCCGGTACAGCGGGCGCAGGTCCGGCAGGTGCTCGTCCACCAGCGAGGTCACCACCAGCGGATAGGCGCCGCCCTGGAGGCCGGTGTGGGCCAGGTCCGCCTCGACGAGCCGCGCGTGCGCGCCGCGGGTACGGGCCCGCTCCAGCATCTCGGGCGTCAGGTCCACCCCGTCCACCGCGCCCACGCCTTGGGCCCGCAGCCAGGCGCCGGTGCGGCCGGTGCCGCAGCCCAGGTCGGCGGCGCTCGCCGCCTCGCTCCAGCGCGGGACGGCCAGTGAGGCGAGGACGTCCACGTCCATCAGGTCCTCGACGGTCTCCTCGTACCGGTCCACCCAGCCGGCATAGCCGGTGCGGACGTCCACGACGGGGTAGCCGCGGGCGTCGAACTGCGCGCTGAAGGTCTGCGAGTGAGAGGCCATGCCCGAAGTGTCCGCGAAGGCGCGAGTGGTGCGCGAGCGAATTAGTCGCTCTCCTCGGCCTCGTCGGCCTCCTGCATCCACAGGTCGGGGCCGGGGTCGCCACCCTCGGCGCGGACGGAGAGCCGGGCCAGGTAGTGCTCCCAGCCGGCCTGGTGCGGCTCGCGGGCCGGATCGGGCAACTGGGTGTGCGTGAGGGTGAGGGTGGTGCCGTCGGCCTCGCGGGCGAGGTCGATCTGCACGCGGCTGCTGCCGGGCGGCACCGGGTCGCCCTCGTTCTCCCAGCCCCAGGTGAAGACGATCCGCCGGTAGGGCTGCAGGTCGGTGAAGGCACCGGCGGCGACGGCGTCACCGACCACCCGCATCCGGTACTGGCCGCCCGGGCGAGGGTCGAAGAAGCCCTCGACGCCCTGCCAGGAGAGCCACCGGTCGTGGTCGGTGAAGAAGGTCCAGATCGTCTCGGGTGTGGCCTTGATCCGCCGTCGGACGACGACGGCGCCCTCGGGGGTGATCGTCACGGCTCCCGCTCCTTCTCACGTTCGGCTTGCTCGGCGAGCACGGCGAGGGTGTCCAGCGAGGAGACCCACATCGACTCGAGGTAGGAGGCCAGCGCTCCCATCCCAGCACGGTTCGCCCGGTAGTACCGCTTGGTGCCGTCCTTTCGGACGACGACCAGCCCGGCGTCCCGCAGCACCTTCAGGTGCTGGGAGACCGCCCCGAAGGTGACCTCGAAGCTGTCCGCGATCTCTCCCGCGGACATCTCGTCCTCCCAGATCAGCCGCAGTATCGCGCGGCGCCTGGGCTCACTGATCGCCTTCACCTGGTCCACCCTCCTTATTTTAGTCACCGCTGTAGCTTGCGCCGCGAGGGGTCTTATTTTAGTGTCGACTAAAGCAAGCGGATCCGGAGCAATCCGGACAGACTGAACCACGCACCAGAAGGGACATCCGATGGCCGACATCGCGATGCAGCTGACCATCCAGGCCGACGCCGAGACCGTGCGCGCCGCCGTCGCCACCGAGGCGGGCGTGCGCGGCTGGTTCACGGCAGACGCCACGGTGGGTGAGGGTGCCGGGGCCGAGCACGTCCTCGGCTTCCCCGACGTGCCGGAGCCCTGGCGGCTGACCGTCGTCGAGTCCGGGCCGCGCCGCCTGGTCCTCGCGGGGCAGAACGGCCCGTGGACCGGCACCACCCAGACCTACGAACTGCGCCAGACCGAGGGCGAGGCAGGGGTCACCCTGGTCTTCACCCACGCCGGGTTCCCCGCGCAGGACGACGCCTACCGCAACTTCACCTACGGCTGGGCGACGAAGCTCGCCGCCCTGAAGGGCTACGCCGAGACCGGCGAGGCCGCCCCGTTCTTCGAGTAGGACCCGTTCCCCGAGCCAGGAAGGCCGAACGCCATGACCGCCCCCGCCCCCGTCGAGCTGGCCGACCAGCTCACCCGCGCCGCCCGCAACCTGCTGGCCCACACCACCGAGCGGGACCTCGCCGGCAAGCGCGAGCTGCGCACCCCCTGCGCCGAGTTCAACGTCCACCAGCTGTGCGAGCACCTGCTCGGCACGATGGTCGCCGGCGCCTACGCGGCCGCGAAGAAGCCGATGCCGCCGGACGCTCCGGTGACGCTGACGGACGCCCCCTGGCGGGCCTACCCGCCCGTCGTCGACCGGTTGGTCGCCGCCTGGTCCAAGCCCGAGGCGTGGGAGGGCGACGCGCCGTTCGCGGGCCGGGTTCACCCGGCGCACTTCGTGGGAACGATCACCATCATGGAGCTGACCGTCCACGGCTGGGACCTCGCGCGCGCCACCGGCCAGATCTTCAAGGCCGAGGACGACGTGGTGGCCACGGCCGCCGCCGTCGCCGCACGGATCGGCGAGGGCGCGCGCGGCGGTGGGGCGTTCGGCCCGGAGCTGCCCGCCGCGCCCGACGCCTCCGCGCTGGAGCGGTTGCTCGCCTTCACCGGGCGGCGCGGCTGATGCCGGCGTCCGCGGAGGCGCTCTTCGGGGAGCTGGCGGAGGAGCTCGCGCCGCAGGGTGCAAAGCGCGGGCAGATGTTCGGCATGGCCTGCCTCAAGGATCCGAACGGCAAGGCCTTCGTGGGCCTGCACGGCGAGGAGCTGGTGGTCCGGCTGAACCGCGACACCCCCGAGCACGCCGCCGCGCTCGCCCTCCCCGGCAGCCACCTCTTCGACCCGATGGGCGGGCGGCCGATGAAGGACTGGATCTGTCTCGCGCTCGCCCAGCACGAGCAGTGGCTGCCGTTGACCGAGGCGGCGCGGCACATGCCGCGCTGACGCGTGGAGGTGATCGCTAGGGTGGGCGGCATGGTGACACCCACGCGGCACATCGCGTTTGAGGACCTCTGCAACTTTCGTGACCTGGGCGGCTATCGGGCCGCCGACGGGCGGACGCTGCGGTGGGGGCGGCTGTACCGCTCCGACTCGCTCGGCAAGCTCACGAGCGAGGCCGACCTGGCGGCCTTCGCCGGGCTCGGCGTCCGCACGGTCATCGACCTGCGCTACGGCTTCGAGATCGAGGCGCGCGGCCGCATCCCCGAGCAGACGGGCGTGGACTGGCACCACCTCAGCATCGAGCACCGCTGGTACGACCAGGAGGCGCTCGGTCCCGAGACCAAGGCCGGCCCCTACCTGGCCGAGCGGTTCCGCGAGGTCGCCGAGGACGGTGTGGTGGAGATCCGCCGGGCCCTGGAGGTCATCGCCGACCCGGAGTCCGGCCCGCTGGTCTTCCACTGCGCCGGGGGCAAGGACCGCACCGGCCAGCTGGCGGCGACGATCCTCGCACTGCTCGGCGTCGCCGAGACCGACATCCTCGCGGACTTCGAACTCACCAACCGGGCCACCGCGTACTTCCGTGCCGCGCACGTCGCCCGCCACGGCAGCGAGCCGAGCTGGCCCGACTACGGGACCGCCCCGGCCGAGGTGCTGGAGCGCTTCCTGGCCGGCCTCGCCGCCGACTACGGATCCGTGCGGGGCTACGCCGAGCAGCGGCTCGGGCTGGACGCCGGGTTCGTCGAGCGGCTGCGCGAGACGCTGCTGGAACCCGTCCCGGACGCGGGTTGACCTTCCCCTTGGGACAAGCCACAGCATCGGGAGCACCGGGTCCACAGGGGATCCGGTGCGAGGAGGACGGACCATGGGGGAGCTGCTGACGATCGGCGCGTTCGCGCGCCGGGCGGAGCTGACACCCAAGGCGCTGCGGCTCTACGACGAGCTCGGCCTGCTGTGTCCGGTCCACGTCGACCCGGCGTCCGGCTACCGGTACTACGCCGCCGAGCAGTTGGAGCAGGCCTGGCTGGTCGCCCGGCTGCGGCTGCTCGGCATGCCGCTGGCGCGGATCGGCGTGGTCTGCGGACTGCCGCCGGCCACCGCGGCGGCGGAGATCGACGCGTACTGGGCCCAGGTCGAGCACGACACCGAGTCCCGGCGTCGGCTGGCCCGCCTCCTCGCGGAGCACCTCAACGGGAGAGGCCCCGCCACGATGACCGACACGACGTTCACCCTGCGCTCCGCCTCGGCGAGCGATTCCGGCCTGGCCCGGGACACGAACCAGGACACCGCCCTCGCCGCTCCCGGCCTCCTCGCCGTCGCCGACGGCTTCGGCCCGGACGGAGCGAGGGCGAGCGCCCTGGCGGTCGACGCGCTGACGTCCCCGATGTCCCCGACGTCCCGGACGGGCCCGCCGGACGCTGCGGACGCGGCGTTCACCGAGATCAACCGCCGGATCGCGGAACTGGACGACTCGGGCACGACGCTCACCGCGCTGCGGTTGACGGGTTCGGCGGCCACGCTGGTCCACGTCGGCGACTCGCGCGCCTACCTGCTGCGCGGCGGCGAGCTGTTCCGGCTGACGACGGACCACTCGCTCGTCAGCACCCTCGTCGAGGAGGGCCGCCTGACGGAGGACGAGGCGGTGGCCCACCCCCAGCGTTCCCTCCTCACCCGCGCGCTGGACGGGCGGGAGGAGAGCGGGGTGGACACGATCACGCGTCAGGTCCAGGCGGGGGACCGCTACCTGCTCTGCACGGACGGTCTCTCGGCCGTGGTCCCGGAGCCGGAGATCCGCGCCGCGCTCGCCGCGGCGGACAGCCCGGAGACGGCGGTGCGTGAGCTGGTCGCGCTGGCGCGCAGGGCGGGAGGCCCGGACAACATCGCCGCCGCGGTCGGCGACGTCGAGTAGGCACCTCACGCTGAGGGGCGCGGGGCTCTGCTCGATGAACTGCGAGCAGAGCCCCGCGCCCCTGGATGGTGCAGCTGCCCCTTACAGGCCCAGCGACTTGGCGATGACCATCTTCATGACCTCGCTGGTGCCACCGTAGATGCGGAACACCCGGTTGTCGGCGTAGAGCCGCGCGATCGGGTACTCGAGGATGTAGCCGTAACCGCCGTGCAGCTGGAGGCAGCGGTCGACGACGCGGCTGCAGACCTCCGTCGTGAACAGCTTGGCCTTGGCGACGTCCGCCGGGGTCAGCTCGCCGGTCTCGAAGGACTCCAGCGCGCGGTCCACGACCGCCTGCGCCGCGTCGACCTCGGCCTCGCAGGCCGCCAGCTCGAACTTGGTGTTCTGGAAGGACGCCACCGACTGGCCGAAGACCTTGCGGTCCTTGGTGTAGGCGACCGCCAGGTCCACCGCCGCGCGGGCCGCGGCGTACGCGCCGACCGCGATGGCGAGGCGCTCCTGGACGAGGTTGTGGGCCAGGTACGAGAAGGCCTTGCCCTCCTCGCCCAGCAGGTCCTCGACCGGGACCTTGACGTCGACGAAAGAGAGCTCGCCGGTGTCGGAGGTCCGCAGGCCGATCTTGTCGAGCTTGCGGCCGACCGAGTAGCCCGGAAGGGTCGTGTCGACGCAGAGGATGGAGAGGCCGCCGCGGCGGTCCTCCGGCGTGGCCGGGGAGGTGCGGCAGACGACGAGCATCAGGTCGGCCTGGACGCCGCCGGTGATGAAGGTCTTGGCGCCGTTGAGGACGAAGTGGGTGCCGTCCTCGGAGAGCTTGGCGGTGGTGGTCATGCCGGCCAGGTCGGAGCCGGTGCCCGGCTCGGTCATGGCGATGGCCGTCATCATCTCGCCGGAGACGAACTTGGGGAGCCAGCGCTTCTTCTGCTCCTCGTTGGCGTACTCCATGATGTACGGGAGGCAGAGGCCGGTGTGGACCCCGGCGGAGCCGAAGCTGACGCCCGCGCGGGCGCACTCCTCGGTCACGATCGCCTGGTACTTGAAGCCGGTCATGCCCGCGCCGCCGAACTCCTCGGGCACCTCGATGCCGAAGACGCCCAGCTCGCCGAGCTTCAGGTAGAAGTCCTTGGGGGCGTGCCCGTCCTTCTCCCACTCCGGGTAGACCGGGACGACCTCCTTGGCGATGAAGTCGCGGATGGTCTCCCGGAACGCCTCGTGGTCCTCGGTGAAAACGGTGCGGCGCACGACGGCGCTCCTCTCCTGGAAAGCTTGTCGAACGAACGTTAAGTTAATCGGCAGTAGCTCTTCTGTCCAGAGTGCCCCCATGTGAGGCTGCACGCTATTTGGAGAGATCGGGCGCATGCCGAAGTCCCGGCCGCGCATTGTGGCGCGACCGGGACTGAACGAGCGCTCAGTGCGACGAAGAGCTGGCTGACGGCGACGGCAGCGGGGCCGGGGTGATCAGCTGGACGTCCGAGGCGCGGACGTAGGCGAGCCGGTGGTCGAACCGGATGGGGTAGTACTGCGTCGACCCGATCACCACCGTGCAGCCCGCCGGGCCCGCGCAGCCGTAGCTCGCGGCGTAGAAGTCGCCGCTCAGCTGCGCTCCGGCCAGGTACGCCTGGTCCGGGGTGATGGTGTCCGCCAGCGGGGTGAGCTGCTGGGCCGGCGAGGAGGCCAGCGCGGACAGGGACGCGGGATACGCCGAGGACTCCGGGTAGGCGCGCCCGTACACGGGGATCGGCTGGTCGCCGATCGGGGCCACCAGCGTCAGCGCGGCGCCGGACGCCGGATCGGGGACGAGGGTGTCGCGCCAGGACGGGTCCTCGAACCAGGCCTCACGGCCGCCGTACCAGACACCGACCCAGTCGCCGGAGAGGCCCGCGACGACGAAGGTCTGGCCGTAGACGGCCTTGGCCGTCGTGTTGCTGGCCTCCGTGGTGCCGCCGCCGAGCAGGGGCGCGTCCGCGGACGGGAGCTCGCGCAGGTAGACGAAGTTCGCCGGGTGGGAGGGGCAGGCCTGGCCGGTCGCGCCGCAGCCGGTCAGCTGGGGCTGGGTGGTGCGGTCGTACGGCGGGGCGACGGTGACCGTGGCGCCGACCACCGGCTGCGTGCGCAGGCCGGTCAGCGGCGCGCCGACGAGGTCCAGCAGGTGGCTCCAGTCCCAGTAGGGCTCCGGGGCCTCGGCCGCGGCCGGGGCCTGCGTGGGGACGTCGTCGCCGCCGAGCAGGTGCTCGCGGTCCAGCGGGACGGAGAAGCGGGCCGCCAGGTACCGGATCAGCGCGGCCGAGGACTCGTACTCCGCCTCGGTGTACCAGCTCCCGGTCCGCAGCGCGTAGCCCTCGTGGGCGATGCCGATCGAGTGCGCGTCGACGCTGGTGTTGCCCGCGTGCCAGGCGACGTCCTGGGTCGGGACCAGCTGCGTCACCGAGCCGTCGCGGCCGATCAGGTAGTGGACGCTCGCGTAGGAGGTGGGGTCCTGGAGGAAGGCGAGGGCGCCGTCGCGCGAGCCCTCGGTTTCGTGCAGTACCAGCGAGGAGACGCCGTCGCCGTCGGTGGGACGGTCGGCCTTCGCGTAGTCCCCGTAGCCGCCGTCCTCGGCGGCGTCCCGGGTGGCGCCCTTGGTGGTGTCCTGCGTGGTGTCCCGCTGGTAGGCGGCGGGCGTGAAGGTGCAGGCCAGGCCGGAGGGGCACTCGGTGTTCCCGGCGGGGGAGGCGAGCGAGGCGAGCGCGCCGGCCAGCTGCGGCGGGCGAACCGAGGGTGAGGCGGCCAGGGTGACCTGCTGGTTGTCGTCGGTCAGCCGGGACGCGCCCCCCTGGATCAGGGCGTAGACGCGGGCGGCGAACTGCCGGCCCGCCTCCGGGGTCTCGGCCTGCGCGTACGCGACGACCGCGGGCCACCACTGGGCCGCGTCGGCGGGCAGCGCCCCGGGCGTCGCCTGCACCCGCGACTCGTAGGAGGCGAGCAGCGCGGCGCCGCCGCGCACGCTCTGGCGCATGTCGGTCCGCAGCCGCTTGGCGGAGACCCCGGCCAGGGCTGCGGCGGTCTGCAGGGTGTGCAGAGCGGGCGAGGCGGTGTCGACGCGGTGCAGTTCCGCGAGCGCCCGCGCGGAGGCGGTGTGCGAGGCGGTCTCGTCCGCGGAGCCGCGGATGCCGGAGCCCCCCTGCGCGGTCAGGTTGCCCCTGTTGACCTCGGTCAGGCCCATCACGTTGTAGTTGCCGGTCACGCTCGGACGGCCGCCGTGGGACTCCCACTGCGTCTCCTCGTAGGAGACGGCGAGCAGCACCGGGGCCGGGACGTGGAACTCGGCCGCCGCCGCGTCGAAGTCGTGCTGAAGGGTGGTCGCGGGCTGCGCCGGGACGCTCGGCCAGGCCAGCGAGCCGGACGCGGGCGCGGCGGTGGGGGTCGCCTGCCTGGCCTGACCCCGGTTGGGGGCTGCCTCGGCGACGGCGCCGACCACCAGCGCCCCGGCCGCGAGCACCACACCCATGCCGATCCAGCGCCGTGACCGTCTGCGGACGTGTCGAGCCGTCAACGCGTGCCTCTGCTGTCTGCCCGTACCGCCGTACGGGGGGTGCCTGATGGTCCGTGAGGAATATCGGTCGCAAGTGAGCGTGAGGTTAGCACTGGCGGGCCAGAGGTCCCGTCCGGGGGGTGAGACCGGAGGTCCACCGGGCCGACGGCCGGGCGGCGCGGATGCGAGGATGGCCGCATGGCTGACGCGCATCTCTCCCCCAACGGGCCGCAGCAGGTGATCGAGGCCGGCGACTACCGTGCGGTGATCAGCGGTGTGGGCGCCGGCCTGCGCGGACTGAGCCACCGCGGGCGTCCGCTGGTGGTCAAGTACCCGGAGGAGGTCCAGCCGCCGGGCGGCGCCGGGCAACTGCTGATCCCCTGGCCCAACCGGGTCCGCGACGGGCGCTACCGCTTCGACGGCGAGGACCGGCAGCTGGACCTGAGCGAGCCGGCCACCGGCAACGCCAGTCACGGCTTCACCCGCTGGCTGCCCTGGCGCGTGGTCGCCGAGGACGCCGGGCAGGGCTCCGCCTACGTCCGCTACGGGCTGCGGCTCTACCCGATGCACGGCTACCCCCACATCCTGGAACTGACCGCCCACTACGAGCTCAGCGAGGCCGGCCTGACGGTCGAGATCGCGGCCCGCAACGTCGGCGACAAGGTCGCCCCCTACGGCCTCGGCGCCCACCCGTACCTGACGCTGGGCCGCGGCCCCGGCAGCGTCGGCGAGGCGCGGCTGGAGGTCCCGGCCGACATCTGGCTGCCGGTCGACGACCGCAAGATCCCCACCGGCGCGCGCGAGTCCGTGGACGGCACGCCGTACGACTTCCGCAAGCCGCGCGTCCTGGGCGCGACCGAGCTGGACACCGCCTGCACCGGACTGACCCGCGACGCCGACGGGCTGGCCCGGGTCCGGCTCACCGACCCGGAGAGCGGCCGCGGCGTGGAGCTGTGGCTGGGCGCGGGCCTGGACTGGGTGCAGCTCTACACGGGTGACACCCTCCCCGGCGGCTACCGCCGGGCGGGCATCGCGGTGGAGCCGATGAGCTGCCCGCCGAACGCCTTCGCGACCGGCGAGGACGTGCTGGCGATCGAGCCGGGCGCGCGGGTCGCGCACCGATTCGGTATCAGCGCGCTCTGACGCCTCTCGCCGACGGACCCTCCCGCCCTACAGTGATCCCGACGGCACGTGAGGGGGAGGGTCCGATGGCCGAGCGATCTCTGTGGGCGCCGAAGGAGCTGGACACCCCGGAGCTGATGCTCGCGGAGGCACGCAAGGCGTTCTTCGTGATGTTCGGCTTCATGGTGGTGATCTGGGCGCTGCAGATCGTCAACTGGGTCGACCACCAGGACCTCTCGCTGGAGTACGGCATCCGCCCCTGGGACGTGGGCCGGCTGCCGGACGTCTTCGCGGCGCCGTTCCTGCACTTCAGCTGGGAGCACATCGAGTCCAACTCCGGCCCGCTGTTCGTCTTCGGCTTCCTGGCCGCGTACCGGGGCGTCGGCCGGTTCCTGTGGCTGACCCTGCTGGTCACGCTGACCAGTGGGCTCGCGGTCTGGTTCTTCCAGGGCACCGACACGGTGGGCGTGGGCGCCAGCGGCGTCATCTTCGGGTACTTCGGCTACGTGGTGCTGCGCGGGATCTTCGACCGGCACCTGATCGACACCCTGATCGGGTTGGTCATGGCGGCCTCGTTCGCCTACCTGGTCACCATCGCCGTGCCGGGCACGCCGGGGGTGAGCTGGCTGGCCCATCTCGGCGGCCTGGTCGGCGGCATGGCGGGCGCCTGGCTGCTGCGTGACCGGCGGCCCAAGGCGGTCACCCCCGTGGCGGCCGGACCGTCCGGGGGCGTGCCCGCGGTGCCCGGTCCGGCGTCCGGTCCGCTGCCCGGTCCCGTCACCGCGGGCGAGCGCTCGGACCTGCACAAGGAGTTGGGCGACCTCGGCCTGCTGTGAGGCATCCATGAGCCGTCCATGAGCTGTCGGTGGGCCCGCTGAGAAAAACTCCCAGGGAACTCACAGGGCCGACGTAGCGATACCTCATCGATTTCTCATTCAACATCGGCACCGTGTCCGACATGACCACGACTCCGGCCGATGCCTCCTCCGAGCTCCGCCGTCCCGACGGCACCCCCGTGCGGGTGCTCGTCGTCGACGACGAGGCTCCTCTCGCCGACCTGCTCTCCATGGCGCTGCGCTACGAGGGCTGGCAGACCACCACCGCCGGCGACGGCGCGGCCGCGATCCGCGCCGCCCGCGACTTCCGCCCCGACGCGGTGATCCTCGACGTGATGCTGCCCGACCTGAACGGGCTGGAGGTCATGCGCCGGCTGCGCGCCGAGCGCCATGACGTCCCCGTGCTCTTCCTGACCGCCAAGGACGCCGTCGAGGACCGCATCGCCGGACTGACGGCCGGTGGCGACGACTACGTCACCAAGCCGTTCAGCCTCGAAGAGGTCGTCGCCCGCCTGCGCGGCCTGCTGCGCCGCAGCGGCGCGGCGGCGGCGCGCAGCGAGTCGCTGCTGGTCGTCGGCGATCTGACGCTGGACGAGGACAGCCGCGAGGTCCACCGCGCGGGCTCCTCCATCCGCCTGACGGCGACCGAGTTCGAGCTGCTGCGCTTCCTGATGCGCAACCCGCGCCGGGTGCTGAGCAAGCCGCAGATCCTGGACCGGGTCTGGAACTACGACTTCGGCGGCCAGGGCAACGTCGTCGAGCTGTACATCTCCTACCTGCGCCGCAAGATCGATGCCGGCCGCGCCCCGATGATCCACACCATGCGCGGCGCGGGCTACGTCCTCAAGCCCGCCGTGGCGGAGAGCGCCGCCACCGCGTCATGATCCGCCGCTGGTCGACCTGGCCCCTGCGGGTGCGGCTGGTCGTCGTGGTCACCATGCTGCTGGCCACTGTGTTCACAGCCATGGCCGCGCTGACGACGCTCCAGCTGCGCGGCCACCTGGAGGGCTCGCTCCGCGACGAGCTGGCCAGCACGGCCCAGGGCGCCCGCTTCGGCCTGGCCAAGCAGGGCGCAGGCGACGACCACGGGTTCAACTTCATGCAGGGCCCGGGCATGCAGCGTGACGCCGTGGGCCTGGCGAAGGACCGCCAGGGCAACGTCACGCTCAGCGGGGTCAACGAGCGCGGAGCGAGCCTGACGCAGGCGCAGATCGACGCACTGAGCGCGGTCCCCGCGGACGGCAACACCCACACGGTGGACCTGCCGGGGCGCGGCACCTACCTGGTCGAGTCCGACCCGGCGTTCGGCCCTGGCGGGCCGCCGGGACAGGCCGCGAACGCCGGTCCGATCACCGTGGGCGTGTCGGCCTCCGGGGTCGACGACACCATGGGCAGCCTCATCGCGACCGAGGCGGTGCTCGGGGTCGCGGGCGTGATACTGGTCGGCTTCGTCGGGTTCGGGCTGATCCGGGTCTCGCTGCGGCCGCTGGACCGCGTGGCGGCGACCGCCGCGCGGATCTCGATGCAGCCGCTGCACGAGGGCGAGGTCGGGAGGCTGACGCGGGTGCCCGCCGACGACACCGATCCCCGGACCGAGTCCGGGCTCGTCGGGGCCTCGCTGAACCGGATGATCGACCACGTCTCCGCCGCGCTCGAAGCGCGGCACGCGAGTGAGACGCGGGTGCGACAGTTCGTCGCCGACGCGAGTCACGAGCTGCGTACCCCCCTCGCCTCGATCAAGGGCTACGCCGAGCTGACCCGGCGCAGCCGGGAGACCGTGCCGCCGGACGCGGCCTACGCGCTGGGGCGCGTCGAGTCCGAGGCGACGCGGATGACCGCGCTCGTCGAGGACCTGCTGCTGCTCGCCCGGCTGGACGCCGGGCGTCCGCTGGAGCGGGAGCCCGTGGACCTCGTGCCGCTCGTCGTGGACGCGGTGCGCGACGCGCACGCGGCCGTGCCCGACCACCGGTGGGAGGTGCGGCTGCCCGAGGGCGAGCTCGCGCCGGAGGTGCTCGGCGACGAGAACCGCCTGCACCAGGTGCTGGTCAACTTGCTGGCCAACGCGGGCAAGCACACCCCGCCCGGGACCACCGTCACCGCCTCGCTCACGGTCGACGCGGGCACGGCCGTCCTCGCCGTCGCCGACGACGGGCCGGGCATTCCGCAGGAGCTGCTGCCCACCGTCTTCGAGCGCTTCGCGCGCGGCGACGGGTCACGCTCGCGCAAGGCGGGCAGTACCGGGCTGGGTCTGGCCATCGTCGCCGCCGTCGTGGCCTCGCACGGCGGGCAGGTCTGGGTGACCAGCGAGCCGGGCGAGACGGTGTTCAGCGTGCGGCTGCCGCTCGCCTCCGTCCTGGCGACGGCCTGACGGCGGGGGCACAGGAACGGCACACCCGCCCGACAGTGTGCTCGGGGAGCGTGAGGCCATGACCGCTACGCTCCCCGAACCGACCGTCGACCAGCCGGGCCCCCCTCCGTCCGAGGAGCGACGGCCCCGCGACCCGCGCTGGGCGCGCCCGGCCTTCCTCGGACTGCTCGCCCTGACCGCGCTGCTCTACCTGTGGGACCTGGGCGCGTCCGGCTGGGCCAACCAGTTCTACGCGGCCGCCGTGCAGGCGGGCACGCACAGTTGGAAGGCGATGTTCTTCGGCTCCTCCGACTCGGCGAACTTCATCACCGTCGACAAGCCCCCGGCCTCGCTGTGGGTGATGGAGCTCTCCGCCCGGATCTTCGGCCTCAACTCCTGGTCCGTCCTGGTGCCGCAGGCACTCGAGGGGGTCGCCGCCGTCGCCGTGGTGTACGCGGCGGTCAAGCGCCGCCTCTCGGCCGGGCCCGCGCTGATCGCGGGAGCGGCGCTCGCGCTGACGCCCGTCGCGGCGTTGATGTTCCGCTTCGACAACCCCGACGCGCTGCTCGCGCTGCTCCTCGCGCTGGCCGGCTACGCCGTGCAGCGGGCCCAGGAGCAGGCGCGGACACGCTGGCTGGTGCTGGCGTCGGCGCTGATCGGTCTCGCCTTCCTGACCAAGACGCTCCAGGCGTTCCTGGTGCTCCCCGCGTTCGGCTCGGTCTACCTGCTGTTCGCACCGACCGGGCTGTGGCGGCGGGTGCGGCAGCTGCTGCTCGCGCTGGTGGTGCTGGTGGTCTCCTCCGGCTGGTGGGTGGCGGTCGTGGAACTGACGCCGGCCCAGTACCGGCCGTACATCGGCGGCAGCCAGCACAACGACTTCCTGGAGCTGACCTTCGGCTACAACGGCTTCGGCCGGATCACCGGTTCGGAGACCGGCAGCGTCGGCGGCGGGGGCGGTGGCGGCGGTACCGGGATGTGGGGGGCGACCGGCATCACCCGGTTGTTCGGCTCCGACATGGGCGGTCAGATCGCCTGGCTGCTCCCGGCGGCGTTCCTGCTGCTCGCGGCGGGCCTGTGGTGGACCCGGCGGGCGGCGCGGACGGACGCGCTGCGGGCGTCGCTGCTGCTGTGGGGCGGCGTGCTGGTGACCACGTTCCTGGTCTTCAGCTTCATGGCGGGCATCTTCCACCCGTACTACAACGTGGCGCTGGCCCCGTACCTGGCGGTGGTGGTCGGCCTCGGCGCCGAACTGGTGTGGGAGCGGCGCGGGCGGTGGGCGGCGTCCGGCGTCGCGGCGATGGTCGTCGCGGTGACGGGCGTGTGGGCCTACGTGCTGCTGGACCGCAGCGCGGACTGGCTGCCGTGGCTGCGCTGGACGGTGCTGCTGCTCGCCCTGGCGGCGGCGCTGGTGCTGGCCTTCGGCCCGCTGATCGGCCGTCGGCTGTGGGCGGCGGCCGCGGCTGCGGCGGTGCTGGCCTCGCTGGTGGGACCGGCGGCGTACAGCGTCGAGACGGCGGGCACCGCGCACAGTGGCTCGCTGCCCTCGGCGGGTCCGGCCGTGCAGGGCGGCGGCTTCGGTGGCGGTTCCGGTCGTGGCTTCGGCGGTGGCATGCGGGCGGGAGGCGCGACGCGCGGAGCCTTCCCGGGCGGGGGCACCGGCGGCACCGGCGGCCAGGGCGGTCAGGGCGGTCAGGGCGGTCAGGGCGGGCAGGGCGGCTTCCCCGGCGGGGGCACCGGCGGCACGTCGAGCGGAGGTGGCACCGGCCGCGCGGGTGGCTTCGGCGGCTTCCAAGGTGGCGGCTTCCCCGGTGGCAGCGTTGCGGGCGGCGCCACGCGGGGCGGTACGGGCGGCGGTACGGGCGGCGGCGGCGCCGGCGGGCTGCTGGACGGCAGCAAGCCGGGCACCGCGCTGACCGCGCTGCTCAAGCAGGGCGTCTCCAGCTACACCTGGGTGGCCGCGGCCGTCGGCTCGCAGAACGCGGCCGGCTACCAGCTGGCGAGCGACGCGCCGGTGATGGCGATCGGGGGCTTCAACGGCACTGACCCCGCGCCGACCCTCGCCGAGTTCGAGAGCCTGGTCCGGGCCGGAAAGGTCCACTACTTCCTCGGCGGTGCGCTGACCATGGGCGGCATGGGCGGGAGCAGCACCGGCGGATCGAGCGACTCGTCGCGGATCTCCTCGTGGGTGGCCAAGAACTACAGCTCCACGACCGTCGACGGGGTGACGGTCTATGACCTGACGAAGGCCAAGAGCTAGCACTTCGTGCGCGCCTTCCGGGAATCTTTGATGACAAACGCGACAATAAGGACAGATCATCATCGTCGTCCACAGTGAAGGTCGCAGTCATGGAGTTCCCGGCCCGTCGCCTGATCCCCGCCGTCGCCGCCGCCGCTGCGGCCCTGCTCGCGCTCACCGCGTGCACCAGCAGTGGCAGCGGCGGCGGTGGGAGTTCGAAGTCCTCGGACCAGGGGAGCGCCGCTCCCGCGCCGAGTGTCAGCAACGACCTGCAGACCGCCTACGAGAACACCGTCAAGGCCGTGCTGCCCTCGATCGTGCAGATCAACGCGTCGAACAGCCTCGGCACCGGCATCGTCTACGACACCAAGGGCGACATCGTCACCAACGCCCACGTGGTCGGCAGCTCCACCACCTTCCAGGTGCTGCTCTCGGACCAGTCCAAGCCGCTGAACGCGACCCTGGTCGCCAGCTTCCCGGCGAACGACCTGGCCGTGGTCAAGCTGACGAACCCGCCCTCCGGGCTGAAGCCGGCCACCTTCGGCGACAGCTCCAAGGTGGAGATCGGGCAGATCGTGCTCGCGATGGGCAACCCGCTGGGGCTCTCCTCCAGCGTGACGCAGGGCATCGTCTCCGCCGTCGGGCGCACCGTCAGCGAGGGCAAGAGCCAGGAGAACCCGCAGGGTGCCACGATTCCGAACATGGTGCAGACGAGTGCCGCGATCAACCCGGGGAACAGCGGCGGCGCGCTGGTCAACCTCTCCAACCAGGTGATCGGCGTCAACACGCTCGCGGCGCTGGACAACAACGAGGGCAACGCCCAGGCGCCCGGCATCGGCTTCGCGATCCCGGCCTCGACGGTGACCAACCTGGCCGACCAGATGATCAAGTACGGCAAGGTCACCGACTCCGGCCGGGCCGCGCTCGGCATCACCACTCGGACGGTGATCGCGCAGGGTGGTGACGGCAGTCAGACCACCGGCGCCGGCGTCGTCTCGGTGACCAGTGGCGGCCCTGCGGACAAGGCCGGACTCAAGGCCGGCGACGTGATCACCAAGCTCGGCGGCACCACGGTCGACAGCGTCCAGGCGCTCTCGGAGGCACTGGCCGCGGACAAGCCGGGCCAGCAGGTGCCGGTCACCTACCTGCGCGACGGCGCGACCAAGACGGCCAACGTGACCCTGGGGACGCTCCAGTAGCGCCTCGCTCCACCGGGCCGGTCCAGGCTGTGCAGTCGTGACCTGACACGGGTCCTGACGGATCGTCAGATTACGCGTAGCCTGACCGGCATGGAGAGCTTCCCCTGGATCGTTTCGGTGGACGACCACACCGTCGAGCCGCCGCACGTGTGGCAGGACCGGCTGCCTGCCCGGTACCGCGAGATCGGCCCCCGCATCGTCCGGGCACCGCTCGCCGAGATGACCTTCGTCGGTGGGCGGTTCGCGCCCAGGATGGGCGAGCCGGGCAGCGAGGGCCCGATCGCCGACTGGTGGGTCTACGAGGACCTGCGCCGCCCGCTCACCCGCCTCGACACCGCCGTCGGCTACCCGCGCGAGGAGGTGCGGCTGGAGGCGATCACCTACGAGCAGATGCGCCCAGGCTCGTTCTCCATACCCGAGCGGCTCGCCGACATGGACATCAACCATGTCCAGTCCGCGCTCTGCTTCCCGACCTTCCCCCGCTTCTGCGGCCAGACCTTCACCGAGGCCAAGGACCACGAGCTGGGCCTGCTCTGCATCCGCGCCTACAACGACTGGATGGTCGAGGAGTGGTGCGGTCCCGCCGCCCACGGCCGGATGATCCCGCTCGCCATCGTGCCGCTGTGGGACGCGGAGCTGGCCGCCGCCGAGGTGCGGCGCAACGCCGAACGCGGCGTGCGGGCCGTCTGCTTCAGCGAGATCCCGCCGCACCTGGGCCTGCCCAGCATCCACACCGACGCCTGGGACCCGTTCCTGCGCGCCTGCGAGGAGACCGGCACGGTCATCGCCATGCACATCGGCAGCTCCTCGCGGATGCCGTCGACCTCGGCGGACGCGCCGCCCGCGGTCGGATCGACGATCACCTTCGCCAACTGCTGCTTCTCGATGGTCGACTGGCTGATGAGCGGCAAGTTCGACCGCTTCCCGGGCCTGAGGATCATGTACGCGGAGGGCCAGATCGGCTGGATCCCCTACATCCTGGCCCGCGCGGACGTGGTGTGGGAGGAGAACCGCGCCTGGGGCGGCGTCGCCGACAAGGTGCTGACGCGGCCCAGCGAGCTGTTCGCCCGGCACATCTACGGCTGTTTCTTCGACGATCCGCACGGCCTGCGCAACCTCGACGCGATCGGCGCCGCCAACGTCCTGTACGAGACGGACTACCCGCACTCCGACTCCACCTGGCCGCGCAGCCGCGAGGTCGCCGAGGAGCAGATGGGGCACCTGGACGCGCCGGTGGTCGAGCAGTTGGTGCGCGGCAACGCGATCGAGCTCCTGGGTCTGACTCCGGGCGGCCTGTGGGCCGGGGCTGCGGGTGTCCCGGGTGTCTCGGGGGGCGGCCGTGGCTGAGTTCGGTATCCAGCTGCCCGTCCAGGCGCAGAGCACGATGTTCGTCGAGCCCTGGGAGACGCAGGCCGGGCCGGCGGAGCTCGCCGCCGTCGCGCAGGCCGCCGACCGGCTCGGGTACGCCTACGTCGCCTGCTGCGACCACGTCGCCATCCCGCGCCGCCTGGCCGGGCCGATGGGCGCGACCTGGTACGACCCGGTCTCCACGCTCGGCTACCTGGCCGCGTTGACGACCCGGACCCGGCTGCTCTCGCACGTCGCGGTCGCGCCGCTGCGGCACCCGCTGCTCAGCGCCAAGCAGTACGGGACGCTCGACCTGCTGAGCGGTGGCCGGTTGATCCTCGGCGTGGGCGCGGGTCATGTGCAGGAGGAGTTCGAGACGCTCGGTGTGGACTTCCACCGGCGCGGCGAGATCCTGACGGAGACCATCGCGGCGCTGCGGGTGGCACTGACGGACGAGTACCCGGAGCACCCGGGGCCGCGCTTCCCGTTCCGGGAGCTCGCCGTCAGCCCGCGTCCGGTGCAGGCGCCGCCGCCGATCTGGGTCGGCGGCTCCTCCCCGGCGGCGGTCCGGCGCGCGGCCGCGCACGCCGAGGGCTGGCTCTCCCAGGGCGACACCCTGGACACCCTGCCCGCGCAGCTGCGACTGATCGAGTCGGTGCGCGAGCGGGAGGGGCGCGAGGGCGCGTTCGTGGTGAACGCGATCGTGCCGCCGCTGTACGTCGGCGAGCCGGGGTGGGAGATCGGTCGCCGGTCCGTCTCCGGCAAGCCGGAGCAGCTGGCGGAGATGCTGCGCGGTTACGTCGCCGTCGGCGTCACCCACGTGCAGCTGCGGCCGCGCAGCCGGGACATGGGGGAGTACCTGGCACAGCTGGAGCTGATCGCCCAGGACGTGCTGCCGCTCGTGTGAGGTCTTCCCTTGTGCGGGCTCCCCAAGGAAACTGACGGATAGTCAGATCCAGTTCTGTGAGGGGAGCCCGCACCATGACCGAGGCCACCACCGGACGGCTGTCCGGCCGCACCGTCCTGATCACCGGCGCCGCACGCGGCCAGGGCGAGGCGGAGGCCCGCCTCTTCGCCGCCGAGGGCGCCCAGGTGCTGCTCGGCGACGTGCTGGACGACCGCGGCGAGGCGCTGGCCAAGGAGCTCCAACTGGAGCTCGGCGCCGACCGGGTCCGCTACCAGCACCTCGACGTCGGCAGCGAGGAGGACTGGGCGGCGGCCGTGGAGACCGCCGTCGCGTCCTTCGGCAAGCTGGACGGCCTGCTGAACAACGCCGGCATCCTGCGCTTCAACGAGCTGGTGAGCACGCCGCTGGAGGAGTACCTGGCGGTGGTCAGGGTCAACCAGGTCGGCTGCTTCCTGGGCATGCGCGCCGCCGCGCCCGCGATCGAGGCCGCGGGCGGGGGGACGATCGTCAACACCGCCTCCTACACGGCACTGACCGGCATGGCGCTGCTGACCTCCTATGCCGCGACCAAGGGCGCGATCGTCGCCATGACGCGCGTGGCCGCGCTGGAGCTGGCACCCAAGGGCATCCGCGTCAACGCCCTCTGCCCCGGCGCGGTGGACACCCCGATGTCCGACCCGGCCAACGCCTTCGCGGGCGCGGACGGCGCGCCCGCGCTGAGTCCGGAGGACGCGGCGGCGCTGGCCTCGGCCACGGCGGAGCTCTACGGCAAGGCGGTCCCGCTCGGCCGGATCGGCCGCCCGGAGGAGATGGCCCGCCTGGCGCTCTTCCTCACCTCGGCGGACTCGTCCTACGTCACCGGCCAGCCGTTCGTGGCCGATGGCGGCTGGATGAGCGGCGTCAGCATCGGCTGACCGCCGCCGGGACCGCCGTGCGCGTGGCGCCGTCGTCCGTCAAGTCTTGACCGGTCCGGGCACGGGTGCGAGAGTCGGATCGCAATCTGATGGTTCGTCAGATATGGAGATGGTGACCGCTCATGGAGTTCGGTGTCTTCATCCAGGGCTACGTGCCCAGAAGTCGATCCCTGGCCGACCCGCAGGCCGAACACCACGCCCTGATGGAGGAGATGGACTACGTCGTCCAGGCCGACAAGGCGGGCTTCAAGTACGCCTGGCTCACCGAGCACCACTTCCTGGAGGAGTACTCGCACCTCTCCGCCAACGATGTGGCCATCGGCTACCTCACCCACGCCACCGAGCGCATCCACGTCGGCTCCGGCATCTTCAACCCGCTGCCCCGGGTCAACCACCCGGTCAAGGTCGCCGAACGCGTCGCCATGCTGGACCACCTCTCCGGCGGACGCTTCGAGTTCGGCACCGGCCGCGGCGCCGGCAGCCACGAGATCCTCGGCTTCCTCCCGGACGTGACGGACATGAACGCCACCAAGGAGATGTGGGAGGAGACCATCGGGGAGTTCCCCAAGATGTGGCTCCAGGACGAGTACCAGGGCTTCAGTGGCAAGCACTGGTCGCTGCCGCCGAGGAAGGTGCTGCCGAAGCCGTACGGCAAGGCCCACCCGGCCATGTGGTACGCCGCGGGCAGCCCCGCCTCCTACGAGATGGCCGCGCGCAAGGGTCTCGGCGTGCTCGGCTTCAGCGTGCAGAAGGTCTCCGACATGGAGTGGGTCGTCGAGAGCTACAAGCACGCGGTGCGGGAGGCCGAGCCCGTCGGGGCGTTCGTCAACGACAACGTGATGGTGACCTCGACGGCCATCTGCGCCGAGACCCGCGAGGAGGCCCGGCGCCTGGCCGCTCGGGGCGGCCTCAACTACCTCCAGTCGCTGCTCTTCCGCTACCACGACACCTTCCCGCGGCCCGAGGGCATCCCCGAGTGGCCCGAGCTGCTGCCGGAGTACAGCGAGGAGCTGATCGACCTCCTCGTCGCCGAGGAGCTGATGATCTGCGGCGACCCGGACGACGTGCTGCGCCAGTGCAAGCGCTGGGAGTCCGCGGGCGCGGACCAGCTGGTCTTCGGCCTGCCGGTCGGCCTCCCGCCGGAGCAGACCGCGCAGACCATCCGCCTGATCGGCGAGCACGTCATCCCCAAGATCGACACCGACCCGGTCCACCGGACCACCCGGTTCCGGCAGGCCGCGAGCTAAGGGGCGCAGGAGATGCTCGACCACCTCATCCGCGGAGCCACCCTCGTCGACGGCACCGGCGCCCCCGCGCGCAGCGCGGACCTCGGGATCAAGGACGGCCGGGTCGCCGTCGTCACCGCGGCCGGCGCCTGCCGGGAGCTCGCGGTGACCACCGAGGACGCCACCGGCCTCGTGCTCACCCCCGGCTTCGTCGACCCGCACACCCACTACGACGCCCAGCTCTTCTGGGACCCCTTCGCGACCCCCTCCCTCGGCCACGGCGTCACCACCGTCGCCGGGGGCAACTGCGGCTTCACCCTCGCGCCGCTCAACCCGGCCCGGCCGGAGGACGCCGACTACACGCGCCGGATGATGGCCCGCGTCGAGGGCATGTCGCTCGCCGCGCTGGAGGAGGGCGTGCCCTGGGGCTGGTCCGGCTTCGGCGAGTACCTCGCCGCGCTGGACGGGAAGATCGCCGTCAACGCCGGCTTCATGGTCGGCCACTGCGCGCTGCGGCGGCACGTCATGGGCCCGGACGCGGTCGGCGGGCAGCCGACGGCCGAGCAGCTGGCGCAGATGGTCGCCCTGCTCAAGCAGGCCATGGCGGAGGGCGCCTGGGGCCTGTCCACGACGCAGTCCGGCACCCACTCCGACGGCGACGGGCAGCCGGTCGCCTCCCGCCACGCGCGGCCCGAGGAACTGCTCGCCCTCTGCCGCGCGGTCGGCGAGGCCCCGGGCACACAGATCGAGGCGATCGTGGCGGGCTGCCTCGACACGTTCGCCGACGCGGAGATCGACCTGCTCGTGCAGATGAGCGCCGTCGCCGGACGCCCGCTCAACTGGAACGTGCTGACCGTCGACGCGGCCGTGCCCGACCGCGTCCCGCGCCAGCTCCTCGCCTCGCAGCGGGCCCGGGAGGCGGGCGGCCGGATCGTCGCGCTCACCATGCCGATCCTGACGCCGATGAACATGAGCCTCGGCACCTTCTGCGCGCTCAACCTCATCCCCGGCTGGGGCCCGGTCCTCGGCCTGCCGGTCCCGGAGCGCATAGCCGAGCTGCGGCGCCCGGAGGTCCGCGAGGAGCTGCTGCGCCGCGCCAACAGCCCCGAGGCGGGCGTCTTCCGCCGCCTCGCGGACTTCGGCCGCTACGTCATCGGGGACACCTACTCGGCCGCGAACGACGGCCTCTCCGGCCGCGTCGTCCGGGAGATCGCCGCCGAGCGCGGCCAGGACCCGTTCGCCGCACTGGTCGAGATCTGCGTCAACGACGAGCTGCGGACCGTGCTCTGGCCGATGCCCACGGACAACGATCCGGCGAGCTGGGAGCTGCGGCGGGAGACCTGGCAGCACGAGGACGTCATGCTCGGCGGCTCGGACGCGGGGGCGCACCTGGACCGCATGTGCGGCGCCCCGTACACCACCCGCTTCCTCGCGGACTGCCTGCGGCGGCGGCGGTTGCTGCCGCTGGAGCAGGCGGTCCGGATGCTGACGTCCGACCCGGCCGAGCTGTTCGGCCTGCGCGGCCGTGGCACGGTCGCCGTGGGGAACCACGCGGACCTGGTCCTCTTCGACCCGGAGACGATCGACGCCGGCCCGGCGACCCTCGTCCACGACCTCCCGGGCGAGAGCCCGCGGCTGGACTCCCGCCCGGAGGGCATCGTCGCCGTCCGCGTCAACGGCGTGGAGACGGTCCGCGAGGGCAAGCTCTCCGGCGCGATCCCGGGCACGGTCCTGCGGTCGGGTAAGGACACGCGGACCGTGGCGACCCGTTAGGGGTGCGAGGCCCTGTCTCGCGCCCCTACGCGAGCAGCCCGCGTGCCATCGCCCTCCGCACGGCCGCCAGGCTCTTCACGACCTGCGTCGCGACCAGCACCAGCACGATGCCCGCGACGCAGGTCGCGGCGATCTCCGGGAGGGTCGAGATGTAGTGGCTGTGCCCGTTGTTCTCCCACAGCTTGTAGCCGGGCCAGCCGACGTACCGTGGGAACACCCAGTGGTACAGCGGGTACAGCGTCGCCGAGATGCCCACGCTCCAGAGCGTCACCGCCAGCGTGAAGCCCAGCACGCCCATCGGCAGCAGCAGGAACGCGTACAGCGCCGCGCGCCAGCTCGCGCCGTCGGAGAGCATGCCGCGGATCCAGCCGACGAGGCCGGGGCGGGACTGCGTCACCGGCGCCGGCGCGGGGATCTCCTCGCCCAGCAGGGCGCGCGTCCGCGCGCGTTCCATCGTGCCGAAGGCGCGGGCACCGGCTACGCAGGCGACGAGTATCGGGAGACCCACGAACGTCATCACCGAACCGACGCCGAAGCAGAACAGCGAGACGACATAGCTGAACGAGACGACCCCCAGCGGTAGATCGAGGATCAGGTGGAGGGTCGCGCGCCAGGTCCGGGCCGAGATGATCGCAGGTGTCGTCATACGGTCCAGCCTGCCTGGTGCGCCCCGCGCGGGCACTGGGGCGGCTCGGTGTCCTGGGGGTGGGGACAGCCCTACCCGGCACACAGCACGACGTCCGCCCCGCCGCGAGCGCGGCGAGGCGGACGTGGGGCGTGGATTACTTGTTGCCCAGGCAGAGGACGACGGCGCTGGTGTAGCGGCCACCGGTCTGCGAGTAGCCGGCGACGGCGCCGGGGACACCCTGGCACTCGTTCTCGTCCGAGCCGTCCTTGACATCGACGACCTTGTAGTTGGCGCTGGAGTCGGAGCAGGAGACGACGTGCAGGTCCGGGTTGGTGTCCGAGCCCGTGACGGAGACGCAGTCGCCGACCTTGGCGGTGTCAGCGCCACCCGTGACCTGGTCGTAGATGGTGTAGCCCACGCCGATGACGATGAAGACCACGATGTAGATCAGGATCCGCTTGCCCGCGCGACCCAGGCGCTTGCCGCCGGAGGCCTTCGCCGGGGCCGGCGGGGCCGGGAAGCCGGTGGCCGGGGGCGCCTGGAAACCGGCGGCCGGGGGCGCCGCGTAACCCTGCTGCGGCGGGACGGTGGCGTTCGGGGTCGCGTAGGGGTTCTGCGGCGCGGCCTGGCCGTCCTGCGGCGGGGTCTGGTAGGGGTTCTGGGGCGTGGTCACGGCTGGTTCCCTCGTTAAGGTCGTGCGAACGTGTGACGATGAGTCGAACGCCGGACCATAGCGGCTCACAGGTGGTTCATGCCTGAGAGAAACCCAACCGAGGCTGTACAGCTCCTTAACCGTAATGAACATCCGGTCAAAACCGTCATATCCCTTGCCCGGTGACGACCGGTCCTACCGTGCTCCCGCTCGCGTCCGCCATGGCAGCTCCGCAGTGATGTTCGTCGGACCGCCGACCGGACTGTCGACGACGAAGACGCCGTCGACCGCGCGGATCCGCTCGGCGAGCCCCGCCAGGCCGCCGCCGGGCAGCTCCTGGGCGCCGCCCGTGCCGTCGTCGCGCACCTGCAGCATCAGGCGCTCGCCCGAGCGCCAGATCTCCACGCCCGCGCTCGACGCGCGCGAGTGCTTGGCCGCGTTGGTCAGCAGCTCGCTGACGGTGAAGTAGGCGATGCCCTCGATCGCCGAGTCGGGCCGCTCGGACAGCTCCACCTCCACCCGGACGCCGCCGGGCAGCGGGCTGCGGGCCGCGATCGAGGAGAGCGCCGCGTCCAGGCCGCGGTCGGTCAGCACGGCGGGGTGGATGCCCCGGGCCAGGTCGCGCAGCTCCCGCAGGGCCAGCTTCACCTCGTTGTGGGCGTCCGACACCATTCGGGCCGCCGCCTCCGGATCCTCCGTCAGCTTCTCCTTGGCCAGGCCCAGGTCCATGGCCAGCGTCACCAGCCGGGCCTGCGCGCCGTCGTGCAGGTCGCGTTCGATCCGGCGCAGGTCCGCCGCGGCGGTGTCCACCACCGCGCCGCGGTCGTCCTCCAGCTCGCGGACCCGCTCCGTCAGGCGTCCGGGGGAGAGCAGCGAGCCGACCAGCGCCCGGTCCACCGCGGAGAGCCCGTGGACGATCCAGGGCAGCAGCGGGAAGAGCACCACCGTGGCGACCACGGTCACGGTGAACGCGATGATGCCCCACGGCAGCATCACCAGGCAGTACAGCGCGGTGCGCCATGCCAGGCCGTCGCTGAGGGTCGCGAAGACCAGTTGCAGGAAGCCGGGCCGGCGGGCCTGCACCGGCGGCGGCTCCGGGATGTCCTCGCCCAGCAGCACGCGGGCCCGCGCCCGCTCCAGCGAGGAGCCCGCCCGGAGCAGCAGCAGGGTGGCGAAGAGCAGCCAGAAGCCGACGACGGTGATGAGCAGGCTGACGCCCAATGCGAGCAGGGGCACCGCCAGCGCGAAGGCGGTGATGCCGACCGGCAGGTCGGTGAGCAGGTGGACGGCCTGCCGCGCCATCCGGGCATCGAAGTGGGGGCGCCGTGCGGCGCGGGTCGGCTCAGTCATGATCCAAGACTGGCCGGTGCGGGGTGCGTAGCGCCATGGGGCAGGGCGGACGACCGGGGGTGGGGACAGCCCTACCCCGTCCCGCCCCCCGGATCGGGACCGCCCAACGGGTGGGCGCGGTTCACAGGTCGAAGCCGCTGGGACCTAGACTCCTGCCCCGTAAAGGCAAGGATTGCGTTAAGAGACCCATCAGCCCCACGCGACCCATCGGAGGCGAGTGACCATGCTGGCCGTGCAGGCACTGGCGGCATCCCGCACGGGGTACTTCCACGCCTATTCCGTCGTCGGCCTGATGGCGCTGATCGGGGTCCTCTTCGTCGGGACGGCGTTCACCGCCAACCGGCTGCTGCGGCCCTTCGCGCCCACGCCGGAGAAGCTGCTCGCCTACGAGTGCGGCGTCGACCCGGTGGGTGAGGGCTGGGCGCAGACCCAGATCCGGTACTACGTCTACTCCTTCCTCTACGTGATCTTCGCGGTCGACGCGATCTACCTCTTCCCGTGGGCGACGGTCTTCTCCGCGCCCGGCTTCGGGGCCGGAACGCTGGTGGAGATGGGCGTCTTCATCGGCTTCCTCGCGGTCGGCCTGCTCTACGCCTGGAAGAAGGGTGTCCTGGAATGGTCGTGAACCTCGGAACCCCGGACCCCTCACGTCCGGGCGGTGGCGCCCTGGAGGTCCGAAAGCTCGGGCCGCTGGCCCGGATGGCACCCGACCCGATCAAGGTCGTGCTGAACTGGGGCCGCCGGTACAGCCTGTGGTGCTTCAACTTCGGCCTGGCCTGCTGCGCGATCGAGTTCATCGCCGCGTCGATGGCCAAGCACGACTTCATCCGGCTCGGCGTGATCCCCTTCGCGCCCGGCCCGCGCCAGGCGGACCTGATGATCGTGTCCGGCACGGTGACGGACAAGATGGCCCCCGCCGTCAAGCGCCTGTACGAGCAGATGCCGGAGCCGAAGTACGTCATCTCCTTCGGTGCCTGCTCGAACTCGGGCGGCCCGTACTGGGACTCCTACTCGGTCACCAAGGGCGTCGACCAGATCATCCCCGTCGACGTCTACGTCCCCGGCTGCCCGCCGCGGCCCGAGGCGCTGCTCCAGGGCATCCTCAAGCTGCAGGAGAAGATCGCGCGGGAGTCGCTGCCGGAGCAGTACCCGGCGGTTCCGGCCGCACCTTCCGCCGCCGTGCTCTCCCGTCCGCTCGTCCGGGGCCCGGGTGACGCCTCGTGAGCCGTGAGCTGTCCCCCGAGGAGCTCGCCTCCTCCGTCGGCCCATGGGCCACGGCGAGCGAGGCGTACGCGCTGGTCACCGTCGACGTGCCCGCCGAGCACTGGATCGAGGCGCTGACCGCGTGCCGCGACGGCCTCGGCCTCGCCTACCTCGACTGGCTCTCCGCGGTGGACGAGCTGGCCGAGGGCTTCTCCGTCTCCGCGCACCTCGCCCACGCGGGCGAGGCGGGCTCCGTGACGCACCTGCTGCTGCGCACGCGCGTCCCGCGCGACGCCGCCACGCTGCCGACGGCGATCCCCGTCTACGCGGGCGCGGCCTGGCACGAGCGTGAGACGCACGAGATGTTCGGCGTCGACTTCGCGGGCCACCCGCACCTGGTGCCGCTGCTGCTGCCCGACGGCTTCGAGGGGCACCCGCTGCGCAAGGAGTTCGTCCTGGCCGCGCGCGTGGCCAAGGCCTGGCCGGGCGCGAAGGAGCCGGGCGAGTCCGACCACGGCCCGGCGGAGGGCACGGCCCGCCGCCGCATGCTGCCTCCGGGTGTCCCGGACCCCAACGAGTGGGGCCCCCTCAAGGGCACACTCCCCCCGGCCCCCGAACGCCCGGCCCGTGGTGCCCGCGCGGCGGCGGGCGGCCCCGCCGCCGACCGCCCGCGCCGCACCCGCTCCGTCGCGGCGGGCAGCGCGAGCCAGGCGCCCGACACCGCGCCCGCGGCCGAGGCTGCTGCCACGCCTGCGGCGTCCCCGGACATGCCCTGGGCCACCCCTGACGCGGGCACCACCCGCCCCCGCCGCGCCCGCTCGGTCACCTCCGGCAGCGTCAGCCAGGCATCCGAACCGCCCGCCGCAGCGTCGGCGCCTGCCGAGCCGCAGGCGTCCGGCGCCGAGCCCGAGTCGGACACGGCCTCGCCGGCCCCTGCCGCGTCGCTCGCGGCGGAGGCCGAGGCCCCGGCCGCGCCTGCGGCGCCGGAGGAGCCCGCGCTCGCCGCCGACGCGCAGGGCCCGAGCCCGGCGGTTGCGCCTGCCGAGCCGCAGGCGTCCGGCCCCGGGTCTGGTGCCGGAGCGGCCTCGCCGGCCCCGGCCGAGCCCGCGCCCGCTGACGGCGAGCTCCCGGCTGAGCCCGCGCCCGGAACGGGCTCGCCGACCCCGGCTGCGCCCGCGCCCGGAACGGCCTCCCCGGCCCCGGCCACGCCGCCCGGAACGGCCTCCCCGGCCCCGGCCACGCCGCCCGGAACGGCCTCGCCGAACCCGGCTGAGCCCGCGCCCGGAACGGGCTCGCCGACCCCGGCTGCGCCCGCGCCCGGAACGGCCTCCCCGGCCCCGGCCGCGCCGCCCGGAACGGCCTCGCCGAACCCGGCTGAGCCCGCGCCCGGAACGGCCTCGCCGAACCCGGCTGAGCCCGCGCCCGGAGCGGCCTCGCCGAACCCGGCTGCGCCGCCCGTGGGGGAGGGCCCCGCTGATACCGAACCCGGCGCCGGCAGTGGCGCAAGCGGCGAGACTCCCGAGGAGGGCGCGTGACCGCCACGCTCGACGCGTTGGTGCGGTGCATCGCCGTGCTGCTCGTGTTCCTCGTGTTCCCTCTCGTGATCGGGCAGACCGAGCACAAGGTCATGGCCCACATGCAGGGCCGCCTCGGCCCCATGTACGCGGGTGGGTTCCACGGCTGGGCGCAGCTCGTCGCCGACGGCGTGAAGTTCGCGCAGAAGGAGGACGTCGTCCCGGCCGGGGCGGACCGCAGGATCTTCCAGCTCGCGCCCGCCGTCGCGCTGCTGCCGTACCTGCTCGTCCTCGTCGCGATCCCGCTCGGGCCGGGCGACCTGCTCGGGCAGGACCTCGACGCGGGGCTGTTCTTCGTGCTCGCCGTGATGGGCGTCGGTGTGCTCGGCTCGCTGATGGCGGGGTGGGCGTCGGCGAACAAGTTCTCCCTCCTGGGCGGGATCCGGACCGCCGCCCAGCTGATGGCGTACGAGCTGCCGATGCTGCTGGCCGCCGCGTCCGTCGCGATGGCGGCGGGGACGGTCTCGCTGACCGGGATCCTCGGGGCGTTCCACTGGTGGTGGGTGCCCTGGCAGATCGTCGGCGGGTTCGTCTTCTTCGTCTCCGGTCTCGCCGAGCTCCAGCGCCCGCCGTTCGACATGCCGGTCGCCGACTCCGAGATCATCTTCGGCGCCTACACCGAGTACACGGGCCTGCGCTTCGCGCTGTTCCTGCTCTCCGAGTACGCGGGCATCCTGGTGATCTCCGCGCTGACCGCGGTCCTCTTCCTCGGCGGCTGGCACGGACCGATGTCCGGCAGCCTCGGCTGGCTGTGGATGCTGCTGAAGACCTTCGCCCTCGCCTTCCTGGTGATCTGGATCCGCGTCACCTACCCGCGCCTGCGCGAGGACCAGCTGATGCGCTTCGCCTGGATCGTGCTCATCCCGCTCTCGCTCGCGCAGCTCGCGCTGACCGGCATCGTCAAGGTGGTGATCTCCTAGTGGCTCCGAAGATCCCCGGCCGCGGCCTGGCCAAGGGCCTCGCGGTCACCCTGCGCACGATGACGAAGAAGACCGTCACCGCGCAGTACCCCGACGTGCAGCCCGAGCTGCCGCCGCGTTCGCGCGGCGTCATCGCGCTGCTGGAGGAGAACTGCACCGTGTGCATGCTCTGCGCGCGCGAGTGCCCGGACTGGTGCATCTACATCGACTCCCACAAGGAGACGCTGCCCGCCGCCGAGCCCAACGCCCGCGCCCGGACCCGCAACGTGCTGGACCGGTTCGCGATCGACTTCTCGCTCTGCATGTACTGCGGCATCTGCATCGAGGTCTGCCCCTTCGACGCGCTGTTCTGGTCGCCGGAGTTCGAGTACGCGGAGGAGGACATCCACGACCTCACCCACGAGCGCGAGCGTCTGCGCGAGTGGATGTGGACCGTGCCCGCCCCGCCCGCGCTCGACCCGGCCGCCGAGGAGCCGAAGGAGATCGCCGCCTCGCGCAAGGCCGCCGAGAAGACGCACGCGGCAGCCCTGCAGGCCGAGGCCGACGCGCCCAAGGAGGACGAGGCGTGACGAAGCTCGCCACCGCGCCCGCGCTCGACTCCACCCACGGCTTCCTCTCGCCCTCCGGCGTCGAGATCGTCTTCGTCCTGGTCGGCCTCGCCGTCCTCGGCGCCGCGCTGCTGACCGTCACCACCAAGCAACTGGTCCACGCAGCCCTCTGGCTGGTCGTCGCCCTCGGCGGGCTCGCGATCGAGTACCTGCTGCTGACCGCCGAGTTCGTCGCCTGGGTGCAGGTGCTGATCTACGTCGGCGCCGTCGTCGTGCTCGTCCTGTTCGGGCTGATGCTGACGCGCGCGCCGATCGGCGTCTCACCCGACGCCGACTCCGGCAACCGCTGGGTCGCCCTCGGGGTCGCCGTGGCCGCCGCCGCGACGCTGGTGACCCTGGTGGTGGACGCGTTCCGCAGCACCTGGATCGACCTCGGCACCGTGGCCGGGAGCACCACGGCCAACGGCGTCACCCTGTTCCGCTACTGGGTGCTGCCGTTCGAAGCGCTGTCGGTGCTGCTGCTGGCCGCGCTGGTCGGCGCGATCGTCCTGTCCCGGCGCACCGCACGTGACGAGAAGGAGCGCTGAGCGGGATGCACCTGGTCTACCCGGCCGTCCTGGCGGCCCTGCTCTTCTGCGTCGGCCTCTACGGCGTCCTCGCGCGCCGCAACGCCGTGCTGATGCTGATGTCCGTCGAGCTGATGCTCAACGCCGTCAACCTCAACCTCGTCGCCTTCGACGTCTGGCTGCGCGACATCCTGCACGCGGGGCAGGCGCTGACGCTGTTCACCATCACCGTGGCCGCCGCGGAGATCGGGCTGGGCCTCGCCATCGTGCTGCTGATCTTCCGCAACCGCGGCACCGCCGACATCGACCGCGTCGGCCGCCTGGCCGACGGCGACGAGACGACCGGCGACATCGAGAAAGAGAGCGGGGCCACCGTCGGATGACACTCACCCTCGCGATCCTCGTCCCGCTGCTGCCGTTCCTCGGTGCGCTCGCCGGTCTCGCGGCCGGACGACGCGCTCCAGGGCTGGTCCGGCCGCTGGCCGTGCTGCCGACGCTGGCCGCGGCCGTGCTCGCGGTGCTCGTCATGGTCGGCCTCGGCCCCGGGCACCACCTGGACGCCGCGACGCAGCTGACCCCGACCGGCGGCCTGCCGATCACCCTCTCGTTCCACCTGGACGGCATCGCGGTGCTGCTGGCCGTGCTCGTCACGGTCGTGGCCACCTGTGTGCAGGTCTACTCGACGTCCTACCTGCGCGAGGACCCGCGCTACCCCTCCTACGCGGCGCTGGTCTCGCTGTTCACCGCGGCCATGCTGCTGGTCGTCTACTCCGGCGACCTGATCGTGCTGCTGGTCGGCTGGGAGGTCATGGGTGTCTGCTCGTACTTCCTGGTGGGCCACCACTGGGAGCGCCCGGACGCCAGGTCCGCGTCGATCAAGGCGTTCCTGGTCACCAAGCTCGGCGACGTCCCCTTCCTCTTCGGCATCTTCGTGCTGGCCTCCGACGCCGGGACGTTCCGCATCGACGGCGTCGTCGCGGCTGCCCAGACCGGGCAGCTGCCGCACGCGACGCTCGCCGCGATCCTGCTGCTGTGCGGCGTCGCCGGAAAGTCCGCGCAGTTCCCGCTGCACACCTGGCTCCCGGACGCGATGGCCGGTCCGACACCGGTCTCCGCGCTGATCCACGCGGCGACGATGGTCGCCGCCGGCGTGTACCTGGTGGCCCGGCTGGAGCCGGTCTTCCTGCGGTCCACCGCCGCGCTGGTGGTGCTCGGGATCATGGCCGTGATCACCATGATCGGCTCGGCCCTGTGCGCGCTGGCCCAGGACGACCTCAAGCGCGTGCTGGCCTACTCGACGGTGGGACAGCTCGGCTACATGGCCGGGGCGCTGGCCGTCGGCGACCGCGACGCGGCCCTGTTCCACCTGATCACCCACGGCGCGTTCAAGGCGCTGCTCTTCCTGTGCGCCGGCGTCGTCATCCACGCCGCGCACACCAACTCGCTCACGGCGATGTCCCGGATGGACGGCCTGCGCCGCCGGGTCCCGGACGCCTACGCGACGATGGGCCTGGGCCTGGCCGCGCTCGCGGGGCTCCCGCCCTTCTCCGGCTTCTTCAGCAAGGACGCGATCCTCACCGCCGCCGAGCACGCCGCGAACGGCGAGGCGCTGACCGGCGGCCTCGGCCCGGCCGGGAACGTGCCGTGCTGGCTCGGCTGGACCGTGCTGATCGGCGGCCTGCTCACGGCGCTGCTCACCGCCGCCTACGCCACCCGGCTGTGGCTGCTGGCCTTCTTCCCGGTGCGGCGTCCCGAGCAGGCGGCCGCGCCCGTCGCGCCGACCGCCGCCGCCGCGGCCGCGCTCGTCTCGGACGAGCCCGCCGGGCCCGTCGAGCCGCCCGCGATGCGCGCCCCGCTGTGGCTGCTGGCCGTGCCCACCCTCGCCCTGGGCCTCGTCGGTCTGTGGCCGAAGGCGCTGCCGGCCTGGCTGGACGGCGTCTCGCTCACCCCGTCCCCCGTCACCTGGCCGATCGCGACCGCCGTCGCGCTGCTCGGCGCCGGGCTGGCCTGGCTGGCCTGGCGCCGCGCCGCCGCCCGCGTCCTGGCCGAGGCGGAGACCGACGTCGGGGCCGCCGCCGATCCGGCGCCGCTGCTGCTCGGCCCGCTGCTGGCGCCCGCCCGTGTCGGGTTCGGCGTGGACGTGTTCTACGACCGCGTCTTCGTCCGTCCCTTCCTCGCCGCCGCCCGCCTGGTCTCCTTCCTGGACCGCGAGGTCGTGGAGACCTACGTCAAGGGCGCCGCCGGAACCCCCGGCCTGCTCGGCCGGGCCGTCCGCCGCGCCCAGAACGGCAACACCCAGGGCTACCTGAGCGCCCTCGCCGCGGGCGTCGTGCTGCTGGCCGTCATCGTGGCGGTGGCGCAGTGATCCGGACCTTCAGCTGCACGGAGGCGACCGCCCGATGACCGCCCTGCTCCTCGCCCTGCTCGCCTTGCCGCTGGCCGGCGCCGCCGCCACCCTGGTACCGGCGTTCGGCGGACGCCGCGCGCTCTGGCTCGGCGTCGCCGTCACCGGCGCGGACCTGGCGCTGGCTGTCGCCCTCGCCGCCGGATTCGACCTGCACCGACCCGCCAGGATGCAGGGCGTCACCGACGTCGCCTGGATCCCCGCGCTGAACGTCCGCTTCCACCTGGGCGTCGACGGCATCTCCCTGCCGCTGCTGGGGCTGACCGCGCTGCTGACCTTCCTGTGCGCGCTCTACTCGCTGAAGAAGCTGCCGAGCGGCGGCAGCGAGCGGGGTTGGACGGGGCTGCTGCTGCTCCTGGCCACCGGCATGCTGGCCACCTTCGCCGTGCTCGACCTGCTGCTCTTCTTCCTGGCGTTCGAGATCGTGCTGGTGCCCATGTACTTCCTGATCGCCCGTTGGGGCGGGGAGAACCGGGGCCCGGCCTCCTTCCGCTTCATCCTGTACACGCTGCTCGGCTCCGCCGTGATGCTGCTGGGCCTGCTGGTGCTCGGCCTCAAGGCCGGCACCTTCGACATGACCGCGCTGGCCGCCAACCACGGTCTCGGCCTCTCCCACGGCACGCAGGTGATCATCGTCCTCGCCGTCGGCCTCGGACTGGCCGTCAAGTCGCCGATGTGGCCGTTCCACAGCTGGCTGCCCGACGCCCACACCGCCGCGCCCACGGCCGGCTCGGTGCTGTTGGCCGGTGTGCTGCTCAAGATGGGCACCTACGGCTTCGTCCGGGTGCTGATCCCGAGCACGCCGATGGGGATGCACACCCTCGCCCCGTACCTGGGCGCGTTCGCCGTCGTCGGCATCCTCTACGGCTCGCTCGCCTGCCTCGCGCTGGTGCGGCCCGGCGCCAAGGGTGACCTGAAGCGCCTGATCGCCTACTCGTCCGTCGGGCACATGGGCTTCGTGCTGCTCGGCATCGCCACGCTGACCGCCACCGGGGTCAACGGCGCGCTCTTCGCCAACATCGGCCACGGCCTGATCACCGGCCTGCTCTTCTTCCTCGTCGGCGCGGTCAAGGACCGCTACGGCACCGCGGACCTCGACGCGCTGGCCGGGGCGGGCGCCGACAGCGGCGCCGCGCTGTACGGGCGGCTGCCGCGCCTCGGCGGCCTGCTGGCCTTCGCCGCCGTGGCCAGCCTCGGACTGCCCGGCCTGGCCGGGTTCTGGGGCGAACTGCTGGCGATGCTCGGCTCCTTCCAGCCGGCCGCCGGGCTCTCCCGGCCCACGTTCCTCACCCTGATGGCACTGGCCGGACTCGGCACCCTGCTGACCGCCGCCTACCTCCTCTCCGTCGTGCGCCGCGTCTGCATGGGCGACCCGTCGGCGGAGAGCCCCGCCACCGCCAAGGCCCCGGCCCTGGCCGACGTCCGTGGCTACGAGGCCGCCGCCTGGACCCCGCTGGTCGTCCTGACCGTCGTCGCCGGGCTCTGGCCCGCGCTGCTGCTCGGGCTGACCACCCCCGCCGTCAAGGCCCTGCTCGGAGGCAGCTGAGCCATGCTGACCGTCGCCGCTCCCTCCCTGATCCAGTCCGTCGACTGGGTCGCGATCGCGCCGCCGCTGGTGCCCGCGGCACTGGCGCTCGTCGTCCTCGTCGCCGACCTGTTCCTGCCGCCGGGGCGCAAGGCGCTGCTCGGCTGGCTCTCGGTCGCCGGGCTGGTCGCCTCGCTCGCCCTGCTGCTGCCGCTGACCGGCGGCCGCCCCCGGACGACCTTCTGCCTCCCGGGCAGCGCCGCCGTGCCGACGTCCTGCTCCTACGTGGCCGACCACTTCGCGCTGGGCTTCCAGCTGCTGGTGCTCGGCGGCGCGCTGATCGTCGCGCTGCTCTCGCTCGTCTCGGTGGAGGAAGACCGTCTCCCGGCCGGCGAGTACTGGTTCCTGCTGCTCGCCTCGACCTGTGGCGCGGCTCTGCTGCCCGCCTGCCGGGACCTCGCCTCGCTCGTGGTCGCGCTCGAAGTCGCCTCGCTGCCCGCGTTCGCGCTCGTCGCCCTGCGCCGCGACGGCCGCGGCGGTGAGGCCGCGCTCAAGTTCTTCCTGTCCTCGGTGACCGCCACCGCCGTCACCCTGCTGGGCGTCAGCTTCGTCTACGCCGCCACCGGCAGCCTCTACCTCGACCGGATCGCCGCGGCCCTGCCGGGCGTCCCCGACCAGCTGCGGCCGCTGACCGCCGTGGGGACCGTGCTCACCCTGGTCGGCTTCGCCTTCAAGACGGCGGCCGTGCCGTTCCACTTCTGGGTGCCCGACACCTACGCGGGCGCCCCCGTGCCCGTCGCCGGATACCTCTCCGTGGTCGGAAAGGCTGCCGGACTCTCCGGCCTTTCCGCAATCGCCGTGCTCGGATTTCACTCCTACGGGCGAGACTGGGGCCTGGCCCTGGCCGTGCTCGCGGCGCTCACCATGACCGTCGGCAACGTCGGCGCGCTGCGGCAGCGCGGGGACGCCCCGCACAGCGCGGTGCGGCTGCTGGCCTGGTCCTCGGTCGCCCAAGCCGGGTACCTGCTGGCCCCCGTCGCCGCCGCCGGCTACGGCGCCAAGGCGTCCGCCGTCGGCGCGACGGTCGCCTTCGCCCTGATCTACGGCGCGGTCAACCTCGGCGCGTTCGCGGTGGTGACCTCGGCCGGCAGCCGCCTGGACGACTACCGCGGCCTCTTCTCCCGCCGTCCCGCCGCGGCGCTGGCCATGGCCTTCTTCCTGCTCAACCTCGCCGGCCTGCCGCCGGGTGTGGTGGGCCTGTTCGGCAAGGTCGTGGTCTTCCGCGCGGTCGTCGACGCCGGGATGGGCTGGCTGGCCGTGATCATGGCCGTCAACGTCGTCGTCGCCCTGTACTACTACCTGGTGTGGACGGCCAAGCTGTTCCAGCCCGCGCCGGACGCGGTCGCGACGCGGCGCGCCGTCCCAGCGGCGCTGGTGGCCGCGGTGGCGCTGGCCGCGGCGCTGGGCGTGGTGCTGTCGCTGGACCCGCAGCTGGTGCTGCAACTGGCCTCGGGCTCACTGTTCGGCTAGGAGTGCCTCGTCGGGGCGGGGCGGGGCGGGGCGTCGCGACCTCGACTTGCGCGGGAGGCCCCCACGGGTGAGAAGGGAACTAGCGAATCCGTCTCACCCGTTGAAAATCACGAACGGGCTGTGAAAGACACCCCCCACGCACGTCTCGGAGGGCTTCCGTGCACCGCCAGCACAACGGTCTGAAGACGGCCGTACTCCTCGGCGCGATGTCCGCGCTGATCATCGTGATCGGCAGCTTCTGGGGCCGGACCGGCCTGGTCGTCGGGTTGCTCGTCGCGCTGGCGACGAACGGCTTCGCCTACTGGAACAGTGACAAACTGGCGTTGCGTTCGATGCGGGCCCGGCCCGTCAGCGAGATCGAGGCGCCGGTGATGCACCGGATCGTGCGCGAGCTCTCCACCTCCGCGCGGCAGCCCATGCCGCGGCTCTACATCTCGCCCACCGACGCGCCCAACGCGTTCGCGACCGGCCGCAACCCGCGCAACGCCGCGGTCTGCTGCACCCAGGGCATCCTCAACATCCTCGACGAGCGGGAGCTGCGCGGGGTCCTCGGGCACGAGCTGTCCCACGTCTACAACCGGGACATCCTCATCTCCTCGGTGGCCGGGGCGCTCGCCTCGGTGGTGATGTTCCTGGTCAACTTCGCCTGGCTGATCCCGATCGGCCGCAGCGACGACGACGAGGGGCCCGGTCTGATCGGGCTGCTGCTGATCATGATCCTCGGGCCGCTGGCGGCGAGCATCATCCAGCTGGCCGTCAGCCGGTCCCGCGAGTACCAGGCCGACGCCTCCGGCGCCCAGCTGACGGGCGACCCGCTGGCACTGGCGAGCGCCCTGCGCAAGCTGGAACGCGGCACGCAGATGCTGCCGCTGCCCGCCCGGCCGGAGCTGGAGACGGCCAGCCACATGATGATCGCGAACCCGTTCCGGGCCGGTTCCGGCGGCGGTCCGGCCACCAGGCTCTTCTCCACCCACCCGCCGATGCCCGAGCGGATCGCCCGGCTGGAGCAGATGGCCGGCCACCGCCGCTGAGCCCCAGCGGCGTCGGCTAGCCGATGCCGAACCAGCCCAGCACCGTCTCCACCAGCAGGATCGTGGACATCAGCGCGACGCCGACCACCACGACCGTCGCCACGATCCGGTAGCGCGGGCTGTTGGCGTGCGCGCCGAGCAGGCTGCGGCGGTTGGTCAGGATCAGCAGGTAGACCAGCACCACCGGGGTGATCAGGCCCTGCAGCACCTGGGTGCCGATCAGCAGCTGGATCACGTCGATCGGCGTCATCGCGACGATGGCGCCCAGCAGGATCTGCGCGGTGAACAGGCTCAGGAAGAACGGCGCGTCGCGGAACGAACGGGAGACCGAGCGCTCCACGCCGGCCGCCTCGCCGATCGCGTAGCTCGCCGAGAGCGGCACCACCGCCCCCGCCAGGGCGGAGGCGCCGATCAGACCGAAGGCGAAGAGCAGCTCGGCGTTGGCCCCGGCGACGGGCTGCAGCGCCTTGGCGGCGTCCGCGGCCGAGTTCAGCGGCCCGGTGCCGCCGATCGTCGCGGCGGTGGCGATGATGATCGTCAGGCTGATGGTGCAGGCGAAGACCGCGCCGATGACCGCGTCGGCGCGGATCAGCGGGTAGTCGATGGTCCGGGTGCCGCGGTCGACGACCCCGGCGGCGGCGTAGAACTGCATGTAGGGGCTGACCGTGGTGCCGATCAGGGCCACCGCCAGCAGGATGAAGTCCTTGTCGCCGGACAGGTGCGGGACCACCAGGTTCTTGCCGACATCGCCCCAGTGCGGCTTGCCCATGATCATCGCGATCGGGTAGGCGAAGAAGACCAGCGACATCACCAGGAAGATCCGCTCCGCGTAGCGGTAGGAGCCGAACAGCACCAGCCCCCACAGCAGCAGCGCGGCGGGCGGGATGATCGCCCACTTCGGCACGCCCAGCAGTTCGAAGCCCGCGCCGATCCCCGCGAACTCGGAGACCACCAGGCCGGTGTTGGCCAGCAGCAGGCAGCCCAGCGCGAGACCGGTGGCGCGCAGCGAGAACTGCTCGCGGATCAGGGCGCCCAGGCCCTTGCCGGTGAAGGCGCCCAGCCGGACCGCCATCTCCTGCACCAGCACCAGGGCGAAGGTGACCAGCACCATGAAGAAGAGCGTCCCGTAGACGAACTGCGAACCGGCGCTCGCGTAGGTGGCGATCCCGGCCGCGTCGTTGCCCGCGTTGGCCGCGACCAGGCCGGGGCCGGCCACCCCGACCAGGGCGACCAGCCGGGCCCAGCGGTTCCACCGGGTGATCCGGCCCAGCACGGGCACCCGCGCCAGCCGGCTGGTGGGCGCCGCACCCGGCTCGGCTGCCGCGGCTGCAACGGTCCCGGCCGTGGCGCTGTCGGTCTCGACGGTCACTGCAGGAACCTCCGGAAGTGCAGGCGGCCCCGAGCGGGCAGCAGGTAGTCCAGGACGTCGTCGGCCAGGATGCGGCCCACGGGGCGCCGCTCCTCGTCCACGACCAGCAGCGAGGAGGCGCGGGAGGAGACCAGCCGCTCCGCCACCTCGCCCAGCCGCGCCGTGGCGGCCACGGCCTCGTCGCGGGTGAACTGGCTCAGCCAGTCCGCGACCTCGCCCATGGTGGTGCGGTCCTCGGCGACCGCCAGGTCGAACAGCGGGATGTCCGCCAGCAGCAGGCCGTCCTCGGTCACCAGCGCCACCGCGTCGATCTCGGTCCGGTGCTCCGCGGAGGTCGCCAGCTCCGCGCGGACCTCGCCGACGGTCTGCTCCCGGCGCGCGGTCACCAGCGTGGTCGTCATCGAGCCACCCGCGGTGTCCTCGGGGTAGGCGAGCAGCTCGCGCAGCTGCGCCGCCTCGTCGTCGCCGATGTGGGTCAGCAGCTGCTCGCGCTCGTCGTACTGGAGGTCGCGCAGGGCCTCGGCGGCCTCGTCCGGCTCCATCTCCTCGATGATCCGGGCGGCGCTCTCCGGCGGGGCCTCGCGCAGCAGGTTCTCCAGCTCGGCGGGCTCCATCTCCTCCAGCGCGTCCGCGGCGTGGGCCGGGTCGAGCATGGCCAGCAGTTGCTGGCGCTCGGCGCGGCCGAGGTCCTCCAGCAGGTCGGCCAGCTCCGCGGGACGCAGCCGGTGCAGCGCGGAGCGGGAGGCGTTCAGCTTCACCTCGGCCGGGCCGTCGGTGGCGTTCTCCGCGAAGGGGGCGACGGTCTGCCAGTCGACCACTCGATCGGGTGTCGCTCGCGTCTGCCAGCGCTTCGGGCCGAGCCGGCGCAGTAGGGTGGGCAAGCTGACGTCGACACCGACGAGCAGCACCCGGCCGCCCACGGGAGCCAGGTAGAGGTCGGCGGCACGGTTCACCTGCACCCCGTCCACGTCGACGAGTTGATGGTCCAGCACATCCCGCCCGAGCAGCACCTCGCCGGGGCGGCGGACGAATTCACTGAGATCCATCCGGGCGCTCTTGAGCTGCACCCGGTCGGCGTGGATCTGGCCGATCGCGGTGGCGGCCAGGAACGAGCGGCGGCGTCCCACGCGGACGACCAGACCGGTGACGGGCGGGTAGGGCTCGTTGCCGTACAGCCGCGCGACGACGTCGACGACGCGGCCGACCTCGTCGCCCACGGGGTTGAGCACCGGGCGGCCGGTCAGGCCGGCGAGCGAGACGAGCACGTCCCGCACCGACTTCGACGCGGTCGCCTGCCGGACGAGCTGGACGCGGCGGCCACGCAGCTTGGCGGTGGTGCTCATCAGCAGCGCCGACGTACCGGCGCCGGACGTGCGCGGGCCGGGCGCGTGCGTGGACGAGCGTGAGATGGTGGAAGCCATGGCGAGACACCCCCAGTAATCCGCGCGAGCGCGGAGCAGGGCAGCACGCAGCCGGACGGCCTCGGGCACAGGGGCGGGCGCGGTTCGTGGGGAGCACGCCTACCGGTGGAGGGCGGTCGACCTCGTGCGGCGGGAGAAGGCGGAGGACGGATCGGTCGCGGGGCGGGGCCGACTATGGCCCGGACTACTGTCCATGGTTCGCCTCCTTCCGGTCGGTACTCAGCCATCCAGGGTGCCGTTGACACAATGACAGGTCGACAGGGTGACAACCGGCCGGATTCTACCCAGGTGGAGCACGGGCACGCCATCAGTCCAGCTCCGGGCCCCATGGCGGGCCCCATGGCGGGCCGAGTGGCGGTCCGCCCGGAGGGGAACCAGACTGGCTCGGAGGGGCGTGTACCCGGGTGGACGCGTCGACACCGAGGAGAGACGTGAAGCTGATCAACTTCGTCCTCAACGTCATCTGGCTGTTCTTCGCCGGGCTGTGGATGTCCATCCTCTACGTGCTCGCGGGGATCGTCTGCACGATCCTGATCATCACCATCCCGTGGGGCATCGCCTCGTTCCGGATCGCCCTCTACGTGCTGTGGCCCTTTGGCCGCACCACCCGGGTGCGGTCCGACGCGGGCGCGCCCTCGTGTGTCGGCAACGTGGTGTGGCTGGTCTTCGCCGGGTGGTGGCTCGCGCTCGGCCACCTGGCCACGAGCATCGCCCTGGCCTGCACCATCATCGGCATCCCGTTCGCCTGGGCGAACCTCAAGATGATCCCGGTCTCGCTGATGCCGCTCGGCCGGGAGATCGTCTCGACGGACGACCGCTTCGCCGGCTGGTGAGGCGCAGCCGTCCCGTCCTGCCGGCCCGCGACGGGCGGGTCACTCCGAGACGGACTCGCGCAGGCGGCGGAACTCCGCCGCGATGCCGTCCAGGGTGTAGTGGGCGTTGAGGCCGCTCGGGTTCGGCAGCACCCAGACCCGGGTGCCCGCGGTGTCGCCGCCGAGGCCGAGCTCCTGCGGACCGACCACGGCCTTGGGGCGACCGAACGCGGCCCGGTACGCGCCGATGCCCAGGATCGCCAGCACGCGGGGGCGCCACCGCTCCACCCGCTGGACCAGGGCCTCGCCGCCCAAGCGGTACTCCTCGGCGGTCAGCTCGTCCGCCTTCGCGGTCGTGCGCGCCACGACGTTGGTGACGCCCAGCCCGAGCCCGAGCAGCTCGCCCTGCTCGTCCGGACCCAGCTGACGCGGCGTGAAACCGGAGCGGTGCAGCGCGGGCCAGAAGCGGTTGCCCGGCCGGGCGAAGTGGTGCCCCGTCGCGCCCGACCAGAGCCCGGGGTTGATGCCGCAGAACAGCACCCGCAGATCCGGGCCGATCACGTCGGCGATCGTCGAGTCCTGCGCGGCGGCGAGCTGCTGGGCGGTGGGCTTCACGGGCACAGTCTGCACTGCCGGAGCGGTCCGGCCCTCACGGGTCCGCCTGGGCCGGGACCCAGCCGTTGCCGTTGTCGACGTACGCCGGGTCGCCCTTGAGCCCGACGGTGCGGAACGGCCGCCCGTCGTCGTCCTTCACGACGAACCGGCCCCCGCCGTCGGGGCTGCTCCAGGTCAGCACCAGGTACCAGCTGACGTCCTGCCCCGCCGTGCTCGCGTCCACGTCGATGACCTGCGGGTCGGTGGCGGAGACCTGGAACGGGAAGTTCAGCAGCTGGGAGGTCACCCCGTTCCCCACGGTCCCGGGGACGGGCGTGGCGAACGGCACCGTCTGGTCCAGGTTCACCGCGAACGACGCCGGGTCGAGGCCGCCGCCGCAGCCGGAACCGGGCGTGTAGACGGTTCCCTTCGGCGCGGGCGCGCGGCTGACCACGTGGACGGAGACGCTGTTCAGCACCACCGACCGGCTGGACAGCCCCTGCGCGGTCAGTTGCAGTCGCAGGTGCCCAGCCGGTATCCCGCCCAGCGCCGAGGCCCACGCGCCGGTCTGCTCCAGTGAGGGCGGCGGCGGCACCTTGGCGGGCTGCTGGTTGATCAGGAACCACTGTCCGCACTGCTGGTCCCAGTTGTCCGCCAGGACGCTCACCCGGAACGGCGGCCGCCCACCGGACGTCGACGCCACCGCGGAGGCGCTTCCGGCCGTACCCGAGGGGCTGGGGGAGGTGCTGGTGCTCGGGGACGCGGAGGCGGATGCGGACGCGGAGAGGGAGCCGAGCGGGCTCGCCGACGTACTGCGGCCGACCCCGGCGACCGAGTGCCCGGGAGCGGGGGAGGAGTCGCCCAGGTTCTGCGTCCTGGCTCCGCCGTGCAGCAGCGTCGGGAGAGCGGCGGCAGCGGCCACCGCGGCGACGGCCGCGGCTGCGCCGAGGACCAGCACACCCCGCCTCCGCCCGGGCCGCCACGGCGTGTCCTGCGCGTCGGACGCATCGGACGCATCGGACGCGGGCGGCAGCTCGGCAGGCGGCTGGGCCGGGGGCGTCGCAGCCGCCACCGGCTCGGATGCCTGCTCCGCCGCCTGCTCCCGTTCCGGCTCCTGCCGCGTTTCCTGCCGCGTTTCCTGCCCGGCTTCCCGCTCCGGCGCGCGCTCCGGTTCGCGGCGGCTGGCGTCCGCCAGGAGCCAGCGGCGGTGCAGCGTCACCAGCTCGTCCGGCGTCGCGCCGCACACCCGGGCCAGACGTTCGACGGGCGCGTAGTCGGTGGGGACCGCCGCGCCGTTGCAGTAGCGGTGGAGTGTGGAGGTGCTCACGTGCAGCCGGGCGGCGAGCTGGCCGTAGCTGCGCCCCGACCGTTCCTTCAGCTCTCGCAGCAGCGCCGCGAAGTCCTCGATGTGTGTGGCCATTCCGCCCTCCCCCTCGTCCCGGACCGGCGTTCCAGGCAGAGACATCATCGCAGCTCAGGGACGTGGAATCGTTCCAGCGTCCCCAACTGTCGCGAGACTGTGGCATCCGGGACGGGACCCGGACCACGGTGGTGACGTTCGACCACCACGCCACACAGCGAAGGCCAGTCACCATGACCGTGAAGTCCCTCAAGTCCGCCCTCTCGTCCGCCGCCGTCCTCGCCCTCGGCGCGCTCGCCCTGACCGCCTGCCAGCCGGGTACGAACGGGGCGGCCGCCGGCACCTCGCCCTCCACCGCGGCCTCGGCGCCCGCCTCGGCACCGGCCTCGGGCGGGTCCGGCGTGACGCCCGTCTCGGCGCCCAGCTCGCCCTCGGCGAACCACGGCGGTGGCGGCACCGGTGGCACCACCGGCGGCTCCGGCGGTTCCGGCGGCGGCGACGCCACCAGCGACAGCTACGCCTACAAGCACCCCTGCTCGCCGCAGCAGCTGTCCATCCACGTCACCACCCGCGCCGGGGCGCCGTCCCAGCGCGTGATCGCGGTCCGCAACAGCGGGGCGCGCTCCTGCGGCCTCAGCTACTACCCGCTGGTCTCCCTGGACAAGTCCCAGGCCCCCGACGGCGCCACGGCGGTCAAGCCGCTCGTCCCGGGCGGCCTCGGCGGCCCGCCGGCCTTCCCGGTCTACGCGGGCCGGACCGCCTACGCGGTGATCGACCTCGACCCGAGCGGCGCGACCTCCGGCACGGTGGCCGGCATCAACGAGCTGAACGTCCTGGCCGACGGGGACCACATGCCGAACGCCGACACGCTCAACTTCCCGCTCGGTTCCGGCGCTCTCGTGCTGAAGCCGAAGCTGGGCCTGTATGAGTCCAGCGTGGCCGACGCGGTCAGCTCGATGCAGTCCGCGAACACCCAGCTCTGACGGCTCGCCGGGCAGGCTACGATCCTCGCCGACCTGCGGAGAGTCCGGTCAGGTGGGGCCCGCGAGGGCCGGGGACGAACCGGGTGGCGGCGTCGTGAACGGTCTCGGTCGATGGATGTGCGGCACGCTGGTGGCGTTCGCCTCGGCGACGCTCCTCGCGGGAGTGGCGGGCTGGCACCTGTACGAGGTGCTGACGGCCCCTCCCGACCCCTCGGACCTCGGGGCGGCCCTGAGCCGCGCCGACATGTGGTTCGGGAACCTGACCGGCTGGTGGCGGGCGGCGCTCGTGGCGTCCCTGGTCCTGTTCGCGTTCTGGCTCGACGACATGCGCGGGTACGCGGAGGGCCTCTGGCCCGAGGGGCAGCGCCGCCACCGTGCCTGGGCGTTCTTCGGCTTGGTCGTGCCGCTCGCGCAGCTGTTCGTGCCCAAGATGTTCATGAACGACCTGTGGGCCGCCGCCGAGCCGGCCGACCCCGCCCGGCCACGTCGGCGAGGCCACCCGCTGCTCACGCTCTGGTGGCTCTCGCTCCTCGCCGCCGGTCAGTGGGCCGACGGATTCTCCGCGCTCAAGAACGCCACGACGAGGACCGCGCCGGCCGCGCTGCGGCACCTGCTGCTGAGCGAGGCGCTCTACCTCGCCGCCGCCGGGCTGACCATCACCGTCGTCCTGCGCCTGGGGGGCCGGATCCGGCACGCGTGGAGCGCCGACCCGGTGTGACGCGGCCACCGACGCCCGAGGGCGGCGGGGGAATCCGGTCATCCCCCGCCGCCCTCGGGCGTCGCGTCGCGTGCTTTCGCGTGTGCGGCGGCTAGCGGTAGTTCACGTACTGGATCGCGAAGTCCAGGTCCTTGCCCTTGAGCAGCGCCTGGACGGCCTGCAGGTCGTCCCGGCTCTTCGAGGTGACGCGCAGCTCCTCGCCCTGGACCTGGGCCTTGACGCCCTTGGGGCCCTCATCGCGGATGATCTTGGCGATCTTCTTCGCGTTCTCCTGGGTGATGCCCTCCTGGATGGTCGCGAAGATCTTGTACTCCTTGCCGGACAGCTGCGGCTCACCCGCGTCCAGCGACTTGAGCGAGATCCCGCGCTTCACCAGCTTGGTCTCGAACACGTCGAGGATGGCCTTGACCCGCTCCTCGCCGTTCGCCTTCATCTCGATCTTCTCGCCGGACCACTCGATGCTGGCCCCCACGTTCTTGAAGTCGAAGCGGGTGGCGATCTCGCGGCCGGTCTGGTTGAGCGCGTTGTCGACCTCCTGCCGCTCGACCTTCGAAACGATGTCGAAACTGGAGTCGGCCATGATGCTTGAGTCTCCTTGATTGCTACGGGATCCGTGCGCCGGCCCGGGCACGGCGGTCGATCCAGCCTAGCCACCCGCCCGGGCGACCGCCCGCCCCCCACACTGATCAACCGAGTGGCGAAGCACCCCCCACCATCAGGTATGGTTTACGTCGTCGGAGCGGGAGACCGCAAAGACACCATCCCTGGCGGGTTGCCCGAGCGGCCAAAGGGAGCAGACTGTAAATCTGTCGCGCAAGCTACACAGGTTCGAACCCTGTACCCGCCACGTGGAAGACGGAAGGCCCCGGACCAGCACAACGGTCCGGGGCCTTCCGCATGTCCGGGGTCCGGTGGCGACGCGGGGGTCGTGCGGGTCGGGGGTGAGTGGTAGAAAGCAGGACCGCACGGTCGGGGCGGTGCGGCGAGCGAGGGGGCTCCATGGGCGGTGGCGTGGTGGTGGTCGGGCCGGCCGCGGCCGGGGAGGTGGAGGCGGCGATCGCCGTCTGGCAGCACTCGCACATGATCCGGCGGAACGGGCGGCCGCTGTCGCGGGCGCACGTGAGGTCCGCGTACGCGCGGATGGCCGCGCCCGGGGCGATGCTGCTGCTCGCGCGGGAGGAGGGGCGCGGCGAGGACGGCGGGGCCGGGATCGTCGGAACGGTTCTCGGGGTGCAGGGGCTCACGGACGACGGAGCCGGGCCGCCGCAGCCCGGGTTGCTGCACCTCAGCCTGCTGAGCGTCGCGCCGGACCGGTGGGGCCAGCGGGTGGGGCGGCGACTGATCGAGCGGGTCGTCGCCGAGGGCCGCGAACGCGGTTACACCGAGGCGCAGTTGTGGACGCACGCCGACAACCTGCGCGCCAACCGGCTCTACCGCGCGCTCGGCTTCCGCCGTACGGGTCGGGTGAAGATCGACGACTGGGGCGAGCTGCTCGTGCACTACCGCTGCGTGATCCCGCAGGAGTCCTAGCCGGTCGTCTACGCCGGGCCGAGAGGTCTGACCTGGCGTGGGACGGCCGCTGTCGTGGTGTCCGCGTACTCGCGGACCGCGCTGGTGCGGGAGACGACGCGGCCGGCATGGAGGACGACGCGGCTGTGGCCGCCGCTCAGGGCGGCGGTGAGGGTGTCGCCGCGCAGGGCCAGCAGGTCGGCGGGGCGGCCGGGTTCGACCGCGGAGTCCGGCAGGCCGAGGACCGCGCGGGCGCCGCGCCCGATCGCGTCGTAGGCGGCGTGCGCGGACAGACCCGTCGACGCGGCGAGCAGGAACGCGGCCTCGATCGGGTCGGCACGGCCGACCGGGCGCGTGGCGTCCCGCAGCGCGCCGCTGCCCGCGGCGAAGGGCAGGCCGGACTCGGCGAGCCGCCGCGCCGAGTCCGCGTCGAACCCGCCCGGAGCGGCGCAGCAGCCGCCCTGTGGCAGGACGACGACACCGAAGCCCGCGCCGGGGCGCGCGCCCAGGAGCGTGTCGAGCAGCGTGCCGGTGCCGGTCCCGGCGGTCCCGGCGGTCCCGGCAAGGGTCAGCACCGAGCGCGGTGGCAGGCCGGTCGGTGGTGTCGATGGGAGCGCGGCCGCGTCCACGTGCAGGTCGAGCGGGAGACCGCAGCTTCCGGAGAGGTCCAGCAGCGCTGCGAGGCATTCCTCCGGCGACGGAGGCACGGATGGGGACGGGGACGGGACGAGGTGGCCGCCGAGGGCGTGGGCGCCCGCGCGGGCGGCCTCGCGCAGGAGCGCGCGCTCCTCGCGCCCCCGAAGGTCCGTCAACCGGTCCGGCATGGCGGTGACCTGAAGCTGCATCAGTCCCCGCAGGTCGCGGGCCGCCTGGAGGGCCGCCTCCAGCCGGGTGAGGCCCGTCGCCGGTGAGACCAGGACGTGGGTGCGGACGACGGTCGAGCCGTAGCCGAGGTGGGTCAGGGCCGCCTCGGTGATCCGCCGCCGCAGGTCCTCCTCGTCGGGCGTTCCTGGGGCGTCCGGGCCGCCCGGAGCGGTCGGGGCGCTGGTCCCGCTCCGGGCCGTCAGGGCCTCGTCGAGGTGGGCGTGGGGTTCGGCGGGGGCCGGGAGCAGCAGGTAGCCGGTGAGGTCGAGCCGCTCCGCGGCGCGCAGCGAGCCTGCCGTCCCGACGGCCTCGATCCGGTCCCCGCTGAGGCGGACGTCCACCGTGCGGCCGTTGGCGAGGCTCGCGCCGGTCAGCAGCAGGGCGCCCGGGCCGGCTGCCCCGGGTTCCGGTTCAGGCCCCAGCTGTCCCATGCCCCGCTGCTCCCTCCTCCTGTCCTGCCTCTGGTGCGATCCCCGCGTGCTTCCGCAAGATCGCAGACCTGTGAGCCTAGGGCGCCGTGGCCGGGCCGCCGGGGAGGCGCGTGGGGTGCGCGAGCCGCGGGGGAAAAAGTCGTACCGGGGCAGCGCAGAACGGATTTCACGGTTGGGCGGAGGACCGTGTAATGTCTTCCCCGTTCGCCCCTATAGCTCAGTCGGTAGAGCGTCTCCATGGTAAGGAGAAGGTCTGCGGTTCGATTCCGCATGGGGGCTCGGATGAGAGGGTTTTCCGTCACCCGACGGGAGACGCGATCGTCGTGGCGGTGTAGCTCAGTTGGTAGAGCAAGCGGCTCATAATCGCTGTGTCACCGGTTCAAGTCCGGTCACCGCTACCACGCCTGTAGCCGATTTTCGGTCTGTGACCCGATCGGCTACTCTTGTCTGTCTGTAACGTTGTCTGTCCCAGGAAGGCACTCCCGTGGCCGCCACTGATGTCCGTCCGAAGATCACGCTGGCGTGCGTGGAGTGCAAGGAGCGGAACTACATCACCAAGAAGAACCGGCGTAACGACCCGGACCGTCTTGAGATGAAGAAGCACTGCCCCCGCTGCAACGCGCACACGGCACACCGCGAGACCCGCTGACACCGAAGGCCTCAGGGCTCAGGGTCGGTCTCGAGGTTCGACCGATGGTTTTCCGACGAAGGCCGCTCCCACTTGTGGGGGCGGCCTTCAGTCGTCTCTGCCAGGCTCACCTTTGCCCAGCTCACTTCATGGATGACAGGAGCAGCGCATGCCGCTGGACCCCGCCTTCGTCGGGCGGTCGTACCCGCCCACCCCGGCCTACGAGGTCGGCCGGGAGAAGATCCGCGAGTTCGCCGAGGCCGTCGGGGACGCCAATCCGGCGTACGTGGACCGGGAGGCCGCCAAGGCGCTCGGTCACCCGGATGTGATCGCCTCGCCGACCTTCCCCTTCCTGATCACCTACCGCGCGGCCGCGCAGGTGGTGCAGGACCCGGAGCTCGGCCTGGACTTCACCCGTGTGGTCCACGGTGACCAGCGGTTCGTCTACACCCGCCCGGTCCGCGCCGGGGACCGGCTGAGTGTGACCTGCGTCATCGACTCGATCAAGTCGCTGGCCGGCAACGACGTGCTGTCCGTCCGTGGCGAGGTGCACGACGAGACCGGTGAGCACGTGGTGACCTCGTACATGACGCTGGTCGCCCGCGCGGCCGAGGGGGAGTGAGGCGACGATGAGCGCTGCCGTCAACTACGACGACGTCGAGGTCGGCACCGAGCTGCCGGCGCAGTCGTTCCCGGTGACCCGGGCCACGCTGGTGCAGTACGCCGGTGCTTCGGGTGACTTCAACCCGATCCACTGGAACGAGGCCGTCGCCAAGGCCGTCGGCCTGCCGGACGTGATCGCCCACGGCATGTTCACCATGGCCGAGGCGGCTCGCGTGGTCACCGACTGGGTCGCCGACCCGGGCGCGGTGGTCGAGTACGGGGTGCGCTTCACCAAGCCGGTCGTCGTCGCGAACGACGGGACGGGCGCCGTGATCGAGGTCACCGCCAAGGTCGCGGCCAAGCTGGACGACCGCCGGGTCCGGGTGGACCTGGTGGCGACCAGCGAGGGCCAGAAGGTGCTGGGCATGTCCCGGGCCGTGGTCCAGCTGGTCTGAGACACGTCTCACACCACCCCTTGCGTAGTTAGTAATCAACCACTAACTTTGAAGCATGGCGAAGACGAGCATGCGGATGAGCGCGGAGGAGCGACGCGAGAGCGTCATCCGCGCCGCCATGGTCGAGTTCGCCGCCCACGGCTACAACGGCACCTCGACCGCGGCGATCGCCCGCCGGGTCGGGGTGTCGCAGCCGTACCTGTTCCGGCTCTTCGAGAACAAGCGGGCGCTCTTCGAGGCCGCCGTGCGTCGCTGCACGGCTGAGATCAAGGAGAGCTTCCTGCGCGCGGCCGAGGGCAAGGAGGGCGAGGAGGCCCGCCATGCGATGGCCGAGGTCTACTTCGAGCTGATCGAGGACAAGTCCCGGCTGCTCATGCAGCTCCAGATGTACGTCTCGACGGCGGCGGCCGAGGCTGCCGGCGACCACCAGGTGGGCGAGGCCGTCCGGGAGCTGTGGACGGATCTGTGGGACACGGTGGCCACGGCCTCCGGTGGGACGCCGGAGGAGATCACCGAGTTCTTCGCCTACGGGATGCTGATCAACAACCTGGTCGCCATGGGCTTTCCGGTGGAGCACCGCCTGTGGCAGGGCTTCGGCAAGGACTTCCTCGGCTGTCCGGTGGTCTGACCTGTCGAACCGCGTTTTTTTGCCCGCAGAAGTTATTGATTGATTACTTCCAAACCGCGCCTGGGGGACATCATGCGCAAGATCAGTCCAGCCGTCTGGGCCTTCGTGGTCACCAGTACCGCCGGCTTCATGGCCGCGCTCGACAACCTGGTGGTGACCACCGCCCTGCCCTCCATCCGGTCCCACCTCGGCGGTGGCATCACCGACCTCGAATGGACCGTCAACGCCTACACGCTGACCTTCGCCGTACTGCTGATGCTCGGCGCCGCGCTCGGCGACCGCTTCGGCCGGCGGCGGCTGTTCACGATCGGCCTCACGCTCTTCACCCTCTCCTCGCTGGCCGCCGCGCTCGCCCCGAACATCGGGGCCCTGGTCGCGGCGCGCGCCGCGCAGGGCGTGGGCGCGGCGCTGCTCACCCCCGTCAGCCTGACCCTGCTCACCGCCGCCGTCCCGGCGGCCCGGCGCGGGCTGGCCTTCGGGGCCTGGGGGGCGGTCAACGGCATGGCCGTGGCGCTCGGCCCGCTGATCGGCGGGACCGTCGTCGAGCACCTGTCCTGGCAGTGGATCTTCGCGCTCAACGTGCCCATCGGCCTGGCGCTGCTGCCGCTGGCCCGCCTGCGGCTGACCGAGTCGCACGGTCCCAACAGCCGGCTCGACGTGGTGGGCACCGCGCTGGCCAGCGCCGGTCTCTTCGGTGTCGTCTACGGTCTGATCCGCGGCAACGCCGACGGCTGGACCAGCGCGCCGGTGCTCGCCGGGCTCGTCGGCGGAGCTGTGCTGCTCGTCTCCTTCGTGGTCTGGGAGTCGCGCACCGCGTCGCCGCTGCTGCCGCTGCGGCTCTTCCGGATCCGCACCTTCTCCGCCGTCAACACCGCCTCGATGCTGATGTCGCTCGGCATGTTCGGCTCGATCTTCCTGCTCAGTCAGTTCCTGCAGAACGTCCAGGGCTACAGCCCGATGACCGCGGGCGTGCGGATGCTGCCCTGGACCGCGATGCCGATGATCGTCGCCCCGCTGGCCGGTCTGCTGGTCGACCGGATCGGCGGACGGGTGATCATCGCGATGGGCCTGGCGCTGCAGGCCACCGGCCTGGCCTGGTTCGCGCTGATCGTCTCCCCGCACGTCAGCTACGCGTCGCAGGTCCCGGCGCTGGTGATCTCCGGCACCGGCATGGCGCTGTTCTTCGCGCCGGTCGCGGCGGTGCTGATGGGCTCGGTCCGGCCGGAGGAGCAGGGTGTGGCCTCCGGCGCCAACAACGCGCTGCGTGAGGTCGGCGGCGCGCTCGGCGTGGCAGTGCTGACGTCCGTCTTCACCGCGCACGGCAGCTACGCGAGCGGACAGAGCTACGTGAACGGCCTGACCCCGGCGCTGTGGGTGGGCGCCGCGTCCATCGCGCTGGCGACGGTCGCGATCCTGACGGCGCCGCGCCGGTCCCGGGCGGCGGCCTCGCAGCCGGTCGCCGCGGGCCTGCCCGTCGACGGCAGGGCTGTCGGGGGCGGGGCGGTGGCCGACGAGGCGCCCACCCCGGTCGCCTGACGGCCGGCCGACGGTCGGCCGACCGGCGCGCGGACGCGGGCCCGTAGGCTGGACCCGTGCAGGAACTCCACGACGCGCCCCTGGCCCCGCTGACCACGCTCCGGATCGGCGGCCCCGCCGCCCGCCTGGTGACGGCGACGACCGATGACGAGGTCGTCGCCGTCGTCCGTGCCGCCGACGCGGCGGGCGAGCCGCTGCTGGTCCTCGGTGGCGGCAGCAACCTCGTCATCGGCGACGCCGGCTTCCCCGGCACCGTGCTCCGTGTCGCGACACAGGGGTTCGAGCTGGACGGCACCCGGCTCACCGTGGCGGCGGGCGAGGTCTGGTCGCAGGTGGTGGACCGCACGGTGGTCGACCACGGACTGGCCGGCATCGAGTTCCTGGCCGGCATCCCCGGTTCGGCCGGCGCCACCCCGGTGCAGAACGTCGGCGCCTACGGCCAGGAGGTCGCCGACACGATCACCGAGGTCGTCGCCTTCGACCGCCGCACCGGCGAGACGGTGACCGTTCCCGCCGCGGAGTGCGGCTTCGCCTACCGCCACAGCCGCTTCAAGGCCGAGCCGGACCGCTACGTCGTCCTGCGCGTCGTCTTCGCGCTCGAGGACGCCGACGGCGCCTCCACCCCGGTCCGCTACGCCGAGGCCGCCCGGACGCTGGGTGTCGCGCCCGGCGAGCGCGCGGACCTGCGCGCCGCCCGCGAGGCCGTGCTGAAGCTGCGCTCCGGCAAGGGCATGGTGCTGGACCCGGAGGATCACGACAGCTGGTCCGCGGGCTCCTTCTTCACCAACCCGATCCTGACGGCCGCCCAGCACGCCGCGTTCCTGGAGCGGGTGGCCGAGCGTCTCGGCGCCGACGTCGAGCCGCCCGTCTACCCGGCGGGGGAGGGCCTGGTGAAGACCTCCGCCGCCTGGCTGATCGACAAGGCCGGCTTCACCAAGGGCTACGGCAGCGGACCGGCCCGCCTCTCCGGCAAGCACACCCTCGCGCTCACCAACCGAGGCGGCGCCACCGCCGCCGACCTGCTCGCCCTTGCCCGCGAGATCCAGGCCGGCGTCACGGCGGCGTTCGGTGTGACGCTGGTGAACGAGCCCGTCATGGTGGGCGTCGAGCTGTAGGGATCGGACGGCTCGGACGCGGGAACCGTCGGGTCAGGCGTCGCGGAGGACGAAGGCCGCGTACGCGCCGCCCAGCAGCGCCACCGTGGCCAGGCCCACCAGCTCCAGCATGGTGCCCGCGGACGGGGCGCTCTCGGACATCTGGTTGCCGAACTGGGCGAACAGGCCGGAGAAGAGCGAGTAGTCCATCAGTTTCTCGCCCAGGCTGCCCGACGAGGCGCCCGCCATGATGCCGATGACGAACGGCAGGAAGATCAGCGCCATCAGGATCACGATGGCCGGTGCGGAGCGCCGCAGCAGGGTGCCGATCGCGAACGAGAGCAGCGCGCAGAGGGAGAGGAAGAGACCCGCCCCGAAGATCGCCTGGATCACCTGGGAGGTCGGGACCGGGTCGGCGAAGTTGCCGGGCAGCAAGGCCTTCGCGGCCATCACGCTGATCCCGCAGAGCACCGTGCCGGCGAGGAGCGAACCCAGCAGGAGCACGAGCACCTTGGCGGTCAGCACCTGGAACCGGCGCGGGGCGGTGATCAGGGTGTTGCGGATCATGCCGGAGGTGTACTCCGTGGTGATCACGAGCGTGCCGAACGGCACGAAGAGCAGCACCGCGACGAGCGCGCCGATGGCCGAGTTGGTGAGGAACTGGTCGTGCCGGACCTCGGCGTTGCCGCTGTAGTGCGAGGTCAGGAACAGGTCCATGGCCGGCATCGCGACCAGCGCGCCGGCCAGCAGCCAGATCGTCGCGCGGGTGGTCCACAGCTTGGTCCACTCGGCCGCGATCACGTTCAGGATGTTCGGCCGCGGCCCCGACGGCTGCCCCGGCCCGGCGGGACGGAAGGGCTGCTGCGGCGCGTGCGGCTGGGGCGCCTGGGGCGCCTGCATCGGCTGGGGCTGCGGCGCGTAGCCGACGCCCGGCTGCGGGGACGGGTAGGAGGAGTACGGCTGCGACACGGTCATCCCTCGCTCTTCGGGGTCGCATAGGGCGCATACGGGTTGGCCGGGGCGGGAGGCTGAGGTTGCGGGTGCGCGGGCTGCGGCGCCGGCGGGTAGCCGTAGGCGCCTCCGGCCTGCGGCGGCGGGGGATAGGCGGCCGGCTGCGGCGGTACGGGCTGCGCGCCGTACCCGGGCTGGGCCGCGGGGGCCTGCGGCGGTGCTGGCTGTGTGCCGTACCCGGGCTGGGCCGCGGGGGCCTGCGGCGGTGCCGGCTGTGCGCCGTACCCCGGCTGGCCGGACTGGTACCCGGGCAGCGCGCCGTAGCCGGGCTGACCCGCGGGGGCCTGCGGCTGGGGTGGTACGGGCTGCGCGCCGTACCCGGGCTGACCCGCGGGGGCCTGGGGCTGCGGAGCGTAGCCCGGCTGGCCCGCGGGGGCCTGCGGCGGCAGAGGCTGTGCGCCGTACCCCGGCTGACCCGCCGGGGCCTGCGGCTGCGGCGCGTACGCGACCGGCGGCGGGGTGGCGGTCATGCCGGCGCCTGGCATCGGGGCGCCCGGCATCGGCGCGGCGGCGCGGTACTCCACCGCGTGCTGGGTCATCCGCATGTACGCCTCCTCCAAGGAGGCCTGCTGGGGCGCCAGTTCAAGCAGGCGGATGCCCTGGGCGTGGGCCAGTTCGCTGATGCGCTGCGCGTCCAGGCCGGTGACCCGCAGGGCGCCGTCCGGCTGCTGCTGGGCGCTGCCGCCGGCCGCGGCGAGGGCAGGGACCAGGCGGGGGGTGTCCTCGGGCACGCAGCGGACGGCCACGTGTCCGGTCGAGTACTGGTTGACGAAGGCCGTCAGGCTCATGTCCGCCAGGAGCTTGCCCTGGCCGATGATGACCAGGTGGTCGGCGGTCAGCGCCATCTCGCTCATCAGGTGGCTGGAGACGAAGACCGTGCGGCCCTCCGCCGCCCAGCCGCGGATGAGCTGGCGGATCCAGAGCACGCCCTCGGGGTCGAGGCCGTTGACCGGCTCGTCCAGCATCAGCACCTGTGGGTCGCCCAGCAGTGCGGCCGCGATGCCCAGGCGCTGGCCCATGCCGAGGGAGAAGCCGCCGGTCCGCCGTCCGGCCACGTCCTGGAGGCCGACCAGGCCCAGTACCTCGTCGACCCTGCGGCTCGGGATCCCGCTCATCCGGGCCAGGCTCAGCAGGTTGGCCCGCGCGCTGCGCCCCGGGTGCAGCGACTTGGCGTCCAGCAGGGCCCCGACGGTCCTGGCCGGGTGCGTCAGCTGACGGAACGGCACTCCCGCGACCGTGGCCAGACCGTCGCTGGGCGCGTCGAGCCCGAGGATCATGCGCATCGTCGTCGACTTGCCGGAGCCGTTGGGACCGAGGAATCCGGTGACGATCCCGGGTTGGACCGCGAACGTCAGGCGGTCGACGGCCGTTTTGGCGCCGTAGCGCTTGGTCAGACCGTGCGCCTCGATCATGGTCGGGACTCCTGCGGGTCGGGGACGGAGAGGACGTCACATCACATCACGCCCACCCGTCACACCGTCACCAGGGGTTTGACATGGAACCGACCGCTCCGGTCCGTTCGCGTCAGGCGCCAGCCTCAGGCCGGCTGCCCGAGCCACGCGTCGACGTCCGCCAGCAGCCTCGCCCGGACCGGTTCGGGGGCCAGCGAGGCACGCACCGACTGCCGGGCCAGCTCTGCCAACTCCTCGTCGGTGAAGGCGTGGTGATGACGTGCCGACTCGTACTGCGCCGCCAGCCGTGAACCGAAGAGCAGCGGGTCGTCCGCGCCCAGCGCCATCGGCACACCCGCCTCGAAGAGGCGTCGCAGCGGTACGTCCTCCGGCCGCTCGTAGACGCCGAGGGCGACGTTGGATGCGGGGCAGACCTCGCACGCCACCTGGGCGTCGGCGAGCCGCCGCATCAACTCCGGGTTCTCCGCCGCCCGCACGCCGTGTCCGATGCGCCGCGCGCCGAGATCGTCCAGGCACGACCGGACGCTCTCCGGCCCGGCGAGCTCGCCTCCGTGCGGGGCGGCCAGCAGGCCCGCCTCGGTGGCGATCCGGAACGCCCGGTCGAAATCCCTTGCCATGCCCCGGCGTTCGTCGTTCGACAGCCCGAACCCGACGACGCCCTGGTCCGCGTAGCGCACGGCGAGGCGGGCGAGAGTGCGCGCGTCGAGGGGGTGCTTCATCCGGTTCGCGGCGACCAGTACGCGGATACCGACGCCGGAGCGCCGCGAGGCGTCGTCCACGGCGTCCAGGATCAGTTCCATCGCGGGGATCAGGCCGCCGAGGCGGGGCGCGTAGGAGGTCGGGTCGACCTGGATCTCCAGCCAGCCCGAGCCGTCCGCCTTGTCGTCCTCGGCGGCCTCCAGGACGAGACGGCGGATGTCGTCCTCGTCCTGCAGGCAGTTGCGCGCGGCGTCGTACAGGCGCTGGAAGCGGAACCAGCCGCGCTCGTCGGTGGCGCGGAGCTTGGGGGGCTCGGAGCTGATCAACGCCTCGGGGAGGCGGACACCGTGCTTGTCGGCGAGCTCTATCAGCGTGGTGGGACGCATGGAGCCGGTGAAGTGCAGGTGCAGGTGCGCCTTCGGCAGCAGCCGGACGTCGCGGGGCGCGGAAGGCAGGCTCGACGGACGGGACGGGGCAAGGACCTGTTCCATCCACAGATCCTACCGGGGCCCAAGGGGCGCACGGGAAAGTTGCACTTTGTCGGGGGCGCGAGGCTCCCTCGCGCCCCCGAACAAGCCCTAGCGGGCCTCGGCCAGCAGCTTCTGGATGCGGCTGACGCCCTCGACCAGGTTGTCGTCGCCCAGCGCGTAGCTGAGGCGGAGGTAGCCCGGGGTGCCGAAGGCCTCGCCCGGGACGACGGCGACCTCGGCCTCGTCGAGGATCAGCGAGGCCAGCTCCGCCGAGGTGGCCGGGCGCCGGCCGCGGATCTCGCGACCCAGCAGGCCCTTCACGGACGGGTAGACGTAGAACGCGCCCTCCGGCTCGGGGCAGACGACGCCGTCGATCTCGTTGAGCATCGCCACGATCGTGCGCCGGCGCCGGTCGAAGGCGACCTTCATCTCGTCGACCGCGGCCAGGTCCCCGGCGACCGCCGCCAGCGCGGCCCGCTGGGCGACGTTGGAGACGTTGGAGGTGGCGTGCGACTGCAGGTTGGTCGCCGCCTTGATGACGTCCTGCGGGCCGATGACCCACCCCACGCGCCAGCCCGTCATCGCGTAGGTCTTGGCGACACCGTTGACCACGATGCACTTGTCCGCCAGCTCCGGGGCGACCACCGGCAGGGACACGAACTCCGCGTCCCCGTAGACCAGGTGCTCGTAGATCTCGTCCGTCAGCACCCACAGGCCGTGCTCGGCCGCCCAGCGGCCGACCGCCTCGACCTCGGCGCGGGTGTAGACCGCGCCCGTCGGGTTGGAGGGGGAGACGAAGAGCAGCACCTTGGTGTTCTCGGTGCGGGCCGCCTCCAACTGCTCGACGGAGACCTTGTAGCCGGTGGTCTCGTCGGCCACGACCTCCACCGCGACGCCGCCCGCGAGCTGGATCGACTCGGGGTAGGTGGTCCAGTAGGGGGCCGGGACGATCACCTCGTCGCCCGGGTCCAGGATCGCGGCGAAGGCCTCGTAGATGGCCTGCTTGCCGCCGTTGGTGACGAGCACCTGGGAGGCGTCCACCGCCCAGCCGGAGTCGCGCAGCGTCTTCGCGGCGATGGCGGCCTTCAGCTCGGGCAGGCCGCCGGCGGGGGTGTAGCGGTGGTTCTTCGGCTCGCGGCAGGCGGCCACGGCCGCCTCGACGATGTACTCCGGCGTGGGGAAGTCCGGTTCGCCGGCGCCGAAGCCGATCACCGGGCGGCCGGCGGCCTGGAGGGCCTTCGCCTTGGCGTCGACAGCCAGCGTCGCGGACTCCGCGATGGCGCCGACACGCGCCGAGACGCGACGGTCGGCGGGGCGGATGGTTGCGTCAGGGGTGGGGGAGGCAGCGCTCATGTCGGCATGCTCGCAGAAGCCTTCGCGCGTGGTCGCGGTGTTCCGGGATGCGACCCGAACGGGCCCGAGCTGCGGAACTCATTCGACGCGTAGGCCTTCCACCCCCTACACTCAACCCTCGTTGGAAGCCCTTCCGACGGCACGCCAAGGCGGCAGTCACCTGCACCGGCCGTGATGCTGTAGGTTGGGTCTGCGAGTCCGCACCACGGACTCAAAGGGCTATAGCTCAATTGGTAGAGCACCGGTCTCCAAAACCGGCGGTTGGGGGTTCAAGTCCCTCTGGCCCTGCTGTCCGCTCTGTCGGAAACCTCGGACAGGCGGTACCGTCAGCAGTGCACGCAGGGGCCTCGCTTAAGCGGGAGCCCCTACAGGTACCCGGATATCAGGTGAGGGACTAGTGACGGAGACCGTGGGCTCCACCGCCACACCTGAGAGCGGCGACTCCGCCGACGGCGACGAGCTCTCGCGCCGCGACCGGAAGCGCGCCCGCAAGGCGGGCGACCCGGAGGGCAAGGGCGGTCGCAAGCGCGACAAGGGCCCGAACATCTTCGCCCGCACCGCGCTCTTCTACCGCCAGATCATCGCCGAGCTGCGCAAGGTCGTCTGGCCGACGCGCAACGAGCTGACCTCCTACACCACGGTGGTCATCACCTTCGTGATCGTGATCATGGCGCTGGTCTACGGCCTCGACACCGGCTTCGTGAAGCTCGCCTCGGTCGTCTTCGGCTGACGATTCCCGCCGGACAGTTCTCCGTCGGCAGGGCCTTCACCAGCACCTCTTTACGCACGTTCGGCAGCTTCGTCCCGTTGTCCGGGCGCTCCGCTACCGTTGTGTCGGTATCGTTGAATCCACCGATCGCAACAAGCAGGAAGAAGCAGCCAACGTGTCTGAGTCCCACTCGTACGACGCCGCTGAGGCCCTGGAGGCCGAGGAGCAGGCGTGGGGCGACGACTCCGTCGAGGAGATCGTCGACAACGCCGATTCCGACGTCGACGAGGTCGAGGCTGCCGATGAAGCGGCCGGCCGCTCTGCGGAGGAGGAGGCCCTGACCGTCGTCAGCGCCGACGAGTCCGCCGCGACCGAGGCCTTCGAGGAGTCCGCCGCCACCGTCACCGAGGACGACGGTGTGGAGATCGACCCCGTGGCCGCGTTCCGCGAGGAGCTGCGCATCGCCCCGGGTGAGTGGTACGTCATCCACACCTACGCCGGTTACGAGAACCGCGTGAAGGCCAACCTTGAGCAGCGCGCCGTCTCGCTCAACGTCGAGGACTACATCTACCAGGCCGAGGTGCCGCAGGAAGAGGTCGTCCAGATCAAGAACGGCGACCGGAAGACCATCCGCCAGAACAAGCTCCCCGGCTACGTGCTGGTGCGCATGGACCTGACGAACGAGTCCTGGGGCGTCGTCCGCAACACCCCCGGCGTCACCGGCTTCGTCGGCAACGCCTACGACCCGTACCCGCTGACGCTGGACGAGGTCGTCAAGATGCTGGCGCCGGACGTCGAGCGCGCCGCGGCCAAGGAGGCCGGCAAGCCGAGCCCGGTCCGTCCCGTCGACGTCCAGGTCCTGGACTTCGAGGTCGGCGACTCGGTCACCGTCACCGACGGCCCGTTCGCCACGCTGCAGGCGACGATCAACGAGATCAACCCGGACTCGAAGAAGGTCAAGGGCCTCGTCGAGATCTTCGGCCGTGAGACCCCGGTCGAGCTCTCCTTTGATCAGATCACCAAGAACGACTAGTACCAAGAACGACCAGGACCATGAGCGGCTGATCCCCGGATCCGCTGACAACGCCGAACCCCGTGCCCATGATGGGTGCGGGGTTTCGTCGTCTCCGGAGGGGGCCGTGAGGATGGACGAGGGCGATCTCGCCGTGCTGCTGTACCGGGCGTCGCACGCACCGCGGCGGCCGGGCGTCGAGCTGGACGTCGAGCGTGACGAGGCGGTGGAGGCCGCGCTGCGCGCGCACGGCGAGGCGGAGATGCGGCGCGTCACGCGGGGGCTGGCGGTGGGGATGGAGGTCCCCGAGCGGAACGCCGACGAGCTGCTGCGGCGACCGGGCTGGGTCTTCGACGATCTGCGCTGGGAGCTCGGCGGACCGGCGCAGGCGCTCGGACGCGCGGTCGTCCGACTCACCCTGTGGCCGGAGACGGTGGTGCCGGTGCTGCGCGAGCACCTGGTCGACCGGACCGAGCTGCTGGTCGACGTGGAGACCGGGCTGCTGCTGCGGCTGGTCGAGGTCTTCGGCGGGCGCCCGGTCCGCACGCTCACCGTGCGGAGGATCGGCCCGGAGGAGGCCGTGCCCGATCGGGAGGGGGAGACCTTCTCCGTCGGGGACCGGTCCATGCGGGCCCCCGAGGTCGGCACGGCCGCCCGGATGACGGTGCTGACACTCGGCCGGATGGCTTTCGACCCGTCGATGCGCCGGCTCCTGCGAGGCCGGGAGGTGCCGGCCGAGCCGGAGGTCCCGTTCCGGCGCACGGACCCCGAGCCGCTCGACGGACCGGTGCCCTCCGTCCCGGAGGTCGTCCGGCTGCTGGCCCTGGCCCGGCCCTCGGACCTCGCGGGCACCCTGCGTGGGGAGTTCGCCGACGGCCGGTTCGCCGTCGCCGACGGGGGCCGCTTCCGGCTGGACTTCACCCGCAGCGCGGGTCCAGCGGCCGCGCAGGCGGAGTCCTACGACGGCGAGAGGCACTACCGCCTGATGCCGGACCGGCTGGTCGTCGACCCGGCTCCGCCGGCGCTCTTCTCCCCGCTCGGCGAGGTCCGGCGCCCGCGTGGTGAGCTGCGACGGCCGATCGCCGTCCTGGACCTGGTGGACTGGGAGGGGCGGCGTGCCGTCCGGCTCGCCGTCGGCGGCGACACTGTCGTGGTGGACGCCGGGACCGGTCTGGTGCTGGCCAATCCGTACCTGGAGCTGCACGATCTCGGCCCGGCGCCCACGGACCCGGAGTTCTACCGGCTCCGGGCGCCGGAGGGCGTCCCGGTGGTGGAGACGGACGGCGGCCCGCTCGGGGACGCGCTGCTGCCGCCGCCCCTGCGGGCCGGGCTGGAGGGTGCGGCGCGGGTCGTCGGGGGGCTGGCCGAGGGGGTGGCCCGGCTGCTCGGCAGGTGAGCGATTTCGGGGCGGCGGGGGTCTCGGGCTATTCTGGTTCGATGTGTGTGCGCTGTCGGCCGTGTGCCCGGCGCCGCACGATCATCCAAGGCCCCGCTGGTGTGCTGACGCGCGCCGGTCGGGAACACCTCTCGTAAGGACCCGGAGAGAGCATGCCTCCCAAGAAGAAGAAGGTCACGGGGCTTATCAAGCTCCAGATCAACGCCGGCGCGGCCAACCCCGCGCCGCCCGTCGGCCCGGCCCTGGGTCAGCACGGCGTCAACATCATGGAGTTCTGCAAGGCCTACAACGCGGCCACCGAGTCGCAGCGTGGCATGGTGATCCCGGTGGAGATCACGGTCTACGACGACCGTTCCTTCACCTTCATCACCAAGACTCCGCCGGCCGCTCGCCTCATCCTGAAGGCCGCGGGCGTGGAGAAGGGCTCCGGCGAGCCGCACAAGACCAAGGTCGCCAAGATCACGGCTGCCCAGGTCCGCGAGATCGCCACCACCAAGATGCCCGACCTGAACGCGAACGACATCGAGATGGCCGAGCGCATCATCGCCGGTACCGCTCGTTCGATGGGCATCACCGTCGAGGGCTGACAGCCCCCGACGACCGAGCTTTTCCGTGGTAGGGCCTGCGCGGCCCGTAGCAACCACGACTCCACGCCAAAGAAATCCAGTAGGAGCAGCAGTGAAGCGCAGCAAGGCTCTGACTGCCGCGGCCGCCAAGGTCGACCGCGAGCGTCTGTACGCCCCCCTCGAGGCCATCCGCCTCGCCAAGGAGACCTCCACCACCAAGTTCGACTCGACCGTCGAGGTCGCCATGCGTCTGGGTGTCGACCCGCGCAAGGCCGACCAGATGGTCCGCAGCACCGTGAACCTCCCGCACGGCACCGGCAAGACCGCCCGGGTCCTGGTCTTCGCGACCGGTGACCGTGCCGCGGCCGCGGAGGCTGCGGGCGCCGACATCGTCGGTGCCGACGAGCTGATCGACGAGGTCGCCAAGGGTCGCCTGGACTTCGACGCCGTCGTCGCCACCCCGGACCTCATGGGCAAGGTCGGCCGCCTCGGCCGCGTGCTCGGTCCCCGTGGCCTGATGCCGAACCCGAAGACCGGCACCGTCACCGTCGACGTGGCGAAGGCTGTCACGGAGATCAAGGGCGGCAAGATCGAGTTCCGCGTCGACAAGCACTCGAACCTGCACCTGATCATCGGCAAGACCTCCTTCGACATCGAGAAGCTGGTCGAGAACTACGCCGCGGCGCTCGAGGAGGTCCTCCGGGCCAAGCCGTCCGCCGCCAAGGGCCGCTACATCAAGAAGGTCGCCATCAGCACCACGATGGGCCCGGGCATCCAGGTGGACCCGAACCGCACCCGCAACCTCCTCGTCGAGGAGGACCCGGCTGCGGTCTGATCCCACCGGATCGCCGTAGGACCTTCAGGTCTGTAACGGGCCGGTACCAGCTCCCTCGCGGGAGCGGGTACCGGCCCGTTCGCTGTCGTGGGGTGGGTGTAGCGTCAGCGCGTTCACAGCTGATCACCAGGGGGAATCCCATGCTCCGGACCCGTTCGTTCATGACCGCTGCCACCGTCGTCCTCGCCGTCACCGGACTGGCCGCCTGCGGGGGCGGCTCGGGCGGTTCCGCCGCCGCGTCCGGTACGAGCCGGGCCGCCACGAGCCCGACCGCCGTCGCGCCCGCCAACGCGAGCGACGCGATCGCGCTCACCACGAAGGCCGTCGGGGACTACCGGTCCGTCACGATGAAGCTCACCGCCACCGAGGGGTCGATGGGCACCACGACCCTCTCCGGCCAGGTCGGCTGGGGCGGCGCCCTGGCGGAGGACATCACCTCGACGGCGCCCGCGCAGGAGGCGGCCCAGCTGGGCGTCGCCTCCGTGCGGATGAAGCTCTCGGGCAGCGTGATGTACATGGACATGGGCCCGAAGATGGCCGCCGAGTTCCAGGGCAAGCACTGGATGAAGATGGACATGAGCGCCGGCGCCAAGGGTGGGGACGCCTCGCTCAAGAGCCTCTTCGGCCAGTCCGCGGGCACCGACCCCGCCACCCAGCTCAAGGTGCTGCTCCAGGCGCCCGGCATGTCGCGCGTCGGTACCGGTGCGGTGAACGGCGTCCAGGCCGTTCACTACGCGGGCACGGTCGACCTGAAGGCGCTCACCGCCAAGGCGTACAGCGGCGACTCGGCCGTCAAGGCGTTCATCGACGCCTCGGTCTCCAGCGGCATCGGGCCGCTGCACATGGACGTGTGGGTCGACAGCCGGAACCTGCCCGTCGAGATCCACGAGACCGCGCAGACCAGCGACGGCCCGATGGCCACCACGGTCGACTACTCCGACTTCAGCACCAGCCCGCTGACCGTCACCCCGCCGCCGGCGTCCGACACCTTCGACATGGCCTCGATGCTGTCGTCGCTGGGCCACTGAGCGGGCCACTGAGCGAGCGGGCGGCCACTGAGCGGGCCACCGAGCAAGCGGGCGGCCACTGAGCGGGCCACTGAGCGAGCGGGCGGCCACTGAGCGGGCCACTGAGCGAGCGGGCGGCCACTGAGCGGGCCACCGAACCATCCACGCACCACCACGACACACCCCAGGGGACAGCAGCATGCGCACCACCCGAACCGTCGCCGCCGCCACCGTGGCCGTCCTGGCCCTCACCGGCCTGACGGCCTGCTCCACGGCGCAGAAGGCGGGCAACGAGGCGGCCCACGCCGCGGCCGGGCTGCCGGCCGACGCGCTGGCCGCGCTCGGTCTGGCCAACACCCACCTGCAGTCGGAGAACTCCGCCAAGATCACCGGCACCGTCCAGCAGCCCGGCCAGGCCGCGCCGGAGCACATGAGCGGGGCCATGGCCTGGGGCTCGGGTGCCCGCTTCACGGGAACCATGGCGGGCGCGCCGGGCATGTCCCAGTTCTCCAGTGACGGCACCGTGCCCTTCCTGATGACCGGTGGGGCGATGTACATGAAGCTGACCAACCCGACCACGGTGTCCCAGCTGGGCGGCAAGCAGTGGATGAAGCTCGACTTCGCCGAGATAGCCGCGCTGTCCAAGAACGCGCAGGCGTCGAGCCTGGGCGCCGGCATGGACAACATGCTGAAGCAGATGTCGCCGGTCCAGACGGTGCGGGCCGTCTCGGCCGACAAGGGCGTCCACAGCCTCGGCGCGGAGACCATGGACGGCCAGCAGACCACCCACTACACCGGCCACCTCACGCTGGACCAGATCCTCGCGGCCATGCCCGGCCTGACCGCCTCCCAGCGGGCGACGCTCGGCGCCGCCGACACCAAGATCGGTCTGACGGGCGAGGACGTGGACATCTGGCTGAACGACCAGGCACTGCCGGTGCGGGTGCGTGAGCACGCCACGACCGGCAAGGGCGCCATGGACATCGACCGCCACTTCTCCGACTACGGCGTCCCGGTCTCGGTGACGGTGCCCAGCGCCGCGGACACCCTCGACCTGGCCGCGATGCTCAAGAAGGCCGAGGCCGCGGCGAAGTCGTGACGGTTCCGAGCCCGGACCGGAGCTGTTTCGGACAGTGGTGGCGGGTATACCGAGGGTAGTTGGACGTGTAGGCCAAACGGGGGGCCCTCATGCGTCGTACATTCGCCGTTCTCACTGTCCTGACTCTCGGCCTCGGCGGTGTGGCCGCCTGTCACGGGTCGACGTCACCGCCGAAGGCCGCGCCGCCGGCTTCGCCCAGTCCGACGGCCCTGCCGACCGATCCCGCCGCGGCGCTGCGGTGGGCGGCCGGGCGGACCAAGGCCGCCGGGTCCGCGAAGATCGACGCCACCAGCCAGTCGCCGGCCGGTGGCACACCGCAGGTCGTCAAGGCGGCCCTGTCCTGGTCCGGGGAAGGGCAGCTCAACGGCGTGATCACCGGGAGCCCGGGTCTCACGCGGTTCTCGTCGGACGGCACCGTGCCGATCCTGATCACCGGCGGGGTCATGTACGTGCGGATGACCGACCCCAAGGCGCTCGCGCAGTCCCAGGGGCGCAGCTGGCTCAAGTTCGACTTCGCCGAGCTGGCCGCGCTCGCGCCGGGCAGCGGTGGCGCGGACTTCGGCAACGTGATGGGCAGCCTGCTCAAGCAGTTGTCGCCGGACGTCGAACTGCGCGCGCTCGCGGGGAGCACGGGGCTGGCCACCGTCGGGCCGGAGGTCACGGACGGGGTGCGCACGACGCACCTCAGCGGCACCCTCACGCCGCAGCAGCTCCTCGACGCGATGCCGGGCCTGACGGCCGGGCAGCGCGCCGAGATCGTGCAGCAGGACCAGCAGGCCGGCATCACCAGCGAGACCGTGGACGTCTGGCTGGACGTGCGCGGTCTGCCGATCCGGACCGAGGACCACGCCGCGTCGAACCTCGGCTCCTTCGACGTCGACCGGCACTTCTCCGACTACGGCACCCAGGTGAACCTGACCACGCCGGACGCCGCCGACACCCTCGACCTGGCGGCCGTGCTCAAGGCCTGCGGCAGCGGCTGCACCGGCGGCGGCAGCGGGGGAGCGACGGGCGGAAGCATCTGATTTGCTCCGCCGCCACCCGTTCACGTACTCTCGACATCAAGCCACTGACCGCTGGTTGCTCCCGTCTGCCCCAGGGCGAGCGGGAGTCGAAGGATCCGCACAGCGAAAGCTGCGGGCGACCCGCGCAGGTCGATTCGAGGACTTCTGTCCCATCGCTCCGTTGTGTGTTCCGCACACTTCGTCGAGCGAAGGTGAGAGCCCCGTGCGCCTGCGCCGGGGCTCTTCGTAGTTCTACCGAAGCTTTCCTTCCCGCGGTCGAGGGCCAGTAGGTCGACTCACTGGTCGGCCCCGCATCGACATCACGGAAGGAGGCGTAAGCCTATGGCAAGGCCCGACAAGGCTGCCGCCGTTGCCGAGATCACGGACAAGTTCCGCGGCTCGAACGCGGCCGTGCTGACCGAGTACCGCGGTCTGACCGTGGCGCAGCTGAAGACGCTGCGTCGCTCGCTCGCCGCTAACGCCCAGTACGCCGTGGTGAAGAACACGCTGACCAAGATCGCGGCCAACGAGGTCGGGATCACTGAGCTCGACGACCTGTTCACTGGTCCGACGGCTGTCGCCTTCGTCACCGGTGACCCGGTGGAGTCGGCCAAGGCTCTGCGTGACTTCGCCAAGGAGAACCCGGCGCTCGTCATCAAGGGCGGTGTGCTTGACGGCAAGCCGCTGACGGGTGACGAGATCAAGAAGCTCGCGGACCTCGAGTCCCGCGAGGTGCTGCTCTCCAAGCTCGCCGGTGCCATGAAGGGCAAGCAGTCGCAGGCTGCCGCGCTCTTCCAGGCTCTGCCGTCGAAGCTTGTTCGTACGGTCGAGGCGCTGCGCGCCAAGGTCGAGGAGCAGGGCGGTGCCGGTACGCCGGCCCCCGCCGTCGAGGACGAGGCTCCCGCCGCGGAGTAATCCGTCCTCGCAGCGGGCCGTGTAAGCCCGCCGTTATGTACATCCGGCACCAGCCGACTTAGTGGAAGGACGCCAATCATGGCGAAGCTCAGCCAGGACGACCTGCTCGCGCAGTTCGAGGAGATGACCCTCATCGAGCTCTCCGAGTTCGTGAAGGCGTTCGAGGACAAGTTCGACGTCACCGCTGCCGCCCCGGCCGCCGCCGTCGTCGTCGCCGGTGGTGGCGCTGCCGCCGAGGCTCCGGAGGAGAAGGACGAGTTCGACGTCATCCTCACCGGCGCCGGCGACAAGAAGATCCAGGTCATCAAGGTCGTGCGTGAGCTGACCTCCCTGGGCCTCAAGGAGGCCAAGGACCTGGTCGACGGTGCGCCGAAGCCGCTCCTCGAGAAGGTCAACAAGGAGGCCGCTGACAAGGCCGCCGACGCCCTCAAGGCCGCCGGTGCCTCGGTCGAGGTCAAGTAAGACCTTTCGCGCCTAGCGCGAGCGCTGTCCCGAACCGGGGCGATCACTCCTTGGAGTGATCGCCCCGGTTTGTTTATGTCCGGAACGGTCCGTTTCCGGCCATCTGGTCTAGCGTGGGTACCTGCTGTCGGTGGGCCGGAGTATGGTGATCGTCGTTGCCGCTCAGCAGGGGTGATGTCGGTCCGTAACCGAGGTGAGAGCCCCGGTGCCCTTGACGAACGGCCACCAGCGCGCAATTCTCAGGACGCGAGGTCTTGAGTGAGGTCTTCAGCGCAGGCATGGAATCGCCGCCCAGTGGGAAGCATTCCCGAGGCAGCGAAGTGATCGCCACAGGGCGCCCCCGGGAGGGGGTGTCCCGCGAGGTAGGGAGTTCTGAGATTCGGTCTCCGAATCCGGACTGGACAGCAGTGCGGCCTATGGCTACACTGTCCCTTTGCGCTGCCTTTTAGCTGCTCCGTGACTCGTCGCCCGGAGTTCGCGCTGCCCTGACCAGGGGTGGCACCCCGCCCGCGCACCGGCTGTGACCAGGGAAGATCCCCTGGCCCAGGGCCCGGTGCGAGAGCGCGGATGCTACCCGTGAGACGGGCGGGCCCGGTACGCGCGTAGTGAGTCCGAGCCCTCGGAAGGACCCCCTCTTGGCCGCCTCGCGCAACGCCTCGAACACCTCCGCATCCACCGCCCCGCTCCGCATTTCCTTCGCGAAGATCAAGGAGCCCCTTGAGGTTCCTAACCTCTTGGCGCTCCAGACCGAGAGCTTTGACTGGCTCCTCGGCAACGCCGCATGGAAGGCGCGAGTCGACGCTGCCCTCGATGAGGGCCACGCAGTCCCGACCAAGTCCGGCCTGGAGGAGATCTTCGAGGAGATCTCCCCGATCGAGGACTTCTCCGGGTCCATGTCGCTGACGTTCCGCGACCACCGTTTCGAGCCCCCGAAGAACTCGATCGACGAGTGCAAGGACCGCGACTTCACGTACGCGGCCCCGCTCTTCGTCACGGCCGAGTTCACCAACAACGAGACTGGTGAGATCAAGTCCCAGACGGTCTTCATGGGCGACTTCCCCCTGATGACCAACAAGGGCACCTTCGTCATCAACGGCACCGAGCGTGTCGTCGTGTCCCAGCTGGTCCGTTCCCCGGGTGTCTACTTCGACACCACGCTGGACAAGACCTCGGACAAGGACATCTACACCTCCAAGGTCATCCCCTCGCGTGGGGCGTGGCTGGAGATGGAGATCGACAAGCGCGACATGGTCGGTGTCCGCATCGACCGCAAGCGCAAGCAGTCGGTCACGGTGCTGCTCAAGGCGCTGGGCTGGACCTCCGAGCAGATCCTGGAGGAGTTCGGCCAGTACGAGTCGATGCGCGCCACCCTGGAGAAGGACCACACCCAGGGCCAGGACGACGCGCTGCTCGACATCTACCGCAAGCTGCGTCCGGGCGAGCCGCCGACGCGCGAGGCCGCGCAGACGCTTCTGGAGAACCTCTACTTCAACCCGAAGCGTTACGACCTGGCCAAGGTCGGCCGGTACAAGATCAACAAGAAGCTCGGTGTCGCCCAGGGGATCGACTCCGGGGTGCTGACCGTCGACGACATCATCGCGACGATCCGCTACCTGGTGCAGCTCCACGCCGGTGAGACCGAGCAGGTCGCGCCGAACGGGACGACGATCGTCATCGAGGACGACGACATCGACCACTTCGGCAACCGTCGTCTGCGCAACGTCGGCGAGCTCATCCAGAACCAGGTCCGCACGGGTCTGGCTCGTATGGAGCGCGTCGTGCGCGAGCGCATGACCACCCAGGACGTCGAGGCGATCACGCCGCAGACCCTGATCAACATCCGGCCGGTCGTCGCCTCCATCAAGGAGTTCTTCGGCACCAGCCAGCTGTCCCAGTTCATGGACCAGACGAACCCGCTGTCGGGCCTGACCCACAAGCGTCGTCTGTCCGCGCTGGGCCCCGGTGGTCTGTCCCGTGAGCGCGCCGGCTTCGAGGTCCGTGACGTGCACCCGTCCCACTACGGACGCATGTGCCCGATCGAGACCCCGGAAGGCCCGAACATCGGTCTGATCGGTTCGCTCGCCTCCTACGGCCGCGTCAACGCGTTCGGCTTCGTGGAGACGCCGTACCGCCGCGTCGTCGAGGGTGTCGTCACCGACGACCTGGACTACCTGACGGCCGACGAGGAGGACCGCTTCGTCATCGCGCAGGCCAACGCGCCGCTGACGGACGAGAACACCTTCGCCGAGGCCCGTGTCCTGGTCCGCCGCCGTGGCGGCGAGATTGACTACATCCCCGGTGTCGAGATCGACTACATGGACGTCTCGCCGCGCCAGATGGTGTCGGTCGCGACCGCCATGATCCCGTTCCTCGAGCACGACGACGCCAACCGCGCGCTCATGGGCTCGAACATGATGCGCCAGGCCGTTCCGCTGCTGAAGAGCGAGTCCCCGCTCGTCGGCACCGGCATGGAGTATCGCGCCGCCGTCGACGCCGCGGACGTCATCACCGCCGACAAGGACGGTGTGGTCCAGGAGGTCTCCGCGGACTACGTCACCGTCGCCAACGACGACGGCACCTACACCACCTACCGGGTGGCCAAGTTCACGCGCTCCAACCAGGGCACGGCCTTCAACCAGAAGGTCATCGTGGACGAGGGTGCCCGCATCATCGCCGGCCAGGTCCTGGCCGACGGCCCGTGCACCGACGAGGGCGAGATGGCCCTCGGCAAGAACCTGCTCGTGGCGTTCATGCCGTGGGAGGGTCACAACTACGAGGACGCGATCATCCTGTCGCAGCGCCTCGTGCAGGACGACGTCCTCTCCTCGATCCACATCGAGGAGCACGAGGTCGACGCCCGTGACACCAAGCTCGGCCCCGAGGAGATCACCCGGGACATCCCGAACGTCTCCGAGGAGGTCCTGGCGGACCTCGACGAGCGCGGCATCATCCGCATCGGCGCCGATGTCACCACCGGTGACATCCTGGTCGGCAAGGTCACGCCCAAGGGCGAGACCGAGCTGACCCCGGAGGAGCGCCTGCTGCGCGCCATCTTCGGTGAGAAGGCCCGTGAGGTCCGCGACACCTCGCTGAAGGTGCCGCACGGTGAGTCCGGCAAGGTCATCGGCGTGCGCGTCTTCGACCGCGAGGAGGGCGACGAGCTGCCGCCCGGCGTGAACCAGCTGGTCCGCGTCTACGTCGCGCAGAAGCGCAAGATCACCAACGGTGACAAGCTCGCCGGCCGTCACGGCAACAAGGGTGTCATCTCCAAGATCCTCCCGGTCGAGGACATGCCGTTCCTCGAGGACGGCACCCCGGTCGACATCGTGCTCAACCCTCTCGGTGTCCCGTCCCGAATGAACCCGGGACAGGTGCTGGAGACCCACCTCGGCTGGCTCGCCAAGACCGGCTGGGACGTCTCGGGCATCGCTGAGGAGTGGGCCCGCCGTCTGCAGAAGATCGGCGCGGACACCGCGGAGGCCGGCACCAACCTGGCCACCCCGGTCTTCGACGGCGCCCGCGAGGACGAGATCACCGGCATGCTGGACAACACCACGCTCACCCGTGACGGTGACCGCCTGGTGAACGCCACCGGCAAGGCCCGGCTCTTCGACGGCCGCTCCGGCGAGCCGTTCCCGATGCCGGTCTCGATCGGCTACATGTACATCCTCAAGCTGCACCACCTGGTCGACGACAAGCTCCACGCCCGTTCGACCGGTCCGTACTCGATGATCACCCAGCAGCCGCTGGGTGGTAAGGCGCAGTTCGGTGGTCAGCGCTTCGGTGAGATGGAGGTGTGGGCCCTTGAGGCCTACGGCGCCGCCTACGCCCTGCAGGAGCTCCTCACCATCAAGTCCGACGACGTGCTCGGCCGCGTGAAGGTCTACGAGGCCATCGTCAAGGGCGAGAACATCCCTGAGCCCGGCATCCCCGAGTCCTTCAAGGTCCTCATCAAGGAGATGCAGTCGCTCTGCCTGAACGTGGAGGTGCTGTCGTCCGACGGTATGTCCATCGAGATGCGTGACTCCGACGAGGACGTGTTCCGCGCTGCGGAGGAGCTCGGTATCGACCTGTCCCGGCGCGAGCCGAGCAGCGTCGAAGAGGTCTGACAGGGGTAGGGCCGGCCTCCGCGTGAGCGAGGCCGGCCCGCCACCCCCAGGCCCCCTTTCAGACCAGACGTAAACGACCCCCACCCTGTTCCTGGGGTGACGAAAGGGATTGACGAGAGTGCTCGACGTCAACTTCTTCGATGAGCTGCGAATCGGCCTGGCCACCGCTGACGACATCCGTCAGTGGTCGCACGGCGAGGTCAAGAAGCCCGAGACCATCAACTACCGCACCCTCAAGCCGGAAAAGGACGGGCTCTTCTGCGAGAAGATCTTCGGCCCCACCCGGGACTGGGAGTGCTACTGCGGTAAGTACAAGCGTGTCCGCTTCAAGGGCATCATCTGCGAGCGCTGCGGCGTCGAGGTCACTCGCGCCAAGGTGCGTCGTGAGCGGATGGGCCACATCGAGCTGGCCGCCCCTGTCACGCACATCTGGTACTTCAAGGGCGTCCCGTCGCGCCTCGGCTACCTCCTGGACCTTGCCCCCAAGGACCTCGAGAAGGTCATCTACTTCGCCGCCTACATGATCACGTGGGTGGACGACGAGCGCCGCACCCGTGACCTGCCCTCCCTGGAGGCGCACGTCTCGGTCGAGCGCCAGCAGATCGAGCAGCGCCGCGACTCCGACCTGGAGAACCGCGCCAAGAAGCTCGAGGCCGACCTCGCCGAGCTGGAGAACGAGGGCGCCAAGGCCGACGTTCGCCGCAAGGTGCGCGAGGGTGCCGAGCGCGAGATGAAGCAGCTGCGCGACCGCAACCAGCGTGAGCTGGACCGCCTCGACGAGGTGTGGGCGCGCTTCAAGTCCCTCAAGGTCCAGGACCTCGAGGGCGACGAGCTGCTCTACCGCGAGCTGCGCGACCGCTTCGGCACCTACTTCTCGGGCTCGATGGGCGCCCAGGCGCTTCAGCGTCGCCTGGAGTCCTTCGACCTGGAGGAGGAGGCCGAGAAGCTCCGCGAGATCATCAAGACGGGCAAGGGCCAGAAGAAGACCCGCGCCCTGAAGCGTCTCAAGGTCGTCTCCGCGTTCCTGCAGACCAACAACAAGCCGGCCGGCATGGTCCTGGACTGCGTCCCGGTCATCCCGCCGGACCTGCGTCCGATGGTGCAGCTGGACGGTGGCCGCTTCGCCACCTCCGACCTGAACGACCTGTACCGCCGCGTCATCAACCGCAACAACCGCCTGAAGCGGCTTCTCGACCTCGGCGCGCCCGAGATCATCGTGAACAACGAGAAGCGCATGCTCCAGGAGGCCGTGGACTCGCTGTTCGACAACGGCCGTCGTGGCCGTCCGGTCACCGGTCCGGGCAACCGCCCGCTGAAGTCCCTGAGCGACATGCTCAAGGGCAAGCAGGGTCGTTTCCGTCAGAACCTGCTCGGCAAGCGCGTCGACTACTCGGCCCGTTCGGTCATCGTCGTCGGCCCGCAGCTCAAGCTGCACCAGTGCGGTCTGCCGAAGGCCATGGCGCTGGAGCTCTTCAAGCCGTTCGTGATGAAGCGCCTGGTGGACCTGAACCACGCGCAGAACATCAAGTCGGCCAAGCGCATGGTCGAGCGTGCCCGCCCGGTCGTGTGGGACGTGCTCGAAGAGGTCATCGCCGAGCACCCGGTTCTGCTGAACCGTGCGCCCACGCTGCACCGCCTCGGCATCCAGGCCTTCGAGCCGCAGCTGGTCGAGGGCAAGGCCATCCAGATCCACCCGCTCGTCTGCACCGCGTTCAACGCGGACTTCGACGGTGACCAGATGGCCGTCCACCTGCCGCTCTCCGCGGAGGCGCAGGCCGAGGCCCGCATCCTGATGCTGTCCTCGAACAACATCCTCAAGCCGGCCGACGGCCGCCCGGTCACGATGCCGACGCAGGACATGGTCCTGGGTCTGTTCTTCCTGACCAGCGACCGCGAGCTGGACACGCTCAAGGGCGTCGGCCGTGCCTTCGGCGCGACCCCGGAGGCCGTCATGGCCTTCGACGCCAAGGAGCTGGACCTGCAGGCCCCGATCGACCTGCGTCTGCCCGCCGGCACGGTTCCGCCGCGCGGCTGGACCCCGCCGGTCGACGAGGACGGCAAGTCCACGTGGGTCGAGGGCGAGCAGCTGCGTCTGCGGACGACCCTGGGCCGCGCGCTCTTCAACGAGCTGCTGCCCGAGGACTACCCGTTCGTCGACTACGAGGTCGGCAAGAAGCAGCTCTCGGCGATCGTCAACGACCTGGCCGAGCGCTACCCCAAGGTCACCGTCGCGGCGACCCTGGACAACCTCAAGGCGGCCGGTTTCCACTGGGCCACCCGCTCCGGCGTCACGGTGTCCATCTCGGACGTCGTCGTGCCGCCGAGCAAGCCGCAGATCCTCGAGGGCTACGAGGCTCAGGCCGAGAAGGTCCAGAAGCAGTACGAGCGCGGTCTGATCACCCGTGACGAGCGCCAGCAGGAGCTCGTCGCGATCTGGACCAAGGCGACCAACGAGGTCGCCGAGGCGATGAACGCGAACTTCCCGAAGACGAACCCCATCTTCATGATGGTCGACTCGGGTGCTCGTGGAAACATGATGCAGATGCGTCAGATCGCCGGTATGCGTGGTCTGGTGTCCAACGCCAAGAACGAGACGATCGCCCGCCCCATCAAGGCGTCGTTCCGTGAGGGTCTGTCCGTGCTGGAGTACTTCATCTCCACCCACGGTGCCCGTAAGGGTCTGGCCGACACCGCCCTGCGTACCGCCGACTCCGGCTACCTCACCCGTCGTCTGGTCGACGTCTCCCAGGACGTCATCATTCGCGAGGAGGACTGCCAGACGGAGCGCGGTCTCAAGCTGCCGATCGCGACGGTGGCGGCCGACGGCTCGCTGCGCAAGGTCGACAACGTCGAGACGTCGGTCTACGCCCGCACGCTGTCCGAGGACATCGTGATCGATGGTCAGGTCATCGCCCCCGCGGGCGTGGACCTGGGCGACGTCATGATCGACGAGGTGGTCCGCCACGGCGTCTCCGAGGTCAAGATCCGCTCGATCCTGACCTGTGAGTCCGCCGTCGGCACCTGCGCCATGTGCTACGGCCGCTCGCTGGCCACCGGCAAGCTGGTCGACATCGGTGAGGCGGTCGGCATCATCGCCGCCCAGTCCATCGGTGAGCCCGGCACCCAGCTGACGATGCGTACCTTCCACACCGGTGGTGTGGCCGGTGACGACATCACCCAGGGTCTGCCGCGTGTCGTCGAGCTCTTCGAGGCCCGTAACCCGCGTGGTGTGGCCCCGATCGCGGAGGCGGCCGGCCGCATCCGCATCGAGGACACCGAGAAGACCCGCAAGGTCGTCATCACGCCGGACGACGGCAGCGACGAGATCGCCTACCCGGTCTCCAAGCGCGTCAAGCTGCTGGTCGAGGAGGGTTCCTGGATCGGCGTCGGCGAGAAGATCACCGCCGGTACCGTGAACCCGCACGACGTGCTGCGCATCATGGGTCAGCGCGCGGTGCAGGTGCACCTGGTGGAGGAAGTCCAGAAGGTCTACAACTCCCAGGGTGTGTCGATCCACGACAAGCACATCGAGATCATCATCCGGCAGATGCTGCGCCGCGTGACGATCATCGAGTCGGGCGACGCCGAGCTGCTCCCGGGCGAGCTCGTCGAGCGCGGCCGCTTCGAGGTCGAGAACCGTCGTGTGGTCTCCGAGGGCGGTCACCCCGCCTCCGGCCGTCCGCAGCTGATGGGTATCACCAAGGCCTCGCTGGCCACCGAGTCCTGGCTGTCGGCCGCCTCCTTCCAGGAGACGACCAGGGTCCTGACGGACGCGGCGATCCACGCCAAGTCCGACCCGCTGCTGGGCCTCAAGGAGAACGTCATCCTCGGTAAGCTCATCCCGGCCGGTACGGGTCTGCCCCGCTACCGCAACATCCGGGTGGAGCCCACGGAGGAGGCGAAGGCCGCGATGTACTCCGCCGTCGGCTACGACGACATGGACTACTCGCCCTTCGGCGCCGGCTCCGGCCAGGCCGTCCCGCTGGACGACTACGACTACGGCCCGTACACGGGCTGAGGTTGCTCCAAAGCCGCAGGGCGGCTGCGTTCCCGAAAGGGGTTCGCAGCCGCCCTGCGGCTTTTCTGTCCGGCTTCTGTTCGGCTTCTGTTCGGCTTCTCCGTTCAGCGCGGCAGGCGCCCCTGGCCGTGCAACTGGGCCCGGTCGGCGGCGGCGCGGCCCTGTTCCCAGCCGTCGGGGTCGGAGACGCGGATGGCGCGGCCCTTCCTGAGGCTCGGGAAGAGCGTCGAGGTGTGGGTCTCCACGGCCGCCTGGCGGGCCGCCAGGACGGGGAGGAGGTCCCCGGCCGAGGCCGCGCCCGTCGTCTCCGCCACCGCCTGCGCCGTGGCCGCGGTGAGGCGCTCACGGATGCGGCTGGCGTAGGCGACCAGGAAGGACTGGCGGAACGCCTTGCTGCGGCCGCCCTGCTGGACCGACCCGCTGTTCATCGCGGTGACGCCCTGCACCAGCAGGGAGGTGAAGAGCAGCTCCACCGCGTCCAGGTCCGCGTCGAAGCCGACGACGGTGCAGAAGCCGTTCTGTTTGTCCCAGACCGACTGGGCGCGGTTCGCGGCCGCGACCGCGTCCAGCAGCAGTGCCTTCGCCGACTCGTAGGGGTTGTCGATGCCGATGCGGACCGCGCCCGGCAGGGTGCGGTTCCCGTTGCGCGCGGCCAGCAGGGCGTCATCGATGCTGTGGCGGGCCATCAGCTCCTGGGCCTTGGCGGTGAACGCCTCCGCCTCCTCGGCGAAGGTCGTCGCCTCCGCCTTGGCCAGCAGTGCGCGGATGCGCGCCAGCTGCTTGGGCTCGCCCGCGACCGGTGCGGTCAGGGGCGCGGCGCCGACGCCGGGCGCCGGGCCGACCGGTGTGAGCGCCGGGGCCGTGCCCCACAGGCGCAGCAGCTCCAGCAGGTGGATCAGCGCGGCGAACCGATCCAGGCGCAGCCGCCCGGAGGCCTGGTCGAGCCAGGCGTCGTCGTCGGCCCAGCGCGGGCTCGCCGCGTCGAGTTCGCGCAACTGCTCGGTCCAGCGGTGGTCGAGCGCGGCGGGGGAGTAGCGGCGGGCCTCGGCGGCGATCAGGTCGACGGCGAGCGTGACGTGCGCGGGGCGCAACTGCCGGCGGGTGAGCCTGACCAGATCGGCCGGACGCCAGTGGCCGCGGGTCCACAGCACGCCGAGCAACTCCTCGCCCTGGCGCAGGAGTTCACGGTCGATCCGGGCCCCTCGCGGAGCCTCGGCGGCCAGCCGGGAGGCCCAGTCCTCGACGGTGCGCTCGGCCTGTCGCGGCGGTGCGTAGCGGGTCTCCTGGAGGGCCTTCGCGACCAGCTCGCGCGTGCCCGTATCCGTGCTCATGCCTCCAGTGTCTCAAGGCCGACCACGGTCCTCGAAGATCACGATTCATGCACAGGGGGCCCCGCACGCGGTTCGCACCCAACTCGCTCACGTGTCCGACACAGCCGTATGGCAAGCTGTGTCCCGCTCCAGGCCCCCAGCGACCCCCGAAGCACGAAGCGAGCACGCCCCATGGCCGACCGCCCCGTGATAACCAAGGCCCACCGCCGACTCATCGGCATCGTGGGCGCCGGCGCGTTCATCATCGCCGGTATCGGTTTCGCAGGCTCCTACTCCGCCGTCCGCCTGCTCGCCACCCGCAAGGGGTTCGGGCTCTTCGCGTACGTGTTCCCGATCGGCGTCGACGTCGGCATCGCGGTGCTGCTCGCGCTCGACCTGGTGCTGACCTGGCTGCGGATCCCGTTCCCGCTGCTGCGCCAGGCCGCCTGGCTGCTGACGGTCGGGACGATCGTCTTCAACGCGGCCTCCTCCGTCGGCGACCCGCTGGCGATGGGCATGCACGCGATCATCCCGCTGCTCTTCATCGTCGTGGTCGAGGCCGCGCGGCACGCGGTCGGCAGGATCGCGGACATCACCGCGGACCGCTACATGGAGTCGGTCCGGCTGCTGCGCTGGATCCTCTCGCCGATCCCGACCTTCCGGCTCTGGCGCCGGATGAAGCTGTGGGAGCTGCGCTCCTACGACGAGACCATCCGGCTGGAGCAGAACCGCCTGGTCTACCGGGCGCGGCTGCGCGCCCAGTACGGGCGCGCCTGGCGCTACCGGGCCCCGCTGGAGCTGCTGTTGCCGCTGAAGCTGGCCCGCTACGGCGTCCCGCTCGACCTGGAGGTGTTCCGCGGTCACCGGGACTTCCAGGAGGAGCTCGGCCCGTTCGCGGCTCCCGCGCTGGAGGCGCCGCTCCCGCATCCGGAGCCGATGCGGCAGCCGACGCACCGAACCGCGCAACCGGCAGTGCAGCAGCCGGCGCGACAGCCGGCGCAGCAAGCCGCGCAGCAACCGGTGCAGCAAGCAGCACAGCAAGCCGCGCAGCAACCGGTGCAGGAGGTGCCGCAGCCGGTCGCATCACCCGTTCAGCCGCAACCGCAGCAGCAGCCGGCGCCGGTCGATCCGCTCGTCGTCGACACCCTCACGACGATGGTGCGCAACCGTCACCGTCGCCTGCTCAACGTTCCGGACCTCACCCCCCAGCCGGAGGCCGTGGAGGGGGAGGAGAGCCCGAGCGACCCGAACACCCGCGGGATCGGCTGGCTGCCGAACCAGCAGCCCCCGTACCCGCCGCCGGGCCCGGAGGCCTGGTTCGCGCCGCCGCGCGACGGGGAGCCGCAGCTGGACCTGTACTTCGAGGCGCTCAGCTCCTTCATGGACGCCTACGGCCAGGAGCCGGACCCCCAGCAGCTCAGCGCGTACCTGGCGAGCGAGTACGACACCCAGGTGGCACCGACGCTGTTGGACCGTCACTGGGAGGAACTGCGCAAGCGCTACGCGGAGCGGGTCGAGACTTCGTCCTGAACCATGCGGGATCCCCGTTCGTCTTGCACTATGAGGAGAGCAGGCGAGCGGGGAGGTCGCAGTGTCGATGATGCAGCCGGGGGGCCCTTGGCCCCTGCCGCAGTCCGCGATGCGCGCGGCGCAGGCGGACCGGGAACGGACCGTGGACGTGCTCAAGGCCGCCTTCGCCGAGGGGCGCCTGACCACGGACGAGTACCACGACCGCAGTGAGCGCGCGCAGCACGCGCAGACCTACGGGCAGCTCCAGATGCTGGTGCAGGACCTGCCGGTGGGCCCGATGCCCACGCCGATGCTGCCGCCCCCGCCCGTGGCCTTCGCCGCGCCGCCGCGCGCGCCGCTCGGGCCGATGGGCATGGCCAGCGCGCCGATCCCGCCCTACGGCTACGCGCCTCCGGCCTGGCCGCCGGTGCGGCGCCGGACCAACGGACCGGCCCTCGCGTCGCTGCTGCTGGGCCTCGGGCAGGTCTTCAGCTTCGGGGTGACCGGTGTGCCGGCGCTGATCTGCGGGATCGTCGCCAAGGGCCAGTTGAAGGTCCGCGACGAGGAGGGCGACGGCATGGCCACCGCCGGCATCATCCTCGGCAGCCTGGGCACGCTGCTGTGGGGATTCTTCTTCCTTCTGGCCGCCACCCGGGGCTAGGGTCTGTCTGTCGGGCGGGTGTCGGGCGGGTGACTGGCCCGCCGACTTGACAGTGGGCGGTTGCGTCCACATCCATTTGTTTTGACCGGGGCCCTTGCGCTAGGTACGCTCTGACCTTGTGCCTGGGGTGTCCCCCGGTCTCTCGCGCGTGCGTGCATATCGGCCGCCGCGCCACGGGATACCGCGCTTCCACACACTCGAGCTTCGCCAGCCCGGGATCTGTGCAAGACGTCCGACACACCCGACCGCGTGGGTCGGGAGTCGGTGAGACGCACCAGGTTAGTTTCACCAGCCTTGGCACAGAGAATCGGAGATACGGTGCCTACGATCCAGCAGCTGGTCCGAAAGGGCCGGCAGGACAAGGTCGAGAAGAACAAGACGCCCGCACTGAAGGGTTCGCCCCAGCGTCGCGGCGTCTGCACGCGTGTGTACACGACCACCCCGAAGAAGCCGAACTCGGCTCTCCGTAAGGTCGCCCGTGTGCGCCTCACCAGCGGGATCGAGGTCACCGCTTACATTCCGGGTGAGGGTCACAACCTGCAGGAGCACTCCATCGTGCTCGTGCGTGGCGGTCGTGTGAAGGACCTGCCGGGTGTGCGTTACAAGATCATCCGCGGCTCCCTTGACACCCAGGGTGTCAAGAACCGCAAGCAGGCCCGCAGCCGCTACGGCGCCAAGAAGGAGAAGTAAAAAATGCCTCGTAAGGGCCCTGCCCCGAAGCGCCCGGTCATCATCGACCCGGTTTACGGCTCCCCTGTGGTGACCCAGCTCGTCAACAAGATCCTCCTGCACGGCAAGCGCTCCACGGCTGAGCGCATCGTGTACGGCGCCCTCGAGGGCGTCCGCGAGAAGACCGGCAACGACCCGGTGGTCGCGCTCAAGCGCGCCCTGGAGAACGTCAAGCCGACTCTCGAGGTCAAGTCCCGCCGCGTCGGCGGTGCGACCTACCAGGTCCCGATCGAGGTCAAGCCGGGTCGCGCCAACACGCTGGCCCTGCGCTGGCTGGTCGGTTACTCCCGCGCTCGTCGTGAGAAGACCATGACCGAGCGTCTGCTCAACGAGATCCTGGACGCCAGCAACGGTCTGGGCGCCTCCGTGAAGCGTCGCGAGGACACCCACAAGATGGCCGAGTCCAACAAGGCCTTCGCGCACTACCGCTGGTAGTCCGAACCCCGTCAGAACCAAGAAAGAGAGAGACTGGCCACCATGGCTGCAACCTCCCTTGACCTGGCCAGGACCCGCAACATCGGGATCATGGCCCACATCGACGCGGGCAAGACCACCACGACTGAGCGCATCCTGTTCTACACCGGTGTGTCTTACAAGATCGGTGAGGTCCACGACGGCGCTGCCACGATGGACTGGATGGAGCAGGAGCAGGAGCGCGGCATCACGATCACGTCGGCCGCGACGACCTGTCACTGGACCGTCGACGGCGTCGACAACACCATCAACATCATCGACACCCCGGGTCACGTCGACTTCACCGTCGAGGTGGAGCGTTCGCTCCGCGTGCTCGACGGCGCCGTGACGGTGTTCGACGGTGTCGCCGGTGTCGAGCCGCAGTCCGAGACGGTGTGGCGTCAGGCCGACCGTTACGGCGTCCCGCGCATCTGCTTCGTGAACAAGCTGGACCGTACCGGCGCGGAGTTCTTCCGCTGTGTCGACTCCATCGTCGACCGCCTGGGCGCCACCCCGCTGGTCATGCAGCTGCCGATCGGTGCCGAGTCCGACTTCACCGGTGTCGTCGACCTGGTGAAGATGAAGGCTCTGGTCTGGTCCGCCGAGGCGACCAAGGGCGAGATGTACGACACCGTCGACATCCCGGCCTCGCACACCGAGCTCGCCGAGGAGTACCGGGCCAAGCTGCTCGAGACCTCCGCGGAGGGCGACGACCAGCTGATGGAGATGTTCCTCGAGGGCCAGGAGCCCACCGAGGAGGAGCTCATCGCGGGTATCCGTCGTGGCACCCTGGCCTCCAGCTTCACCCCGGTCTTCTGCGGCACCGCGTTCAAGAACAAGGGCGTCCAGCCCCTGCTCGACGCCGTCGTGAAGTACCTGCCGTCGCCGCTGGACATCGAGTCCATCGTCGGCCACAAGCCGGGCGACGAGTCGGTCGAGGTCATCCGGCACGCGTCGGACGAGGAGCCGCTGTCGGCTCTGGCGTTCAAGATCATGTCTGACCCGCACCTGGGCAAGCTCACCTTCGTCCGCGTGTACTCCGGGCGTCTCGAGGCCGGCACCGCCGTCCTCAACTCGGTGAAGGGCCGCAAGGAGCGCATCGGCAAGATCTACCGCATGCACGCGAACAAGCGTGAGGAGATCGACGCGGTGGGCGCCGGCGACATCGTCGCCGTCATGGGCCTCAAGCAGACCACCACCGGTGAGACGCTGAGCGACGACAAGAACCCGGTCATCCTGGAGTCCATGGACTTCCCGGCCCCGGTCATCCGCGTCGCCATCGAGCCCAAGTCCAAGGGTGACCAGGAGAAGCTGGGTATCGCCATCCAGCGTCTCGCGGAGGAGGACCCCTCCTTCCAGGTCAACACGGACGAGGAGACCGGCCAGACCATCATCGCGGGTATGGGCGAGCTGCACCTCGAGGTGCTGGTCGACCGTATGAAGCGTGAGTTCAAGGTCGAGGCCAACGTCGGCAAGCCGCAGGTGGCCTACCGCGAGACGATCCGCAAGGCCGTCGAGCGCATTGACTACACCCACAAGAAGCAGACGGGTGGCTCCGGTCAGTTCGCCAAGGTCCAGATCGCGATCGAGCCGCTGGAGTCCGGCGAGGGCTACGAGTTCGTGAACGCCGTCACCGGTGGTCGCGTGCCTCGTGAGTACATCCCCTCGGTCGACGCCGGTGCGCAGGAGGCCATGGAGTTCGGCATCCTCGCCGGCTACCCGCTCCAGGGTGTCCGCGTGACGCTGCTCGACGGTGCCTCGCACGACGTCGACTCCTCCGAGCTCGCGTTCAAGATCGCCGGTTCGATGGCGTTCAAGGAGGGTGCTCGCAAGGCGTCCCCCGTGCTGCTCGAGCCGATGATGGCCGTCGAGGTCACCACGCCCGAGGACTACATGGGCGACGTGATCGGCGACATCAACTCTCGCCGTGGCCAGATCCAGGCCATGGACGAGCGTTCCGGCGCCCGCGTCGTCAAGGCGCTCGTCCCGCTGTCCGAGATGTTCGGCTACGTCGGTGACCTGCGCAGCAAGACCTCGGGCCGCGCCAGCTACTCCATGCAGTTCGACTCGTACGCCGAGGTTCCCAAGAACGTGGCGGAAGAGATCGTGGCGAAGGCCAAGGGCGAGTAAGTACCTCGCATACCGGGGGAACCCGGTGCGAAACCTCGCATAGGCTGTACGGAGGTGGTCCTGGGGTCCACGTGACTCACGTGGTCCCCGGGCTCCTCCGGCCCCACACCCCACAGACCACCTGACGTCGAACGGCGTACAGAAACTGTCCTCAGGAGGACCCCAAAGTGGCTAAGGCCAAGTTCGAGCGAGTCAAGCCGCACGTCAACATCGGCACCATCGGTCACATCGACCACGGCAAGACGACCCTGACTGCCGCGATCACCAAGGTGCTGCACGACGCGTACCCGGACATCAACCCCTTCACGCCGTTCGACCAGATCGACAAGGCGCCGGAGGAGCGTCAGCGCGGTATCACCATCTCCATCGCGCACGTCGAGTACCAGACCGAGGCGCGTCACTACGCCCACGTCGACTGCCCGGGTCACGCGGACTACATCAAGAACATGATCACCGGTGCCGCCCAGATGGACGGCGCGATCCTGGTCGTGGCCGCCACCGACGGCCCGATGCCGCAGACCAAGGAGCACGTCCTCCTGGCCCGCCAGGTCGGCGTCCCCTACATCGTTGTCGCCCTGAACAAGGCCGACATGGTGGACGACGAGGAGATCCTGGAGCTCGTCGAGCTCGAGGTCCGCGAGCTGCTCTCCGAGTACGAGTTCCCGGGCGACGACCTCCCGGTCGTCCGCGTCTCCGCGCTGAAGGCGCTGGAGGGCGACAAGGAGTGGGGCGAGAAGCTCCTCGGCCTGATGCACGCCGTCGACGAGGCCATCCCGACCCCGGACCGCGACGTCGACAAGCCGTTCCTGATGCCGATCGAGGACGTCTTCACGATCACCGGTCGTGGCACCGTCGTCACCGGTCGTATCGAGCGTGGTGTCCTCAAGGTCAACGAGACCGTCGACATCATCGGCATCAAGACCACCAAGACCACCACCACGGTCACGGGCATCGAGATGTTCCGCAAGCTGCTCGACGAGGGCCAGGCCGGTGAGAACGTCGGTCTGCTGCTCCGTGGCATCAAGCGCGAGGACGTCGAGCGCGGCCAGGTCATCATCAAGCCGGGTACGGTCACGCCGCACACCGACTTCGAGGCCCAGGCCTACATCCTGTCGAAGGACGAGGGTGGCCGTCACACCCCGTTCTTCAACAACTACCGCCCGCAGTTCTACTTCCGTACCACGGACGTGACCGGCGTCGTGACCCTCCCCGAGGGCACCGAGATGGTCATGCCGGGCGACAACACCGGCATGACGGTCGCGCTGATCCAGCCGATCGCCATGGAGGAGGGCCTGAAGTTCGCCATCCGTGAGGGTGGTCGTACGGTCGGCGCCGGCCAGGTCACCAAGATCATCAAGTAATTGATGATTCACTGACTTAGCGTCAGGAAGCCCCCACCAGCTTGCTGGTGGGGGCTTTTTGTTTGCCCCCGTCGGGCTTGATTGGCGTCCACCCTGTCCGGTATGGCACACTAGTCAAGTTGCTCGGTTGAGCGCCGATGTTGCGCGCCTCCCGTCCGAAAGGCCGGAGGACCGAAAGCGAGTCCCACAGTACTCGTCGTGCCCGTGATGGCCGTTTGTCTGTGATCCAGCACGCCTGGACGAGACGCGGCAGCTGCGGCGTGAAAGTACGGGAATCTTTCGGGAAGCGTAGTCAAAGGCGTCGATCCGGTGTTTCCGCCAAGCCTTCATATGCGCAGGGCTCGCCCTTTAGCAAGATGGCGACACGCCCGACCGCGTGGGTCGGCGGAGCACCCCGAATGACTCCATCCGGAGAAGCTCGGTGCAGAGGCAACAGACGACAAGAAGGACTACGAGTAGCCATGGCGGGACAGAAGATCCGCATCCGGCTCAAGGCCTACGACCACGAGGTCATCGACTCCTCGGCGAAGAAGATCGTCGAGACGGTGACGCGTACTGGTGCGCAGGTCGCGGGCCCGGTGCCGCTGCCCACTGAGAAGAACGTGTACTGCGTCATCCGCTCGCCGCACAAGTACAAGGACTCGCGCGAGCACTTCGAGATGCGCACGCACAAGCGCCTGATCGACATTCTCGACCCGACGCCCAAGACCGTTGACTCTCTGATGCGACTCGACCTGCCGGCCGGTGTCGACATCGAGATCAAGCTCTGAGGGGCGTGAGCTGAGAATGGCTAAGCAGATCAAGGGCATCCTGGGCGAGAAGCTCGGCATGACGCAGGTCTGGGACGAGAACAACCGCATCGTCCCGGTGACCGTCGTCAAGGCCGGCCCGAACGTCGTGACCCAGGTCCACACCGCTGATGGCACCGGCTACGACGCCGTGCAGATCGGCTTCGGCGACATCGACCCGCGCAAGGTGAACAAGCCCCTCGCGGGTCACTTCGCCAAGGCCGGCGTGACCCCGCGCCGCCACCTGGTCGAGCTCCGCACCAGCGACGCGTCCGAGTACACCCTGGGCCAGGAGATCACCGCTGAGGTGTTCGAGGCCGGTATCAAGGTCGACGTGACCGGTACCAGCAAGGGCAAGGGCTTCGCCGGTGTCATGAAGCGTCACAACTTCAAGGGCCTCGGCGCCGGTCACGGCGTGCAGCGCAAGCACCGCTCGCCCGGTTCCATCGGTGGCTGCGCCACCCCCGGTCGCGTCTTCAAGGGTATGAAGATGGCCGGTCGCATGGGCCACGAGCGTGTCACCACGCAGAACCTCACCATCCACGCCGTTGACGCGGAGAAGGGTCTGCTGCTCATCAAGGGCGCAATCCCCGGTCCGAACGGCGGCCTCATCCTGGTCCGCACTGCGGCGAAGGGGGCCTGAAGCAATGAGCTCCATCAACGTTCTCTCCCCCGCGGGTGAGACCGTCGGCACCGTCGAGCTGCCGGCTGAGATCTTCGACGCGCGCGTCAGCGTTCCGCTGCTGCACCAGGTCGTCGTCGCTCAGCTCGCCGCGGCTCGTCAGGGCACGCACAAGACCAAGCGTCGTGGCGAGGTCCGTGGTGGCGGCAAGAAGCCGTACCGCCAGAAGGGCACCGGCCGCGCCCGTCAGGGTTCGACCCGTGCGCCGCAGTTCGCCGGTGGTGGCGTCGTGCACGGTCCCGTGCCGCGTGACTACTCGCAGCGGACCCCCAAGAAGATGAAGGCCGCCGCTCTGCGTGGCGCCCTCACCGACCGGGCCCGCCACAACCGCATCCACGTCGTCACCGGCGTGACCGCGACCGAGGCGCCGTCCACCAAGTCGGCGCGCACGCTGTTCGGCAAGATCAGCGAGCGCAAGAACGTCCTGCTGGTCGTCGAGCGCGATGACGAGCTGACGCTCCTGAGCGCCCGCAACCTGCCGACCGTGCACGTCCTGGACGCCGGTCAGCTGAACACCTACGACGTGCTCGTCTCCGACGACGTGGTCTTCACTCAGGCCGCCTTCGAGCGTTTCGTGGCCGGTCCGGTCGCGTCCGCCAAGGCTGTCGCCGCTGAGGGCGAGCTCGATGGGAGCGCCGCCTGATGAGCGAGATCACGAGCAAGACGTTCACGGACCCCCGTGACGTCCTGATCAAGCCGGTCATCTCGGAGAAGAGCTACGCGCTCCTCGACGAGTCCAAGTACACGTTCATCGTGTCGCCGGACGCCAACAAGACCCAGATCAAGCAGGCCGTCGAGGCCGTGTTCTCGGTCAAGGTCGCCGACGTCAACACGATCAACCGCAAGGGCAAGCGCAAGCGCTCCCGCACCGGTTTCGGCAAGCGCAAGGACACCAAGCGCGCCATCGTGACGCTGGCAGAGGGCAGCATCGACATCTTCGGGAACGCCCCGGCCGCCTGAGGCGCCAGGGGAATCCCGTAACGGTTAAGGACAGAAGAAGCCATGGGCATCCGCAAGTACAAGCCGACAACGCCGGGCCGTCGCGGCTCCAGCGTTGCCGACTTTGTCGAGATCACGCGGTCCGAGCCGGAGAAGTCGCTGGTCCGCCCGCTGCACAGCAAGGGCGGTCGCAACAACACCGGTCGTATCACGACCCGCCACCAGGGTGGCGGTCACAAGCGTGCGTACCGTGTTATCGACTTCCGTCGTCACGACAAGGACGGCGTCCCGGCCAAGGTCGCGCACATCGAGTACGACCCGAACCGCACCGCGCGCATCGCGCTGCTGCACTACGCAGACGGCGAGAAGCGCTACATCATCGCTCCGGCCAAGCTCGGCCAGGGCGACCGGGTTGAGAACGGCCCCGGCGCCGACATCAAGCCGGGCAACAACCTCCCGATCCGGAACATCCCGGTCGGTACGGTCATCCACGCCATCGAGCTCCGTCCCGGTGGCGGTGCGAAGATCGCCCGCTCCGCGGGCTCCTCGGTGCAGCTGCTGGCGAAGGAGGGCGTCTACGCCCACCTGCGCATGCCGTCGGGCGAGGTCCGCCTCGTCGACGCGCGCTGCCGCGCGACCGTTGGCGAGGTCGGCAACGCCGAGCAGTCCAACATCAACTGGGGCAAGGCCGGCCGTATGCGCTGGAAGGGCGTCCGCCCGACCGTGCGTGGTGTCGCCATGAACCCGATCGACCACCCGCACGGTGGTGGTGAGGGTAAGACCTCCGGTGGTCGCCACCCGGTTTCGCCGTGGGGTCAGAAGGAGGGTCGTACTCGCAAGCTGAAGAAGGCTAGCGACAAGATGATCGTCCGCCGCCGCAAGACGAACAAGAAGCGCTAGGAGCAGTCTCGATGCCGCGCAGTCTCAAGAAGGGGCCCTTCGTCGACGACCACCTCATGAAGAAGGTGGACAGTCAGAACGAGGCCGGTACCCAGAACGTCATCAAGACCTGGTCCCGTCGCTCCATGATCGTTCCGGCGATGCTGGGGCACACCCTCGCGGTGCACGACGGCCGCAAGCACATCCCGGTGTTCGTCACCGAGTCGATGGTCGGCCACAAGCTCGGCGAGTTCGCGCCGACCCGCACGTTCAAGGGTCACGTCAAGGACGACCGCAAGTCCAAGCGTCGCTGACCTGCGAAGCGAAGACACGATGACAATCACCATCAAGGGGACAACCATGGAAGCCAGGGCAGCGGCGCGGTACATCCGCGTAACGCCCATGAAGGCCCGCCGCGTGGTGGACCTTGTCCGTGGCATGAGTGCCACGGAGGCCCAGGCGGTCCTGCGATTCGCTCCGCAGGCCGCGTCTGTGCCCGTTCTCAAGGTGCTCAACAGCGCCGTTGCGAACGCCGCGCACAACTACAACCACAACGACGTCGACAGCCTCTACATCTCCGAGGCCTACGTCGACGAGGGCCCGACCCTCAAGCGTTTCCGTCCGCGGGCCCAGGGCCGCGCGTACCGGATCCGCAAGCGGACGAGCCACATCACCGTGGTCGTCGCGTCGAAGGAAGGGACCCGGTAATGGGCCAGAAGGTTAACCCGCACGGGTTCCGTCTCGGCATCACCACGGACTTCAAGTCCCGGTGGTACGCCGACAAGCTGTACAAGGACTACGTCAAGGAAGACGTCGCCATCCGTCGGATGATGACGTCCGGCATGGAGCGCGCCGGCATCTCGAAGGTTGAGATCGAGCGCACCCGTGACCGCGTGCGGGTGGACATCCACACCGCCCGTCCGGGCATCGTCATCGGCCGTCGCGGCACCGAGGCCGACCGCATCCGCGGCGACCTCGAGAAGCTGACCGGCAAGCAGGTCCAGCTGAACATCCTCGAGGTCAAGAACCCCGAGCTGGACGCCCAGCTCGTGGCTCAGGGCGTCGCGGAGCAGCTGTCCTCCCGCGTCTCCTTCCGTCGCGCCATGCGTAAGAGCATGCAGGGCACGATGAAGTCCGGCGCCAAGGGCATCAAGGTCCAGTGCTCCGGTCGTCTGGGCGGCGCTGAGATGTCCCGCAGCGAGTTCTACCGTGAGGGTCGTGTGCCGCTGCACACGCTCCGCGCCAACGTGGACTACGGCTTCTTCGAGGCCAAGACCACCTTCGGTCGCATCGGTGTCAAGGTCTGGATCTACAAGGGTGATGTCAAGAACATCGCCGAGGTCCGCGCCGACAACGCCGCTGCCAAGGCCGGGAACCGTCCGCCGCGCGCGGGTGGCCCGGGCGAGCGCCCCCGTCGGGGCGGCGACCGTCCCGCCGGCGGCCGTGGCCGCCGTCCGCAGCAGAACGCCGAGGCCGCCGCTCCCGCGGCGACCGACGCTCCGGCTGCGGCTGAGACCACTACGGAGGCCTGACCATGCTGATCCCTCGCAGGGTCAAGCACCGCAAGCAGCACCACCCCAAGCGTCGTGGTGCGGCCAAGGGCGGTACCGAGGTTACGTTCGGCGAGTGGGGCCTGCAGGCCGTCACCCCGGCGTATGTGACGAACCGGCAGATCGAGTCCGCTCGTATCTCCATCACGCGTCACATCAAGCGTGGCGGCAAGGTGTGGATCAACATCTACCCGGACCGTCCGCTGACGAAGAAGCCTGCCGAGACCCGCATGGGTTCCGGTAAGGGTTCGCCGGAGTGGTGGATCGCCAACGTGCACCCGGGTCGGGTCATGTTCGAGCTGTCCTACCCGAACGAGAAGATGGCTCGTGAGGCGCTGACGCGTGCGGCTCACAAGCTCCCGATGAAGTGCCGGATCGTCCGGCGCGAGGCAGGTGAGAGCTGATGGCCGGCACCAAGGCTGCTGAGCTCCGTGAGCTGGACAACGAGGGTCTCGTTGCGCAGCTGCGTGAGCGCAAGGAGGAGCTGTTCAACCTCCGCTTCCAGGCGGCGACCGGGCAGCTCGACAACCACGGGCGGCTCAAGCTCGTCAAGAAGGACATCGCGCGGATCTACACCCTGATGCGCGAGCGCGAGCTGGGCATCGACACGGTGAAGGACGCCTGATGACTGACAACACCAACGAGACGCGCGGTTTCCGCAAGACCCGTGAGGGTCTCGTCGTCAGCGACAAGATGGACAAGACCGTCGTCGTCGCCGTCGAGGACCGCGTCAAGCACGCGCTGTACGGCAAGGTCATCCGCCGTACCAACAAGCTGAAGGCGCACGACGAGGCCAACGCCTGCGGCATCGGTGACCGCGTTCTCCTCATGGAGACGCGTCCCACTTCCGCGACGAAGCGCTGGCGCGTCGTCGAGATCCTCGAGAAGGCCAAGTAACGAACGCGATTGGGTGCCGCCGTATGTGCCCGGGACTCCCTGCCTCGAAAGAGGCGGGGGAGTGCTCGGGTGAGCAGCGGCGGACCCGGTCCCGATCGTTGACGATCAGGAGAAAGACGTGATCCAGCAGGAGTCGCGACTGCGTGTCGCCGACAACACGGGCGCAAAGGAAATCCTTTGCATCCGCGTTCTCGGTGGCTCCGGCCGGCGCTACGCGGGCATCGGCGACGTCATCGTGGCGACCGTCAAGGACGCGATCCCCGGTGGCAATGTGAAGAAGGGCGACGTGGTCAAGGCCGTCATCGTCCGGACCGTGAAGGAGCGCCGTCGTCCCGACGGTTCCTACATCCGGTTCGACGAGAACGCCGCCGTCATCCTCAAGAACACCGACGGTGACCCCCGTGGTACCCGCATCTTCGGCCCGGTGGGCCGTGAGCTGCGTGAGAAGAAGTTCATGAAGATCATCTCGCTCGCGCCGGAGGTGCTCTAACCAATGGCTAACAGCATGAAGATCAAGAAGGGTGACCTGGTCCAGGTCATCACCGGCAAGGACAAGGGCAAGCAGGGCAAGGTCATTCAGGCCTTCCCGACGACGTCCAAGGTCCTGGTCGAGGGTGTCAACCGGGTCAAGAAGCACACCAAGGCCACGCCCACCGCCAACGGCTCCCAGGCCGGCGGCATCGTGACCGTCGAGGCCCCGATCCACGTGAGCAACGTTCAGCTCGTTGTGGAGAAGGACGGCAAGAAGGTCGTCACCCGCGTCGGCTACCGATTCGACGAGCAGGGCAACAAGATCCGCGTTGCCAAGCGCACCGGTGAGGACATCTGATGACCGACACCTCGATTGAGAAGGTCAGCCCCCGTCTCAAGGAGCGCTACCGCTCCGAGATCAAGGGTCAGCTGCACGAGCAGTTCGCTTACGAGAACGTCATGCTGATCCCCGGCCTGGTCAAGGTCGTGGTCAACATGGGTGTGGGCGACGCCGCCCGCGACTCGAAGCTGATCGACGGTGCGGTCAAGGACCTCACCGCGATCACCGGCCAGAAGCCGACCGTGACCAAGGCTCGCAAGAGCATCGCGCAGTTCAAGCTGCGTGAGGGTCAGCCGATCGGCGCCCACGTCACCCTTCGTGGTGACCGCATGTGGGAGTTCCTGGACCGCCTGGTGTCGCTGGCGCTGCCGCGTATCCGCGACTTCCGTGGTCTCTCGCCGAAGCAGTTCGACGGCAAGGGCAACTACACGTTCGGTCTGACCGAGCAGGTCATGTTCCACGAGATCGACCAGGACAAGGTCGACCGTCCGCGTGGTATGGACATCACCGTGGTGACCACCGCCCAGACCGACGACGAGGGCCGGGCGCTGCTGCGGGCTCTCGGCTTCCCCTTCAAGGAGAGCTGACCCATGGCGAAGAAGGCGCTGATCGCCAAGGCGGAGCGTAAGCCGAAGTTCGGCGTCCGGGGTTACACCCGGTGCCAGCGCTGCGGCCGTCCGCACTCCGTGTACCGCAAGTTCGGCCTCTGCCGTGTCTGCCTTCGTGAGATGGCGCACCGCGGCGAGCTGCCGGGCGTGACCAAGAGCTCCTGGTAATCCTCCAGAAGCCCTGAGGTAAGCAACCTCGGAACAGCCGGGCTCCCGGCCTCCTGTAACCTTTGGAGGTCGGGGCCCGCGCTGCCCCGAATTTCTTACTACACCGCAGGTCCCGTGCCCCTTCTGCAAACGAGGCGCGCGGAAACCACGGTGAGAGAGGCCACAGGCCATCATGACCATGACCGACCCGATCGCAGACATGCTGACGCGTCTGCGAAACGCGAACTCGGCCTACCACGACTCCGTCGTGATGCCCCACTCGAAGATCAAGACTCACATCGCTGAGATCCTCAAGCAGGAGGGTTACATCACCTCCTGGAAGGTCGAGGACCCGAGCGAGGGCGAGGTCGGCAAGAAGCTGACCATCGACCTGAAGTTCGGCCCGAACCGTGAGCGCTCGATCGCGGGCATCAAGCGGATCTCGAAGCCGGGTCTGCGGGTCTACACCAAGTCCACCGCTATGCCGAAGGTGCTCGGCGGCCTGGGCGTGGCGATCATCTCCACGTCGCAGGGTCTGCTCACCGGCCAGCAGGCTGCCAAGAAGGGCGTGGGTGGGGAAGTCCTCGCCTACGTCTGGTAACTAAGGGAAACGGAGGTACAGCAATGTCTCGCATTGGACGGCTGCCCATCCCGGTTCCCGCCGGCGTGGACGTCACCATCGATGGCCGCACGGTCTCGGTGAAGGGCCCCAAGGGCTCCCTCACCCACGCCGTCGCCGCGCCGATCGAGATCGAGAAGGCTGAGGACGGCACCGTTGTCGTCTCCCGCCCGAACGACGAGCGCATGTCGAAGGCCCTGCACGGCCTGACCCGCACGCTGGTGGCGAACATGATCACCGGCGTGACCGCGGGATACCGCAAGTCGCTCGAGATCAGCGGTGTTGGTTACCGTGTCGCGGCGAAGGGCTCCGACATGGAGTTCCAGCTCGGCTACAGCCACCCGATCCTGGTCCCGGCCCCGGAGGGCATCTCCTTCGTGGTCGAGTCGCCGACCAAGTTCCACGTGGACGGCATCGACAAGCAGAAGGTCGGCGAGGTCGCCGCGAAGATCCGCAAGCTGCGCAAGCCCGACCCGTACAAGGCCAAGGGCGTCAAGTACGCGGGCGAGGTCATCCGCCGCAAGGTCGGAAAGAGTGGTAAGTAACCCATGACTGTCGGTGTGAAGATCGGCAAGGGCAACGGCTACAAGGCCGCCGCCCGCAAGCGCCGCGCCATCCGCGTCCGCAAGCGCGTCTCCGGTACTCCGGTTCGTCCGCGCCTCGTGGTCTCCCGGTCCAACCGCCACATCGTGGCGCAGGTGATCGACGACCTCGCGGGCCACACCCTGGCTTCGGCGTCCACCCTCGACGTGTCCATCAAGGGCAACGAGGCTGACAAGACCGAGCAGGCCAAGAAGGTCGGAGCCCTGGTCGCCGAGCGCGCCAAGGCTGCCGGTATCGAGCAGGTCGTGTTCGACCGCGCGGGCAACCAGTACGCCGGCCGCATCGCGGCCCTGGCGGACGCCGCCCGCGAGGCCGGTCTGGACTTCTGACCCGCTGGCCACAGGCTGACGGACGTAAACGAGAGAGGTAAATCCAATGGCTGGACCCCAGCGCCGCGGTAGCGGCGCCGGCGGCGGCACCGGCGGTGGCGAGCGGCGTGACCGTAAGCGTGACGGTCGTGACGGCGGCGCCGTCGTCGAGAAGACCGCTTACGTCGAGCGCGTCGTAGCGATCAACCGTGTCGCCAAGGTTGTCAAGGGTGGTCGTCGCTTCTCCTTCACCGCGCTGGTCGTGGTGGGCGACGGTGACGGCACCGTGGGTGTCGGTTACGGCAAGGCCAAGGAGGTGCCGGCCGCCATCGCCAAGGGTGTTGAGGAGGCCAAGAAGCACTTCTTCAAGGTCCCCCGTATCCAGGGCACCATCCCTCACCCCATCCAGGGCGAGAAGGCCGCGGGCGTCGTCCTGCTCAAGCCGGCTTCCCCGGGTACCGGCGTCATCGCCGGTGGTCCGGTGCGCGCCGTGCTCGAGTGCGCCGGCGTGCACGACATCCTGTCGAAGTCCCTGGGCTCCGACAACGCGATCAACATCGTCCACGCGACCGTGGCCGCGCTGAAGGGCCTTTCGCGCCCCGAGGAGATCGCCGCCCGTCGTGGTCTGCCGCTGGAGGACGTCGCTCCGGCCGCGCTGCTGCGCGCCCGGGCTGCTGGGCAGGGGGCTGCGTAATGGCTCGCCTGAAGATCACCCAGGTCAAGTCCTACATCGGTAGCAAGCAGAACCACCGTGACACCCTGCGTTCGCTTGGTCTCAAGCGCATGCACGACGTGGTCGTGAAGGAGGACCGTCCCGAGATCCGCGGGATGGCCCACACCGTCCGCCACCTCGTCACGGTCGAGGAGGTGGACTGAGATGGCGGAGCAGAACCCGCTGAAGATCCACAACCTGCGGCCCGCCCCGGGCGCCAAGACCGCCAAGACCCGTGTGGGTCGTGGTGAGGCGTCCAAGGGTAAGACCGCTGGTCGTGGTACCAAGGGTACGAAGGCCCGTTACCAGGTTCCGGCACGCTTCGAGGGTGGGCAGATGCCCCTCCACATGCGTCTGCCGAAGCTGAAGGGCTTCAAGAACCCGTTCCGTGTCGAGTTCCAGGTCGTGAACCTCGACAAGCTGGCCGCGCTCTACCCGCAGGGTGGCGAGGTCACGGTCGAGGACCTGATCGCGAAGGGCGCGGTTCGCAAGAACTCGCTCGTCAAGGTCCTGGGCACCGGCGAGATCTCCGTGGCGCTGCAGGTGGCGGTTGACGCCGTCTCCGGCTCCGCCGCCGAGAAGATCACCGCCGCCGGCGGCACGGTGACCGAGCTCATCTGAGCTCGTCGCTGACGATCACGTACGAAGGCCCGGTTCCCCGCAAGGGGGACCGGGCCTTCGTCGTTCTCGGCCGTCGTTCTCGGCCGTTGTTCTCGGCCGTCGTTCTCGGCCGTTGTTCTTGGCGTTCTTGGCGAGCGTCGTTCTGGCGGCGGAGCTCTCAGCGCGCCGTGAGCAGTCCCAGCGTCAGGCCCTTCACGTACGCGACGCGGTCCACGACATAGTGGGCGCGCAGTGCGCTCTGCTGGGCCTTGGGGAGGCCGCTCAGGGGGTCGGTCGCGTGGCCGAAGGTGACGACCCAGACGCGCGGGGCGCCGTTCAGGCAGGCCGCGGGGTGGGGGCACTCCGTGACCATGAGGTCGTTCCGTGCGACCGCGCTCCGTGCGACGAACAGGTCCGTGGGGTGGACACCCGCGGGGAGGTAGTAGTCGAGGCCCAGGTCGAGCATGTAGACCGCCGCGCCGCCGCGCTGCGGGACCACCGCGTCGCCCGGGTGGTACTGCGCGCCGATGACGTGCGCGGCACCGCGCCAGTCCGTGCCGGTGTGGGACCACGTCTGGCTCTGGGCCGAAAGACCGGGGGCGGCCAGCGCGGCGACCAGGACGACCGCCGCCGGTGCGGTCCAGCGGGACCACGGGAGGCGCTCCGCGCCCGCGGCCGCCAGGATCGTCCACAGCGGGACGGTGAAGAGCAGGTAGCGCTCGACCCAGTAGGAGTTGCTCCCCTGGGAGGCGATCCAGATCGCGACGACCGGCAGGACCGGCACCGGCAGGTAGCGCAGCCCCTCGCGCCGGGTGCAGCCCACGAGGGCCAGCAGCGACAGCGCGATGCTGACCGGCCAGGAGAAGGTCAGGTCGTGGAGCATGCCCGAGAACGCGGCCAGGTCCGGGCGCTGGATCCAGTTGATCTGCCGGCCGGACTCGTCCTGCCCGGCGACCAGAAGCGGCGACAGCAGCAGCAGGGCCAGCACCGCCGCGGGCACGAAGCCGCGCAGCGCCCGCCGCCGGCGCGTCCAGACCAGCCACAGGTGTGACGTGAGGACACCGAGGGCGACCAGGTGCAGCAGGCCCGTCAGGACCATGGCGCCCGCGTAGCCGAGCCACTCCAGGCGCATCCTGCGCGGCGACCACTCGGGCTTGCAGTCCAGGACGCGGACCAGCTGCCAGGTGGCCAGCAGGGCCGCCGCGGTGACCATCCCGTAGGAGCGCGCCTCCTGCGCGTACCGCAGGACCGCCGGGACGAGCGTGAACAGGAGCCCCGCCCACAGGCCGACGCGGGCGGTGAACAGGCGCTTGCCCAGTGCCGCCGTGAGCCCCGCGGCCAGTGCGGTGGCCAGCACGCTGGGGGTGCGCAACGACACGGCGGAGTCGCCGAAGAGCGCGGTCCAGGCGTGCAGGAAGAGGTAGTACGTGCCGGAGACGGCGTCGACGTTGCCCAGCAGGCCCCACAGATGGGTGACGCTGCGGCTCGCCGCGCTCCAGCTGGCCAGCTCGTCGCGCCAGAGCACCGGGCGGCCGAGATGCCAGAAGCCCAGCAGGAGCGCGAGCAGGGCGGGCGGGAGCCAGACAGGCGTGCGCCGGAGTCGTCGCAACAGCAAAGAGAGCCTCGGTCGTTCGATTGGCCGTCCCCCGGACGGCGTCCTGTCTACCAGTCCGGGATGTGCCAGTGTGCGGCGTGAGTCGCTGTTCATGGGCAATTCACGGCTCAATTACCCCTAACGGGATCCCGATGGTGGACAGATCGGACAAGACCGCACGTCCTGCCCGGGCAAAGGTCGTCAGCAGAGGAACTGGCCCTAGCCCGCCAGGGTTCCGTGCTTCTTTCGTGACGCCACTGGCTGTTAGAGTCCGTGGAGTCCACTTGTAGGTTGGCCCCCCGTCTCGGTACAAGCGCGCGACAGCGCGACCACCCGGGCGGCGCCCCCCTGATCCACCGTCCCTCCCGCCGCAGTAGGCCGGGAGCAGCAGGAGGCCCCGTGCTCACCGCGTTCGCCCGGGCGTTCAAGACGCCCGACCTGCGCAAGAAGCTGCTGTTCACGCTGGGCATCATGGTCGTGTTCCGGATGGGCGCGCACATCCCTGTGCCGGGCGTGAACTACGCGGGCGTGCAGCAGTGTCTGACCACCATGAACAAGGGCGGCGGCAACCAGCTGCTCGGCCTGGTGAACCTGTTCTCGGGTGGTGCGCTGCTCCAGATCACGATCTTCGCGCTCGGGATCATGCCGTACATCACGTCGAGCATCATCCTGCAGCTGCTGACCGTGGTGATCCCGCGCCTGGACGCCCTCAAGAAGGAGGGCCAGGCCGGCACCGCGAAGATCACGCAGTACACCCGTTACCTGACGATCGCGCTCGCGATCCTCCAGGCGACCGCGATCTCCGCCACCGCCCAGAACGGCGCGCTCTTCGGCAACGCCTGCTCCGGCAACACCGTCGTCCCGAACCAGTCGGTCTTCACCGTCGCCACCATGGTCATCACGATGACCGCCGGTACCACCGTCATCATGTGGCTGGGTGAGCTGATCACCGACCGCGGCATCGGCAACGGCATGTCGATCCTCATCTTCACCTCGGTCGCGGCGCAGTTCCCGTCGCAGCTGTGGAGCATCAAGGCGAGCAAGGGCTGGCTGACCTTCTTCATCGTCATCGCGATGGGTCTGGCCATGGTCGGCCTGGTGGTCTTCGTCGAGCAGGCCCAGCGCCGGGTCCCGGTGCAGTACGCCAAGCGCATGATCGGTCGCCGCGCCTACGGTGGCACCTCGACCTACATCCCGCTCAAGGTGAACCAGGCGGGTGTGATCCCCGTCATCTTCGCGAGCTCGCTGCTCTACATCCCGGCACTGGTCGTGCAGCTCAGCGGCGCGACCCAGAAGGGCTGGGGTGAGTGGATCGAACAGAACCTCGCGAAGAACACCGACAGCGCGCTCTACATGGCGGTCTACTTCGTCCTGATTGTCTTCTTTGCCTTCTTCTACGTGGCCATCTCCTTCAACCCCGAAGAAGTCGCCGACAACATGAAGAAGTATGGTGGTTTCATCCCGGGCATCCGGGCCGGCCGCCCGACGGCGGAATACCTGAACTATGTGCTGACCAGGATCACCTGGCCGGGCTCGCTCTACCTGGGCATCATCGCCCTGGTGCCCCTGATCGCACTCGGGCTGTTCTCGGCGTCTTCGAACTTCCCGTTCGGCGGCACGAGCATCCTCATCGTTGTGGGTGTCGGCCTTGAAACTGTGAAGCAGATCGAGAGCCAGCTCCAGCAGCGCAACTACGAAGGGTTCCTCCGCTGATGCGTATCGTTCTCGTCGGACCCCCGGGGGCCGGGAAGGGTACTCAGGCTGCGCTGCTGGCCAAGACCCTGTCCATCCCGCACGTGTCCACCGGCGACCTGTTCCGCGCCAACATCTCGCAGGGCACCGAGCTCGGCCGCCTCGCGAAGAGCATCATGGACACGGGCAAGCTGGTACCCGACGAGGTCACCATCGCGATGGTGAAGGACCGCCTTCAGCAGTCCGACGCGGAGAACGGTTTCCTGCTGGACGGCTTCCCGCGCAACACCGCGCAGGCCGTCGCGCTGGACGAGATCCTGGGGGAGTTCGGCATCGCCCTCGACGGCGTGCTGGACCTGGAGGTCCCCGAGGACGAGGTGGTCCGCCGCATCGCGGGCCGCCGCCTGTGCCGCAACGACAGCGGGCACATCTTCCACGTGCTGTACAACGCACCGGCCGCCGAGGGCGTCTGCGACGTCTGCGGCGGCGAGCTCTACCAGCGTTCGGACGACTCCGAGGAGACCGTCCGCACCCGGCTGGAGGTCTACCACACGGAGACCGAGCCGATCATCGAGTACTACGCCAAGCAGGGCCTGGTCACCACGATCTCGGCCCTCGGCAAGGTCGACGAGGTCACCGAGCGCGCGATCGCCGCGCTGCGGGAGAACGCGAACGACTGAGTTTCGCCTCAGGGCCGCGGCCGTGACACCCTGGAGGGATGTCACGGCCGCGGCGCTGTTTTGTGGATGATGCAGCCGTTGGGGCCTCTGGTTGAGGAGAGCGGGAAGAGTGCATGGTTGAGATCAAGACGCCCGAGCAGATCGCGAAGATGCGGGAGGCCGGGCTGATCGTGGCCGAGGCGCTGAAGGCGGCGAGCGAGGCGGCCGTCCCCGGCGTCACCACGGGTGAGCTCGACGCCATCGCCAAGAAGGTCATCGAGGGCCACGGCGCCAAGTCCAACTTCCTCGGCTACCACGGCTTCACCGGTGTGATCTGCGCCTCCGTCAACGAGGAGGTCGTCCACGGCATCCCCGGCGAGCGGGTGCTGAACGACGGCGACATGATCTCCATCGACTGCGGCGCGATCGTCGACGGCTGGCACGGCGACGCCGCCGTCACCGTCTTCGTCGGCGGCGGCCACGCCCCGGAGCTGCACGCACTGAGCGCGACCACCGAGGGTTCCATGTGGGCCGGCATCGCGCAGGTGAAGAAGAACAACCGTCTCTCCGACATCAGCCGCGGCATCGAGGGCTACATCCGCCGTCAGCCGCTGCCGCCGCGTGGCAAGTATGGCATCGTCGAGGACTACGGCGGCCACGGCATCGGCTCGGCCATGCACATGGACCCGCACCTGCTGAACTACGTCGACCGGCGTCGGGGGCGCGGCATGAAGCTGGTCCCGGGCTTCTGCATCGCCATCGAGCCGATGATCACGCTCGGCACCCCGAAGACCCACACCCTCGCGGACGAGTGGACGGTCGTCAGCAACGACGGCACCTGGTCCTCGCACTGGGAGCACTCCGTCGCGCTGACGGAGGACGGCCCCTTCGTGCTCACCGCCTTCGACGGCGGCAAGGCCAAGCTGGCCGAGCTCGGTGTGGAGATCGCGCCAGATCCGTTGGGTTGAGCACAGCCGTTGGGCTGAGCACGGCCGCCGGGCTGATTTCGCGTTCACTTGCCCGCTGGCGTAGACTGCTGTGTCGGCTCACTCGTAGCTTGCTTTCGCACGTCCTCGCCCGGTAAGGCGGAGGATGGATCCTCGGGATCCCTGCGTGAGTGCCGACTACGGTAGTCGATTCCGGAAGGCAATCCCGCAGGATTATGGCCAAGAAGCAAGGCGCCATCGAGATCGAGGGCACCGTGATCGAGTCTCTGCCGAATGCGATGTTCAAGGTGGAGCTGCAGAACGGTCACAAGGTTCTCGCGCACATCAGCGGCAAGATGCGCATGCACTACATCCGCATCCTTCCGGACGACCGGGTCGTCGTCGAGCTCAGCCCGTACGACCTGACCCGCGGTCGCATCGTCTACCGGTACAAGTAACCAGCAGATCCAGACCCGGAGATTGACAGTCAGATGAAGGTCAAGCCGAGCGTCAAGAAGATCTGCGACAAGTGCAAGGTGATCCGCCGTCACGGCCGGGTCATGGTGATCTGCGAGAACCTGCGCCACAAGCAGCGCCAGGGCTGATTTCACCCCCTGTACGGGTCGTAACTCTTCGCGCGACGCGAAAAACAACATGAAACGGGACGCCCGATCCCTCGTTCTCACTGCAGAACGTGCGGACTGCCACCCCCGGTCGGAGGCCGGGGCTCGATCAGCGGGAGCTGAACGGGTAGGCGTTTCGTCAGACCTCCGAGGAAACAACAGGAGCCAGATTCATGGCACGCCTCAGTGGCGTTGATCTCCCCCGCGAGAAGCGGATCGAGATCGCCCTCACCTACGTTTACGGCATCGGCCGCACCCTCGCGAAGAAGGCGCTGGCGGAGACCGGTGTGAACCCGGACATCCGTGTCCGCGACATCACCGAGGACGACCTCGTCGCGCTGCAGAAGTTCGTGGACGCGAACTTCGAGGTCGAGGGTGACCTCCGCCGTGCCGTCGCCGCCGACATCCGCCGCAAGGTCGAGATCGGCTGCTACGAGGGTCTGCGTCACCGCCGTGGCCTTCCGGTCCGCGGTCAGCGCACCCACACCAACGCGCGTACCCGCAAGGGCCCGCGTCGCGCGATTGCCGGCAAGAAGAAGCCGGGCAAGAAGTAGTAGTCCGCCCCACACACCGGACTTAATCCGGCCCGCTGGGCTAGCGGACCGACCACCTCAGTAGGAGAAATCAGCTTATGCCTCCCAAGGGCCGTCAGGCTGCCGGCGCGAAGAAGATCCGCCGCAAGGAGAAGAAGAACGTCGCTCACGGGCACGCCCACATCAAGAGCACGTTCAACAACACGATCGTCTCGATCACGGACCCGTCCGGCAACGTGATCGCCTGGGCGTCCTCGGGCCACGTCGGCTTCAAGGGCTCCCGCAAGTCGACCCCGTTCGCCGCGCAGATGGCCGCCGAGGCCGCTGCTCGCCGCGCGCAGGAGCACGGCATGCGCAAGGTCGACGTCTTCGTCAAGGGCCCGGGCTCCGGTCGTGAGACCGCGATCCGCTCCATCCAGGCCACCGGCCTGGAGGTCGGCTCCATCCAGGACGTCACCCCCGTCCCGCACAACGGCTGCCGCCCGCCGAAGCGCCGTCGCGTCTGACGCGCTTTGGTGCGTCTGCTCTCGGGATACGGTCTCTGGTTCATTCAGAGGCCGTATCCTTGCTTTCGTCGGCATCAAATAGTGGGTGCCGAAGATCTATCTGGAGGATTCACCTCATGCTGATCGCTCAGCGTCCCACGCTGACCGAAGAGGTCGTGGACGAGTTCCGTTCCCGGTTCGTCATCGAGCCGCTGGAGCCGGGCTTCGGCTACACCCTCGGCAACTCTCTCCGTCGCACCCTCCTCTCCTCGATCCCGGGCGCCGCTGTCACCAGCATCCGGATCGACGGCGTGCTGCACGAGTTCACCACCGTGCCGGGCGTCAAGGAGGACGTCACCGACCTGATCCTCAACATCAAGCAGCTGGTCGTCTCCTCGGAGCACGACGAGCCGGTCGTGATGTACCTGCGCAAGCAGGGCCCGGGTCTGGTCACCGCCGCCGACATCGCGCCGCCGGCCGGTGTCGAGGTGCACAACCCCGAGCTCGTCCTCGCCACGCTCAACGGCAAGGGCAAGCTGGAGATGGAGCTGACCGTCGAGCGCGGTCGCGGCTACGTCTCCGCCGTGCAGAACAAGCAGTCCGGCCAGGAGATCGGCCGTATCCCGGTCGACTCGATCTACAGCCCCGTGCTGAAGGTCACCTACAAGGTCGAGGCCACCCGTGTCGAGCAGCGCACCGACTTCGACAAGCTGATCGTCGACGTCGAGACCAAGCCGGCCATGCGTCCGCGTGACGCCATGGCGTCGGCCGGTAAGACCCTGGTCGAGCTCTTCGGCCTGGCGCGCGAGCTCAACCTCGACGCCGAGGGCATCGACATGGGCCCGTCCCCGACGGACGCCGCCCTGGCCGCTGACCTGGCGCTGCCGATCGAGGAGCTGGAGCTCACGGTCCGCTCCTACAACTGCCTCAAGCGCGAGGGCATCCACACCGTGGGTGAGCTCGTCGCCCGCTCCGAGGCCGACCTGCTCGACATCCGCAACTTCGGTGCGAAGTCGATCGACGAGGTCAAGGCGAAGCTGGCCGGCATGGGCCTGGCCCTCAAGGACAGCCCGCCCGGATTCGACCCGACCGCCGCCGCCGACGCCTTCGGCGCCGACGACGACGACACGGGCTTCGCGGAGACCGAGCAGTACTGAGACTGACGTCTCGCTGAGTCACCTCGGGTACGGGACCGCTCCGGCGGTCCCGTACTCTTGTGAGCTGTATGTCTAAGTCGTGCGGGCGCACTGTCCGTACGCCCGGCCCGGTTCCTCACACGGCCGACGCCGGATATTGAAGGAGACACCATGCCTCAGCCCGCCAAGGGTGCCCGCCTCGGCGGCGGCCCGTCCCACGAGCGTCTGCTGCTCGCCGGTCTGGCCCGTGAGCTGTTCCAGCACGGCCGCATCACCACGACGGAGGCCAAGGCCCGCCGTCTGCGTCCGTACGCGGAGAAGCTGATCACCAAGGCCAAGAAGGGTGACCTGCACAACCGCCGTGAGGTCCGCAAGACCATCACCGACATCGCGGTTCTGCACACCCTCTTCACCGAGATCGGCCCGCGTTACGCGAACCGTCCGGGTGGCTACACCCGCATCACCAAGATCGGTAACCGCCGTGGCGACAACGCGCCCATGGCCGTCATCGAGCTGGTCGAGGGCCTGACCGTGGCCCAGGAGGCCGTCGGCGAGGCCGAGGCCGCGACCAAGGTCGCCGCGAAGACGGAGGAGACCGCGGCGGAGTAATCCTCCCGCGTGATCCACGACGGACCCGTTCCCAGTTCTGGGGGCGGGTCCGTTTTTCGACTCAGAGGAACGTGATGAGCTGCGAAGAAGCTGGGACATCGACAGAGCCCCGTAAGGACGGTCCCGCCGACGGCTTGGTCCGCATCCGGCTGGACCTGTCGTACGACGGCGCGGAGTTCTCGGGCTGGGCGCGGCAGAAGAACGGGCGGCGGACGGTCCAGCAGGAGCTGGAGGAGGCCATCGGCGTCGTCACGCGGACGCGGGAGGTGTTCCCGCTCACGGTGGCCGGGCGCACCGACGCGGGCGTGCACGCGCGCGGACAGGTGGCGCACGTGGATCTGCCCACAGACCTGTGGACGACCGAGGGCGAGAAGCTGCTGCGCCGCCTCGCCGGGCGGCTGCCCGGCGACGTCCGGGTATGGCGGCTGTCCGTGGCTCCCGGCGGCTTCGACGCGCGGTTCAGCGCGATCTGGCGGCGCTACGCCTACCGCATCTGCGACACCCAGGGCGGCGTCGACCCGCTGCGGCGCGGGCACGTGCTCTGGCACGACCGCCCGCTGGACGTGGAGCTCATGAACGAGGCCGCGCGACGGCTGATCGGGGAGCACGACTTCGCCGCGTACTGCAAGAAGCGCGAGGGCGCGACGACCATCCGCGAGCTGCTGGAGTTCTCCTGGCAGCGCACCGAGGGCGACGCGCTGCTCGGCCCCGGCGTTCCCGGTCTGGTGATCGGCACGGTCCGCGCGGACGCGTTCTGCCACAACATGGTGCGCGCGTTGGTGGGCTCGATGCTGCTGGTCGGCGGCGGTCAGCGACCGCTGGACTTCCCGGCGGAGGTGCTCGCGGGCGGCGAGCGCAACTCCGCCGTCAACGTGGTCCGTCCCTACGGGCTCACGCTCGAAGAGGTCGGCTACCCGGCCGACGAGCTGCTCGCCGAGCGGAACCGTGCCGCCCGGCGTCTGCGGGTTCTCGGAAGCAGCAGTCCGGGTGGTCAGTGAGGCAGCTCGGAGCGGCCGCGGTCGGCCAGGTCCTGGAAGGCGAGTGACGCGAGGTCGTTGCTCGCCGTCAGGGCGACGGTGTCGTTCGCAGGGACCGGCTTGCCCGTGGGGTAGCCGGCGACGGTGAAGTAGGCGTACCGGCCGACGGCGTTGACCGAGATCCGGCAGACCTCCTTCTGGCAGAAGGGCTTCACCGCGCCGCCGAAGAGGGAGGCGATGTTGCCGGTCGTCGCCGCCGCCTTCACCGCGTCGGCCTGGGCGGCGTTGTCGAAGACGGCGATGCCGACCGTCACCTCCGCCTGGCCGTTGCCGTAGGTGGCGCGGAAGACGCCCTGGCAGCCGTTCTTCGCCAGTACGCCCACGAGCGCGGGTGAGGCGGCCGCCGCGCAGGGCGAGGTCGCTGTCAGCGCCTGGGTGTAGGAATGGCCGTTGACGGTGATGTTCTTGCCGGGGAAGAGCGTGGCCGCGCTGAGCGGCGCCTTGTCGGTCGCGGCGCTGGAGAGCAGCGTGACGGGGTCGATCAGCGTGGGGCTGGGGGTCGGCTGCGCCGAAGGGACGGCGGAGGGCACCGCCGAGGGCGTCGTCGGCGCGGCGGCCGGCCGGGTCGCGGGGGCCGCTGCGGTGGTGTGGGGCTTGCCGTGGCCGGCGTCGAGGGCCAGCGCCGTGGCCGTGCCACCGGCGAGGAGGACGACGGCCGCGCCCAGGGCGAGGGTGCGGCGTCGGAAGCGTCTGCGCCGCACGGTGTTCGCCGCGTAGGGCTGGGTCAGCTCGTCCAGGTCGGGTGCCTGGGTGCCGTCCTCGGGGCTGCCGGGGCGGATCGCGAAGGCCGTGGCGGTGCGGCCACCGGCGCGGCTCGGCGCGCCCTGCTGCGGCTCGGGTGTGGGCGGGGTCGGCGCTCCCGGGCGGACGCGGACGGCGCTGCTGCGCAGCGCGCTCTTCGCTGCCGCACGGAGCCTGCCGCTACCGGGCGAGTACTGCGTGGGTATCCGTCCGTGCGCCTGCTTGTCGCGTCGGGGGAGCGGTGTGTTCTGACGGTCCTGCCCAGACCCTGTCGTCATGCGGCGGAATCGTACTGGGTGCGGGCCCGGGTGCAGAAAAACGGGTTTGGACCGGGCCCGCGCGGGAGCGAGAATCGCTGCTCATGGGACACGTCGAGATTTCGCACCTGGAGTACTACCTGCCGGACGGACGGGTGCTGTTCGGCGACGCGTCCTTCCGGGTCGGAGAGGGCGCGGCCGTCGCGCTGGTGGGCGCCAACGGCGCCGGCAAGACCACGCTGCTGCGCCTGATCGCGGGCGACCTGAAGCCGCACGGCGGCTCGGTCACCGTCAGCGGCGGGCTCGGCGTGATGCGCCAGTTCGTCGGCACCACCGGCCGCGAGGCCAGGCAGCAGGACGACGGCGCCGAGGCGCCGCTCGCGCCGGACGCCTCGGTGCGCGACCTGCTGGTCTCCGTCGCGCCCACCGAGGTCAAGAACGCCGCGCGGGCCGTGGACGCGGCCGAGCTGGCGATGATGACGCAGGAGGACGAGGAGACGCAGCTCGCCTACGCGCAGGCGCTGGCCGACTGGTCGGACGCGGGCGGCTACGACTACGAGACCGTCTGGGACGTCTGCACCATGGCCGCTCTGGGGACCTCCTACGAGCGGGCGCAGTGGCGGGCGCTGAACACGCTCTCCGGCGGCGAGCAGAAGCGCCTGGTGCTGGAGTCGCTGCTGCGCGGCCCGGACGAGGTGCTGCTGCTGGACGAGCCGGACAACTACCTCGACGTGCCGGGCAAGCGCTGGCTGGAGGAGCAGCTGAAGGAGACCCGCAAGACGGTGCTCTTCATCTCGCACGACCGCGAGCTGCTCAACAACGCCGCCAAGAAGATCGTCAGCGTCGAGGTGGGCGTCGACGGCAGCGAGATCTGGGTGCACGGCGCCGGTTTCGCCACCTACCACGAGGCCCGCGAGGAGCGCTTCGCCCGCTTCGAGGAGCTGCGCCGTCGCTGGGACGAGAAGCACACGCAGCTGAAGAAGCTGGTGGTGGAGCTGCGCGAGTTCGCGAAGCGCTCGCCCGACATGGCCTCGCGCTACTCGGCGATGCAGACCCGGCTGCGCAAGTTCGAGGAGGCCGGGCCGCCGCCGGAGCCGCCGCGCAAGCAGGCGGTGACGATGCGGCTCAAGGGCGGGCGCACCGGCGTGCGGGCGTTCACCTTCGAGAAACTGGAGCTCACCGGGCTGATGAAGCCGTTCGACCTGGAGGTCTACTACGGCGAGCGGGTCGCGGTGCTGGGCTCCAACGGCTCCGGCAAGTCGCACTTCCTGCGGCTGGTCGCGGGCGAGCCGGTCAGGCACACGGGTGCCTTCAAGCTCGGCGCCCGCGTCGTGCCCGGCCACTTCGCGCAGACCCACGCCCACCCGGAGCTGCACGGCCGCACCGCGCGGGAGATCCTCGAGTCCGAGCACGCGCTGGACCGCAAGGCGGCGATGAGCGTGCTGCGCCGCTATGAGCTCCATCACCAGGAGGCGGTCCGCTTCGAGAACCTCTCCGGCGGCCAGCAGGCCCGGTTGATGATCCTGCGCCTGGAGCTGTCGGGCACGACGGCGTTGCTGCTGGACGAGCCCACGGACAACCTGGACCTGGAGAGCGCCGAGGCGCTGCAGGAGGGCCTGGAGGCCTTCGACGGCACCGTGCTCTCCGTCACGCACGACCGCTGGTTCGCCCGCTCCTTCGACCGTTTCCTGGTCTTCGGCCAGGACGGCCGGGTCTACGAGGCCCCCGAGCCGGTCTGGGACGAGAAGCGGGTGGCACGCGAACGCTGAACCGGGACGTAGACTGGTGCACAGCTTGTGGATAACCGCACGGCGTGTGGGCGGCGTTTTGACCCGCCCGGCGCAGTGCCGGTATTCTGCGAGTTCGTTGTGCGTATTGGCTCGCTCTATCTCACGTGAGAGGTCGGTACGCCGGTCCGCCAGGCCGATGAGCGGCGGCTTCGATCACCCGATTGCGTCCGGGTCCGAGGCAGAGGCTGTTCCGATCGTCCTGTTGGTCCTGTCAGGCACACACTCACTGAAAAGCGAAGGCTACGACCGTGCGTACGTACAGCCCCAAGCCCGGCGACGTCCAGCGTCAGTGGCTCGTCATTGACGCCCAGGACGTTGTCCTCGGCCGTCTGGCCTCTCAGGCCGCCTCCCTTCTGCGGGGCAAGCACAAGCCGGTGTACGCGCCGCACCTTGACATGGGTGACTTCGTCATCATCGTCAACGCGGACAAGGTGCACCTGTCCGGGAACAAGAAGACCCAGAAGATGGCCTACCGCCACTCGGGTTACCCGGGCGGTCTGCGCTCCGTGCGTTACGACGAGCTGATGGACAAGAACCCGGAGAAGGCCGTCGAGAAGGCCATCAAGGGCATGCTCCCGAAGAACTCCCTGGGTCGTCAGATGCTCTCGAAGCTGAAGGTGTACTCGGGCGACCAGCACCCCCACGCTGCGCAGCAGCCGGTGGCGTTCGAGATCACCCAGGTCGCTCAGTAAGACCGGCCACACCCCAAATCTGACGAGAAGAACAGAGGACAACCGTGGCCGAGACCACTGCTGAGCTCCCCCTCGAGGTCGAGGAGACCTTCGAGGTCGAGGAGACCGAGTACACCAGCGAGTCCCTTCCCTCCCGCTTCGGCGAGGCCCTTCCGGGCGCCGGCCTGGGTCGCCGCAAGGAGGCGATCGCCCGCGTGCGCATCGTCCCCGGCACCGGCCAGTGGAAGATCAACGGTCGCACCCTGGAGGAGTACTTCCCCAACAAGGTGCACCAGCAGACCGTGAACGAGCCCTTCAAGATCCTTGAGCTCGACGGTCGCTACGACGTCGTCGCCCGCATCAACGGTGGCGGCATCTCCGGCCAGGCCTACGCCCTGCGTCTCGGTGTCGCCCGCGCCCTGAACGAGGCCGACATCGACGCCAACCGCCCGGCGCTGAAGAAGGCCGGCTTCCTGACGCGTGACCCGCGTGCGGTCGAGCGCAAGAAGGCCGGTCTCAAGAAGGCCCGCAAGGCGCCGCAGTACAGCAAGCGCTAGTCGCACCCTGCTCCACCGATTCGTTGGGGGAGCTGGTTTTCGCCACGCCCTGGGAGCACGGTTGTGTTCCCAGGGCGTGGTTTCGTTCATACGCGCATACGCGGCATTACCCGGAAGGCTTCAGCAGTGGGACGACTCTTTGGTACCGACGGCGTTCGCGGTCTCGCGAACGTGGACCTGACCGCGGAGATGGCGATGGGCCTGTCCGTCGCCGCCGCGCACGTGCTCGGCGATCTGGGCGCGTTCGAGGGCCACCGCCCGGTGGCCGTGGTCGGTCGGGACCCGAGGGCCTCCGGCGAGTTCCTGGAGGCCGCCGTCGTCGCCGGCCTCGCCAGCTCCGGCGTGGACGTGCTGCGGCTCGGCGTGCTGCCGACCCCGGCCGTCGCCTACCTGACGGACGCGCTGAACGCCGACTTCGGCGTGATGCTGTCGGCCAGTCACAACCCGATGCCCGACAACGGCCTGAAGTTCCTGGCCAAGGGCGGCCACAAGCTCGACGACGCGATCGAGGACGCCATCGAGGCGCACTACGAGCGCTTCGGTACCGAGGAGTGGTCCCGCCCCACCGGCGCCGCGGTCGGTCGCGTCCGCGACTACGAGGCGGGCCTGGACCGGTACGTCCACCACCTGCTGGCCGCGATGCCGAACCGTCTGGACGGCCTGAAGGTCGTCATCGACGCCGCGCACGGTGCCGCCTCCCACGCGTCCCCGCTGGCGTTCCGCGCGGCCGGCGCCGAGGTGCTCGCCGTCATCGGCGCCGAGCCCGACGGCCTCAACATCAACGACGGCGTCGGCTCCACGCACCTGGGGCCGCTGCGCGCGGCCGTCCTCGAGCACGGCGCGGACCTCGGCATCGCCCACGACGGCGACGCCGACCGCTGCCTCGCGGTGGACCGCGAGGGCAACGAGATCGACGGCGACCAGATCCTCGCGGTGCTGGCGCTGGCCCTGCGCGAGGCCGGCGTGCTGGCCAAGGACACCGTCGTGGCGACGGTCATGTCCAACCTGGGTTTCAAGCTGGCGCTCCAGCGCGAGGGCATCGAGCTGATCCAGACCGCGGTGGGCGACCGCTACGTGCTGGAGTCGATGAAGGAGCACGGCTTCACGCTCGGCGGCGAGCAGTCCGGCCACGTGATCCTGCTGGACCACGCGACGACCGGCGACGGCACGCTGACCGGCCTGCTGCTGGCGGCTCGCGTCGCCGCGACGGGCAAGCCGCTGGCGGAGCTGGCGGGCGTGATGACGCGGCTGCCGCAGGTCATGATCAACGTCAAGGGCGTGGACAAGTCCCGCGCGTCGCAGGACGAGGCGCTGCTCGCGGCTGTCGCCGAGGCGGAGACGGAGCTCGGCGAGACCGGCCGCATCCTCCTGCGTCCCTCGGGGACTGAGCCGCTGGTCCGCGTCATGGTCGAGGCGGCCAACCATGAGCAGGCGCAGGCAGTCTGTGAGCGGCTCGCTAACGTAGTGCGTGACCGTTTGGGCTGAGGCTCAGTTGCACTACCTCAGGGGTGCGGGGCTCTGCCGATGTGCGGCTCCGCCGCGTGGGCGCGAGCAACCACCCTGTGCGGATGGCCCTGTTCAGCGGGGACCATGCGTATGTGGGTGGCTTGTCGCGCCACGCGGCGGAGCCGCATATGGGCAGAGTCCCGCGCTCCTGGACAGTGCATCCACAGGGAAGGCGAAAAAGTGACGCTTCGTGAAGAGTACGCACAGCTCCAGGCCAAGGGGCTGAAGCTGGATCTGACGCGAGGCAAGCCCTCGCCGGAGCAGCTGAACCTGTCGAACCGGATGCTGGAGCTGCCCGGGGCCGGGGACTACCTCGCCGCCGACGGGACGGACACCCGGAACTACGGCGGCGCCACCGGCCTGCCCGAGCTGGTCGGGATCTTCGCGCCGCTGCTCGGCGTGCCGCAGGCGCAGCTGCTGGCGCTCGGCAACGCGAGCCTGCAGATCATGCACGACGTCATCGCGAACGCGATGCTCTCGCCGGTGCCCGGCGCCGCGCGCCGGTGGGTGGAGGAGGACGAGGTCGTCTTCCTGTGCCCGGTGCCGGGCTACGACCGGCACTTCGGGCTGTGCGAGCGCTTCGGCATCACCATGGTGCCGGTCGCGCTGACGGGCGAGGGCCCGGACATGGACGAGGTCGAGCGGCTCGTCGCGGAGGACCCGCGGGTCAAGGGCATCTGGTGCGTCCCGGCGTACAGCAACCCCTCCGGTGAGGTCTACAGCGCCGAGACCGTGCGCCGCCTCGCGGCGATGACGACCGCCGCGCCGGACTTCCGGATCTTCTGGGACAACGCCTACGCGATCCACGACCTGACCGAGGAGCGTGCCGAGCTCGCGGACATCCTGGCGGCCTGCGCGCTGGCCGGGAACCCGGACCGGGCGTTCGTCTTCGCGTCCACCTCGAAGATCTCGCTGGCCGGGGCCGGGGTCGCCTTCTTCGGCTCCTCGACGGCCAACGTCGAGTGGCTGAAGGCGCTGATGGCCAAGCAGACCATCGGCCCCGACAAGGTCAACCAGCTGCGCCACGTCCGGTTCTTCGGCGACGCGGACGGCGTGCTCGGGCACATGGCCAAGCACCGCGCGCTGCTCGCGCCGCGCTTCGAGACGGTCGAGCACGTGCTGGAGCGGGAGCTCGGCGGGCGCGGGATCGCCCGCTGGAGCCGTCCCGACGGCGGGTACTTCGTCAGCCTGGAGGTGCCGGACGGCTGCGCGGCGGAGGTCGTGCGGCTGGCCAAGGAGGCCGGCGTCGCGCTGACCCCGGCCGGCGCGGCGTTCCCCTACGGGCACGACCCGCGCGACCACCACATCCGCATCGCGCCGAGCTACCCGTCGCTGACGGAGCTGCGCGAGGCGATGGAGGCGGTGGCCCTGTGCGTACGGCTGGCGGCGGAGGAGGCCAAGGCCCAGCAGTAAGGGCGTGACAGGCGGGCAGGGAATCGGATAGCGTCCGCGACGCTATCCGATTCCTTTTTACGGGGGCCCCGCCTTGAACCTAGATTTCAGTAATTCGCCCGGTTTCTCGACCTATGTCATCCTGCTGCTGATCAGCGGCATCGCCATGCTGGTCATCGCCGCGCTGAACTCCAGCGGGCAGACGGTGGGCTGGCGCATCTTCAACGCCGTCGTGGGTGTCGCGTTCCTCGGTTACGGCGTCTACCTGGCGTTTATTTTCACCGGCGGCACGTACTTCATCGTTTTCAAGGCATTCATCCTGCCGGTGGTGCTGCTGGTCAACTTCCTCCGGTCGCGCAAGTCGCGCAGCACGGACGCGGCCGCGCCGCAGATGTACATCCCGCCGCAGGGCGGGGGCGCGCCGCAGCAGCCGTACGACGCCGCCGCTCCGTACGCGTCGCTGCCGCAGGCGGCCGCGCCGTACCAGCCCTACGACGCCGCGCCGCCTCCGCCGCAGGCCCCGCAGGGCTGAGCCGGCCGTCAGAGCTTTCAGAGCTTGCGGAGGCTGACCCGCTGGACCTTGTGGTCGGGGCCCTTGCGCAGGACCAGGTCCGCGCGGCCGCGGGTCGGGGCGACGTTCTCGACGAGGTTGGGGCGGTTGATCGTGCGCCACAGGTGGCGCGCGTAGTCGAGCGCCTCGGCCTCGGGGACCTCCGCGTAGCGGCGGAAGTAGGACTCGGGGTCCTGGAACGCCGTCTCCCGGAGCTTGCGGAACCGCTCCAGGTACCACTTCTCGATCTCGTCGGCGCGGGCGTCGACGTAGATCGAGAAGTCGAAGAAGTCCGCCACCGCGACCCGCGTGCGCCCGTCCTGCCCCGGCAGGGCGGGCTGCAGCACGTTCAGGCCCTCGACGATGAGGATGTCGGGCCGGTGCACCGTCAGCCGCTCGTCCGGGACGATGTCGTAGACCAGGTGCGAGTAGACCGGGGCGGTGACCTCCGCCTTGCCGGACTTCACGTCGGAGACGAAGCGGGTCAGCGCGCGGCGGTCGTAGGACTCGGGGAAGCCCTTGCGGGACATCAGGCCCCGGCGGCGCAGCTCGGCGTTGGGCAGCAGGAAGCCGTCCGTGGTCACCAGCTCGACGCGCGGGTGCTCGGGCCAGCGGGCCAGCATGGCCTGGAGCAGGCGGGCCGTCGTGGACTTGCCGACGGCCACGGAGCCGGCGACGCCGATGACGAACGGCGTGCCGGACTGGGTGTGGGTGTGCTCGTTGCTGTCCAGGAAGTCGTTGAGCGCGCCTCGCAGCGCGCCGGTCGCGGTCACGTACAGGTTCAGCAGTCGTGACAGCGGCAGGTAGACGTCCTGGACCTCCTGGAGGTCGATGACGTCGCCGAGACCGCGCAGCCGTTCCAGTTCGGCGGCGGTCAACGGGAGCGGTGTGCGCTCGTGGAGCGCGCTCCACTCCGCTCGGTCGAGGTCGACGAAGGGAGACGCGTCGGCGCGGCGGTGGGCTTCCAGCGTGGTGGGCACGGTCCTATTGTCGGCCGAGTCCTGGATGGTCCGCGCCGAGAGATATGTCTCAGCGCCGCTCAGGCCGGGCTTTTGACGGGTTCAGCACTTCAGGACCTCGTCCAGGAACGCGTGGAGCTTGGTGTTCAGCCGGTCGACCTGCTCCTCCTGGCTGAGCGACTCCTCGAACCTGGCCCCCGGCTCGGCCTGCTTGAGGCCGCGGACGTAGAGCGGGCAGGCGAGGTCGGTGCACATGTAGAGCCCGACGGTGTTGCCCTCCCGCCCGGCCTTGCCCGCGCGGCGGGCGGTCAGCAGGGAGACGCCGCTGCGCGGGTGCGTGGTCAGGCAGAGCGAGCAGAGGCTGCGCTGGAGGAACCCGCGCTGCGGCGGCGGGAAGCGCAGGGTGATCCCGACGAGCGCCCCGTCGGGTCGCTCGGCGACGAGCGCGCAGCGGTCGGGCGCGCCCGGGTCGCGCCAGCCGAGGAAGTCGAGGTCGGCGAAGGGCCGCTCGTCCAGGTCGCGCGGGATGTACAGGCGTGAGGCCTCGCCCTTGCTGCAGTTCACGAAGGACGCGCGGATCCGGGGTTCGGTGAGCTTCTCCATGGCTTCGACGCTAAGCTTTCCTAGGAGTCCTAGGCAAACGATTATTCACTGTAGTTTGGAGTGCTCTTGGCACGAATGGGCCTGACCGCGGACCGGGTCGCCCACGCGGCGGCGGACCTCGCCGACGAGGCCGGCTTCGACCGGCTGACGGTCGCGGCGGTGGCGCGCCGCCTCGGCGTCGCGGACGCGAGCCTGTATGCGCACCTGCGGAACCTGGCGGAGCTGCGGGAGCGGGTCGCGGCGCTGGCCATGGCGGAGCTGGCCGACGCGCTGGGGGAGGCGGTGGCCGGGCGCGGCGGACGCGACGCGCTGGTCGCCTTCGCGGACGCGTACCGGGGCTTCGCCCTCGGCCACCCCGGCCGCTACGCGGCGACGCAGTTGCCCGTGGACAGCGAGGGCGGCCACCGCGTGGTCGCGGCGTGCGCCGCGCTGCTGCGCGGCTACGCGCTGGACACTGTCGCGGAGGTGGACGCCATCCGGCTCCTGTGCGGCACGTTCCACGGGTGGGTCACCCTGGAGGCGGCCGGCCGCTTCCGGCTCGGCCGCCCGATGGACGCCTCCTGGCGCGTGGCGCTCGATGCCCTGGACGGCGCCCTCAAGGCGATGCCCACCGCCCCCGAGTCGTAACAGGCCCCGCCTCCGGGCGGCCCTGACCCTCTGGCCCTGACCTTCGGGCCCTGACCTTCGGGCTCCGGCCGTTTCGGGCTCGGGCCCCTCCAGGTCCAGGCGTTCGGGCCTTGGCCCTTCGGCTCCGGCCCTCGGCCTGGGGGCCGCGTTCCGGGGGTGCTCAGGGTGTCCCGGCGGAGGGGCGGAAGCCGGTGGGATGGACGTCGCCCAGGCCGAGGGACGCCAGGACCTCCTGGCGTGAGGCCGAGCGGCCTCGGGTCGAGGCGGCGTCGAAGGCTGCCGCGCCGAGGGCGGCCCGGGCCGCCGCGCTGTTGGCGGCCACCTCGGGGTTGGCGCGGTCCGGGACGCCACGCTGGCCGTGGGCCGCGCCGAGCAGGTAGGCGGCGCTCGTCGCGTCGCCCCGGCGCAGCCCTGGAGCGCGGCCGCGACGATCGGGCCGTCGTAGGACTGCCCGGCGTTGCGCAGCGCGTCCAGGTGGGCGCGTTCGGCCTCGTCCAGGCGGCCGCACGCGCCCAGTGACAGGCCGAGCTCGGTCAGCAGCAGCGACTTCATCTGCGGCAGGCCGTGCAGCCGGTTGTCGACCAGGCCCAGCGCCTCCTCCAGCAGCATCAGTCCGCGCTCGGGCACGGCGGTGCGGCGGTAGGCGCCCGCCAGGGCGCTGTGCGCGACCAGCAGTGGGGACCAGGAGCCGCCCGCGCGGACCGACACCACCAGCTGCTCCAGCTCGGTGACGGCCTCCTCGCTCTCGGCGGCCGCGTAGCGGGCGGCGATCATCCGGGCCCGGTAGTCGGGTGCGTCCGCGTTGACGCCCATCCGCTGCTCGAACTCCACGGCCCGCTCCCACAGGGCGACGGCGTCGTCGACGTCGCCGCGCCACAGGGCGTAGTCGGCGAGCCCGGAGCAGCAGAAGGACTGGCCCCACAGGTCGCCGACCTCGTGGAACTGCTCCGCGGCCTCCCGCAGCGTCGCCTCGGCCTCCTCGGCGCGACCCTCGTTCTGCAGCGAGAAGCCGTAGAAGAGCCGCCCTGCCGCGCGCACCCACGGGTGCGGCACGTCCAGGAGCCGCACGGCCAGGCCGGTGACGTCCCAGTCCTGCTGCTCGAAGAGCGCGGTCATGATGTCGAGCAGCGGCAGCACCGGGTGGGCGACCGGGTCGGCCAGGGCGTCGCGCAGCCGGATCGCCCGGTGCAGCAGGTCCAGGGTGGAGTCGAGCTGCCAGTCGGTGTCGACGGCGTAGAGCGCGGTGATGCCCGCGGCGACCGCGTGCGCGAGCGGCGGGACGCCCTCGGTCGGCAACGCGAGCGCCTGGTGCACCAGCGGGAGGTTCTCGCCCTGCTCGCCGCGACGCCACAGGTACCAGCCGATGCCCGCGACCAGCCGGATCGCGGTGTCGGGGTCGTCGTGCTCGACGCACCAGCGCAGCGCGGCGATCAGGTCGTCGTGGGCGGCGCTGAAGGCCGCGAGCGCGGCGACCTGGCGCCGCCCGTAGAGGTCGGTCTCGTGGCGCTCGGCCAGCGCGAGGAAGTGCGCGGCGTGCGCGCCCCGGGTGGCGGCGGTGGCGCCCTCCTCGGCGAGCCGCTCGGCCGCGTAGACGCGGATCGTCTCCAGCAGCCGGTAGCGGCCCGCGTCGGTGCGCACCACCAGCGACTTGTCGACCAGCGAGGCCAGCACGTCGAAGATCTGGTCCTCGGTCAGCTCGGGACTGGCGGTCGCGCAGATCTCCTCGACGGCGACGAGCGCTGCCGGACCGGAGAAGACGGACAGCCGGGCGAGCAGCGCGCGCTCGGGGGCCTCCAGCAGGTCCCAGCTCCAGTCGACGACGGCGCGCAGGGTCCGGTGCCGGGGCAGCGCGGCCCGGCTGCCGCCGGTGAGCAGCCGGAACCGCTGCGCGAGGCGGTCGGCGATGCCCTGCGGGTCCAGCGAGCGCATCCGCGCGGCCGCGAGCTCGATGGCGAGCGGCTGGCCGTCCAGGGCGCGGCAGACGGTGACCACGGTGGCGAGCTCGTCCGCGGTCGGCGTCCAGTCGGGCCTCACGGCGGCGGCGCGGTCCAGGAAGAGCCGGACAGCCGGGTAGTCGCAGGTGCCCTCCGCGCCGGCCGCGTCGGCCGCGTCGGGTTCGGGCAGCGCCAGCGGCGGCACGGGCAGCAGCTGTTCGCCGGTGATGGCCAGCGGTTCGCGGCTGGTGGCGAGGACGCGCAGCTGGGGGCAGGCGGCGAGAAGCCGGGCGGCCAGCGTGGCGGCCGCGTCGATCAGGTGCTCGCAGTTGTCCAGGAGCAGCAGCAGATCCGTGGTGCCGATGCTGTCGATCAGCCGCTCCGTCGTGTCGACGGGGTTGCCTCCGCCCGGCACCGGTCGCGTGGGCGCGGCCTCGCGCCGGTGCAGCGTCGCGGCGACCGCGCTCGGCACGTCGGCGCCCTCCCCGACCGGCGCGAGCTCGACCAGCCGCAGCGGCGTCGGGTGACTGCGCGCCGACTCGATCGCGAGCCGGGTCTTGCCGGCCCCGCCGGGCCCGATCAGGGTCACCAGCCGTGCGGAGCCCAACGCCTCCCGCACCGCGGTGACCTCGGCCTCCCGGCCGAGAAAGCTGGTGAGGGCGGCGGGCAGGCCGTGCGGCACGGGCGGGCTGAAGCCCGCCACACCGGAGGCCGCCCCGGCGGAGCGGGCGGAGCCGGACGCCGGCGAGCCGAAGTCCCCGGGAGCGGCGCCCGCGGTGTCGGCCGGTGCCGTGCCGGTGCCTGCGGGGCCGGATTCCGCCGCGCTGGTGCCCGCTGGGTGGGCCGGTGTCGTGCCGGTGCCTGCGGGGCCGGATTCCGCCGCGCTGGTGCCCGCTGGGTGGGCCGGTGTCGTGCCGGAGCTCGCCGTGCCGGGTCCCGCCGCACGGGTGCCCGCTGGGTGGGCCGGTGTCGTGCCGGTGTCTGCGGGGCCGGATTCCGCCGCGCTGGTGCCCGCTGGGTGGGCCGGTGTCGTGCCGGAGCTCGCCGTGCCGGGTCCCGCCGCGCCCGCTGCGTCGGTGGACTCTGCGGGGAGCGCTGCCGGCGAGGTCAGGACCGCCAGGTGGGCCGCGCACAGGAGGGGGGAGGGGCCGGTGCCCAGTTCCTCGGCGAGGAGCGTGCGGGCGCGTTCGTACTCGGCGAGGGCCTCCGCGTCGCGGCCCGCCTGGTGCAGGGCGCGCAGCAACTGCGCGCGGGAGCGTTCGCGCAGCGGGTCGGCGGCGACGGAGGCGCGCAGGGCCGCGATCTGTGCCGCGCCGCGTCCGGCGGCCAGCTCGGTGTCGACCACCTCGTCCCGGGCGGACTGCCGCTGCGCGAGCAGGCGGGCGACCTCCTCCGGATGGCCGGGCAGGTCGGGCGCGCCCCGCCACAGGGCCAGGGCCCGGCCGTACTCCTCGGCCCGCAGCGACTCCGCGAACGCGGCCAGGTCGGTGCCGAGCGTGAGCCGGTAGCCGGCCGGGGTGAGTTCGACGGCGTCGCGGCCCAGCGCGGACCGCAGCCGCGAGGCGAGTGCCTGGACCGCGTTGGCGGGGTTGGCGGGTGGCTCGTCGGGCCAGAGCGTGTCCGTCAGCACGCCGACCGGGACGGGCCTGCCGTCGCTCAGCACCAGGGCGGCGAGCAGCGTGCGGAGACGCTCGCCCTTGAGCTCCACGGCCTCGCCGTCCGGGCCGGTGACGGACATTGGTCCGAGAAGTCGAATCCGCACGCGGTCCATTGTGCCGGGCGGGTGGCGCGGGGCCGCCCATCAACCGATCGGTTGATGCCGCCCATCGACCGATCGACGCGACGGTCGAGCCTGGCGGTCGATCCGCGGCGGGCCCCTGGCGCGGGAGCGTAGAGCCACCGACAGCGACGAGGGGAGCCAAGGACCATGGCGGTCATCGAGGTGGAGCGGCTGCACAAGCGGTACGGGGACGAGGTCGCGGTCGACGACGTCTCCTTCGAGGTCGAGCCGGGCGAGATCTTCGGGGTGCTCGGCCCCAACGGCGCCGGGAAGACGACGACGGTCGAGTGCCTGGCCGGGCTGCGCACCCCGGACGGCGGGCGCGTCCGCGTCCTCGGTCTGGACCCGACGCGGGAGCGCGACGCGCTGCGGCAGGTGCTCGGCGTGCAGCTCCAGCACAGCGGCCTGCCCGACCGGCTGAGGGTGCGTGAGGCGCTGGACCTCTACGCCTCCTTCTACCGGCAGCCCGCCGACGTCCCCGCGCTGCTGGACCGGCTGGGGCTGACGGAGAAGGCCGGCACCGCCTACAAGAAGCTCTCCGGCGGCCAGCAGCAGCGCCTCGCCATCGCCCTGGCGATGGTCGGCAGCCCGCGTGTGGTCGTCCTGGACGAGCTGACGACGGGTCTGGACCCGCACGCCCGCCGGGCCACCTGGGAGCTGGTCGAGCAGGTCCGCGCCACCGGCGTGACGGTCCTGCTGGTCACGCACTTCATGGAGGAGGCCGAGCGGCTCTGCGACCGCGTCGCCCTGATCGACGCCGGACGGGTCGTGGCCGTGGACACCCCCGCCGCCCTCGCCGCGCGGGCCGGACAGCAGCAGCGGCTGCGGTTCCGTCCCTCGGCGCCGTTGACGGACGAGGAGCTGCGCGCGCTGCCGGAGGTCACCGCGGTGACCCGGCACGGCTCGCTGGTCGAGGTCACCGGCACCGGGAACCTCGTCCACGCGGTCACCTCGCTGCTGGCCAGGCGGCAGATCATCGCGGGCGACCTGCGGGTCGAGCAGGCCAGCCTCGACGACGCGTTCGTCACCCTCACCGGCCACGCCGCCGACCACTGATCCCGCCCACCTCGAAGGAGCCGTCATGACCACCACCGCACTGCCGTCCGTCCGGATGACCCGCAAGGGCTTCACCACCCTCACCTCCGTCCAGGCCAGGCTGCTGTTGCGCGAGCCCGCAGCGCTCGCCTGGCTGGCCGTGCCCGTCGTCGTGGTGCTGGTGCTGGGCAGCATCCCGGGCTTCCGCACCCCGCAGGCCGCCCTGGGCGGGCAGCGCGTGATCGACGTCTACGTCCCCACCTGCGCGGCGATGGTGCCGCTCTTCCTGGCGCTGACCGCGCTGCCGGCGACGTTCGCCTCCTACCGGGAGAAGGCGGTGCTGCGGCGCCTCTCGGTCAGCCCGGTGCCCGCGGCCGGGGTGCTGGGCGCGCTGGTCACGGTGATCGCGGCAATGGCGGCGGCCGGAGTGGTGGCCGTGGTGGCGATCGGCGCGCTGGTCTTCGACGTCAAGGCCCCCGCGCACCCGGCCGCGGCGCTCGCGGGGTTCGTGCTGGGCGGTGCGGCGGTGCTGGCGCTCGGTCTGGTGGTGGCGGCGCGGGCGCGGACGGCGGGAGCCGCGAGCGGCCTCGGGGTGCCGCTGATGGTGCTGAACTTCTTCGCCGCCGGGCTCTACGTCCCGGTCGCCGAGCTGCCGCAGAGCCTCCAGCGCGTCTGCGAGTTCGTGCCCTTCGGTGCGGTGACGGCGATCTGGTCGGGCCACGGCCCGCTCTGGCAGCACCTGCTGGTGCTGGCGGGGTGGACGGTCGCGGGCGGTCTGGCGGCGGTCAGGTTCTTCCGGTGGGAGTAGGCGGTCGGTGCGAGCGAGCGGGGAGGATGGGCGCGTGACCGTCGACGCTGCCGAGCAGCAGAACCGCCAGGAGCGGATCCTCCACCTGGTTCCCTACGCCGGGCTCGCCCTGGCCGTGCTGCTGGCGCTGGTGACCGGCCCGGTGGCCGGGCCGCGCCTGGTGGCCGTGCTGGGCCCGGCGGCCCTCGCGGCCGTCTGGCAGTACCTGATGCACGTCCCGCAGGCCGAGCGGGAGGCGCGCCGCACCAAGGCCGTCGCCTTCTACGCGGGCCTGCTGGTCCTCACCGGCCTGCTGGTGACGGTCAGTCCGTTCTTCGGCTTCTTCGGGTTCACCTGCTACCTCCAGGTCGGCCTGCTGCCGCGACGGCTGTGGCTGCCCGCGGTGGTGCTGACCGCCGCCCTGATGGCGACGACCCAGGTCGGCGGCGTGCCGATGCTGGCGCACGGGATGCTCCTGCCGTACCTCGGGCTGCTGGTCGTCAACGTCCTGATCGCGGGGACCATCACCTACCAGGCCCTGGACGACGACCAGCGCAGCCGGGCCAGGGCCGTGCTCATCGGGGAGCTGGCGGAGGCCAACGCGCGGCTGCGGGAGGCGCTGGAGGAGAACGCGGGCCTGCACGCCCAGCTCGTCGCCCAGGCGCGGGAGGCGGGGGTGCTGGACGAGCGGCAGCGGATGGCGGGCGAGATCCACGACACCATCGCCCAGGGCCTGACCGGGATCGTCACCCAGCTGGAGGCCGCCGCCCACGCCGACAACGATCCGGAGCGCCGCGTCCGGCACCGCGACCTCGCCCACCGGCTGGCCAAGGAGAGCCTCGCGGAGGCCCGGCGCTCCGTGCAGGCGCTGCGTCCCGGACCTCTGGCCCAGGCCCACCTGCCGGAGGCGGTGCAGGAGTTGGCGGAGCGCTGGTCGCAGACCTCGGGCGTGCCGATACGGGTGGAGGTCACCGGCAGTCCGGCGCCGCTGCTGCCGGCGGTGGAGGTGGTGCTCTTCCGGGCCGCGCAGGAGGGGCTGGCCAACATCGCCAAGCACGCGGCGGCGACCCGGGCCGGGCTCACCCTCTCCTATACCGACGAGCTGGTCCTGCTCGACGTCGTGGACGACGGCGTGGGCTTCCCGGCCGGGAGCGCCGGCACCCAGAGCTACGGGCTGGAGGCGATGCGGCAGCGGTTGCGGCAGGTCGGCGGCGCGCTGGAGATCGAGTCCGAGCCGGGGGAGGGCACGGCGATCAGCGTCCAGGTGCCCGCGTTGTGGGGACAATGATCCCGTGACCATACGTCTGCTCATCGTCGACGACCATCCGATCGTGCGGGACGGCCTGCGCGGCATCTTCGACCAGGACCCGGGCTTCGAGGTGGCCGGCGAGGCCGCCGACGGTGCCGAGGCCGTCGAACGGGCCCTCGCGCTGGCCCCCGACGTGGTGCTGCTGGACCTGCGGATGCCGGGCGTGGGCGGCGTCGAGGCGATCCGGCGGCTGCGCGAACGCGCGCCGCAGGTGCGGGTGCTGGTGGTCACGACCTACGACAGCGACGCCGACGTGCTGCCCGCGATCGAGGCGGGCGCCACGGGCTACCTGCTCAAGGACGCCCCGCGCGAGGAGCTGGTGCGGGCCGTGCGGGCCGCGCACCAGGGCCAGGCGGTCCTCGCGCCGACGGTGGCGCAGAAGCTGATCGGCGCCGTCCGCGCCCCGCAGCCCCAGCCGCAGCCCTCGGCGCTGCTGACCGACCGCGAGCTGGAGATCCTGCGGCTGGTCGCGGCCGGCACCAGCAACAAGGAGGCCGCGAAGCGGCTGTTCATCAGCGAGGCGACGGTCAAGACCCACCTGCTGCACCTGTACGGCAAGCTCGGCGTCCGCGACCGCGCCGCCGCCGTGGCCGCCGGCTACCAGCGCGGGCTGCTCACCTAGCTCACGGCCAGACGAACCGCAGGTACGGGTCGTAGCGGACCTTGGCCGGCGCCACGCCGCCGATCGTCCGCGAGACCGTCCATCAGGGCGTCGACGGTGGCCTCGAACATCTGCTCCCCTTTTGCATAGCTTGTCTCTTTTGCGCCTTATAAAGCTGTGAGCCTCGTCGCACTTTCGGTCCAGGAGCGGAGGCGAGGGCTCCGCGAGCGGGCCTTAAGCTGGGGCGATGTGCGGAATCGTTGGTTACGTGGGCGAGCAGCCCGCCCTGGACGTCGTCCTGTCCGGGCTGCGGCGTCTCGAATACCGGGGATACGACTCGGCCGGTGTGGCCGTGCAGACCCCCGAAGGCGACCTCGCGGTCGCGAAGAAGGCCGGAAAGCTCGCCAATCTCGAGGCGCTGCTCACCGAGACCCCCCTGGCTGAGGGCACAGTCGGGATAGGTCACACCCGGTGGGCCACCCACGGCGGTCCGACCGACGCCAACGCCCACCCCCACGTGGGTGGCGCGGGCAAGGTCGCCGTCGTGCACAACGGCATCATCGAGAACTTCGCCCAGCTGCGCCTGGAGCTGACCGAGCGCGGCCACGTGCTCCTCTCCGAGACCGACACCGAGGTCGTGGCGCACCTGCTGGCCGAGGCGGTGGACGCGCAGCGGGCAGGCGGCGCGGAACTCGACCTCGCCGAGGCGATGCGCGGCGTCTGCCGTCAGCTGGAGGGCGCCTTCACCCTCGTCGCCACCCACGCCGACGCCACCGGCGTCGTCGTCGCCGCGCGCCGCAACTCGCCGCTGGTCGTCGGCGTCGGCCAGGGCGAGAACTTCCTCGCCTCCGACGTGGCCGCCTTCATCGCGCACACCCGCGAGGCCATCGAGCTGGGCCAGGACCAGGTCGTCGAGCTGCGCCGCGAGGGCGTGACGATCACGGACTTCTATGGCAAGCCCGGCGAGTTCCGCGAGTACCACGTGGACTGGGACGCCTCGGCCGCCGAGAAGGGCGGCTACGACTACTTCATGCTCAAGGAGATCGCCGAGCAGCCGAAGGCCGTCGCCGACACCCTCCTCGGCCGCATCGGCACCGACGGCCGGCTCACCCTCGACGAGCTGCGCATCGACGACTCCGTGCTGCGCGAGGTCGACAAGGTCGTCATCGTCGCCTGCGGCACCGCGTTCCACGCGGGCATGATCGCCAAGTACGCGATCGAGCACTGGACCCGCATCCCCTGCGAGGTCGAGGTCGCCTCGGAGTTCCGCTACCGCGACCCGATCCTGGACGCGCAGACGCTGGTCATCGCGATCTCCCAGTCCGGCGAGACCATGGACACCCTGATGGCGCTGCGTCACGCGCGCGAGCAGGGCGCCAAGGTGCTGGCCATCTGCAACACCAACGGCTCGACCATCCCGCGTGAGTCCGACGCCGTGCTCTACACGCACGCCGGCCCCGAGGTCGCGGTCGCCTCCACCAAGGCGTTCCTGACCCAGCTGGTCGCCTGCTACCTGGTCGCCCTCTACCTCGGCCAGGTCCGCGGCACCAAGTGGGGCGACGAGATCTTCGAGATCATCCACCAGCTCGCCGACGCCCCGCGCCAGCTCGAGCAGGTGCTGGAGACCATGGAGCCGGTCCGCGAGCTGGCCCGCTCGCTGGCCGACGCCAAGTCGGTCCTCTTCCTCGGCCGCCACGTGGGCTTCCCGGTGGCGCTGGAGGGCGCGCTCAAGCTCAAGGAGCTCGCCTACATGCACGCCGAGGGCTTCGCCGCCGGTGAGCTGAAGCACGGTCCGATCGCGCTGATCGAGGAGGGCCTGCCGGTCGTCGTGGTCGTCCCGTCGCCGCGCGGCCGCTCGGTCCTGCACGACAAGATCGTCTCCAACATCCAGGAGATCCGCGCGCGCGGCGCCCGCACGCTCGTGATCGCCGAGGAGGGCGACGAGGCGGTCGTGCCGTACGCCGACCACCTGGTCCGCATCCCGCAGACGCCGACGCTGCTCCAGCCGCTGGTCGCGACCGTCCCGCTTCAGGTCTTCGCCTGCGAGCTGGCCACGGCCAAGGGCCACGAGGTGGACCAGCCGCGCAACCTGGCCAAGTCGGTGACGGTCGAGTAGACCGCCCCTTCGGCGACAGCTGACAGAGTGGGGTGGGGGCGCCGGCGGCCCGCCGCCCCCCCGGGTGGTTAGGGGGGCCGGGGGGGTAAAACAGGGGGGCCCCCACGACCGCGGGGGTAAACGCCCACGCCGGGGGCGGGCGGGCCCCCCCCCCCACCGCGGGAGAAACCCGCGGCC
>NZ_JBGCCA010000019.1:0-159278 GCF_041261265.1 Streptacidiphilus sp. MAP12-33
GCGGACGACCAGCGCATCCAAAACCGTTCGGAATGCGCCAGTGAACCAGGATCGGGCCCAAAGCTCACTCCTGCACACTGAATAGGAACGGTTCTAGACTCTGTGCCGTGTCAACGATCGCCGAGCACGAAGCCCGGTCCCGCGCGGCGAAGGCCGCACTGGAGGCGTACAGCGCCAGGTTCCCGGACGCGGCGTCCGCCCACGGCGGTTCCTTCGAGGAACGCGCCGAACTGGGCAGGCTCCGACAGGCAGCGTTCGAAGCATCGCTGCACCTGGTCGCAGCCCGGACGGCGGAACGGCTCAACGCCGGCCACGAGGGTCCACGACGAACAGTGGATCAGGGTCGCAATTGATCACCGTCCGTAGGACGAGGTCCGGCTGAGGCCGGTGGCAGCGGTGGTCAAAGCCAGTCCTTGCGTTTGAACGTCACGTACAGCAGGACCGAGAGGGCGACGATGACGAGACTGGAGACGAGGAAGCCCGACCGCTGTCCGAAGCCGGGGTAGGGCAGGTTCTGTCCGTAGAAGCCGGTGATCGCGGTCGGGACGGCGATGATCGCCGCCCAGCTGGTGACCTTCTTCATGATCATGTTCATGCGGTTGGCCTGGACCGAGAGGTTCGTCTCCACCACGGAGGTGAGCATGTCCCGCAGTGACTCCGTCCACTCGGTGACGCGCAGCACGTGGTCGTAGACGTCGCGGTAGTACGGCATCAGCGGCTCCGGGACCACCCCCAGGTCCGGGCGCATCAGCGAGTTGACGACCTCCCGCATGGGGAGCACCACCCGGCGCAGACGGACCAGCGACTTGCGCAGTTGGTACGAGCGCCGCTGCACCTCCTCGATCTGCTTCCGTGCCTCTCCGAAGAGCAGTTCGTCGAGCTCCTCGATGCGGTCGTCGAAATGCTGCACAGCGGCGAAATGCCCGTCCACCAGGTAGTCCAGCAGGCCGTGCAGCAGCAGGCCCACGCCCGATGCCGAGGTGGCAGACGCCCGGTCCCAGCGGGCCAGCACCTCGTCGATTGGCAGACCGGCGTCCTTGCGGACGGTGATCAGGGCGTCCGCGGTGATCAGGACGGCGATCTCACTGGTCACCAGGCTCACGCCGTCGGACGCGACGGAAACCGCGTAGGCGCTGAGGAACTGGTGGGATCGGTAACTGTCCAGCTTCGGCCGCTCTCCGGTGTGAACGGCGTCCTCGAGCGCGAGCTCGTGAAGCCCGAGCTCCTCGCCCACCTCCGCGAAGTCGGCCGGCTCCGGTCGGCACAGGTCCAACCAGACGACGGCGTTCGGCTCCTCCAGATACCGCGAGACCTCGCTCACCGGGAAACCCTCGAGGGCCAGGGTGCCGCTGCGGTACAGCCGGGTACGGGCCATGCTCCGACCATAACCGCGACACTCCGGCAGGCACGGACGCGGCCGATGCCAGCGGAGTGTCGCCGCCCGCAAACCCGCTGCCCGAGGAACGGATGACACCCCAGGCTTCCGCTCACCGCGTCGGCACCAGGATCCGCCCCCCTTCCGCGTCCGCGGGCCGCGCGACGTCCGCGATCAGCTGCTGCCGCAACGTCACTCAACAGCCGACGCCCGACGCCGGTCGGCCAGGAGGCCGACGCGCCCAGCCGCTCCAGGGCCGGATTCCACGCTACTGCGGTGGGGCCGAAGTAGCGTGGCTGCTGTCGGGCCGCGCCGGGGCCCCGCCACAGGACGCCACGGAGGAACTGTGCAGGACGAACCGTTGCCGCCCCTCGGCCACGCCGACGTCCGTATCATCGCCGCCACCCCCGGCGCCGCGCGCCAGGTCGCGCTCCTGCTGCGCAGCGCCTTCGTCAGCACCGAGCAGCGCAGCTACCCGGCGGGCCCGGACGGGACCGGAACGAGACTTCACCTGACCGTGGACACCACACGCGTCCCCGAGCCGCCAGGTCCGCTCCCCGAACGTTCCTCAGGCGGCGACCACCCGCACCCCGGCGAAGTCTGATTCCGGCGTGGCTGCCGGCGGCCGCGCCGGAATCGGCGACCCGGGATCGACCCCCTAAGGCCCCCCGCGGAGTAGGGTGAAGGTACCGAGGGTTTCCGAACACCGGCTGCAGTGCCCCTGTCGTTCTCGGCGAACGCCGACACCGGGCCTGCGCGCGGGTCCGGAGACAGGACGCGCACCATGTCCGTGTCACTCATGCGACCACCCTCGGTCGCCCTCCCCCCGCCCCGCACGGAATCGACCGCGCTGCGCCTCGCGCTCCGGCCTGCCGCCGGAGGCGGCGGCCTCCCCGTCGGCGCCCTGGACGGCGCCTGGTGGCCGCACTCCGAGGACCTCCTTCGCGAACTGCCCTCCCTCATCCCCACGCTGGACCGGATGTGGGGGCGGATCACCAGGATCAACGTGAACCCTCGCCACTGGCAGTCACTGCCCCGCGAGGTTCCGGTCCCCGGACACGTGGTCAAGGTCGGCTGGTTCACCACCGAGCAGGACCCGCACAAGCTCCTGCTCATCTCGTACCGCACCGGCCGCTGGGACCTGCTCGTCGTCCCGCCACACACCGACCCGCAGTCCGCCGCGCGACTGATGACCGCCGCCGCCGACCCGGCCGGCTCAACGCGCGCGAGCGCCCTACTCGCCGCCGAACGCGACCGCAGCGTCAACGACGCGACCGACGCCCCGACCCGCGACACCCGCGCGGAAGCCGCATGGGAATCCGAAGGCGGCGCAGCCCCGGCACCTCCGCTGATCATGCCCATCGGCCGCATGCACGTGTCCTCAGGCAGGTGAGAACGATGACAGTGCTCCCCACCCTGCTCGTGCTCGCCATCTGGATCTACACCTGCGTGGTGCTGATCCAGATGGCCAACGCCCGGCATACCGCGCTGCCGACGACAGTCCGGCCGCGCCGTTGGCACCTCCCACGGCGAGGCGCTGCCGCCCGGCACGCGAATGGTCGTCCCTGACGGCCGTCCGCCATACGCACCGACGGCCCCACCGATGCGCCTTGACAACCCCGCTGTGATTGCGTGGCTCGTCGTCTGTCTGATGGCCCTGCTCGCATTCGCTTCCGCAGCCCACTGGCTGTGGCTGCCGGCCGTGGTGCTGCTCCTGATCCTGCTTCGCTCCGCGAACCGACGCAATCTGCGCCGGGGCACCCGTCCTCGCAGCGGAGCGTGACGAACCATCGAAGGATGTGAACATCGTGATCATCCTGATCACTGTCGCGGTAGTCCTCGCGATCGCCGCGCTGATCCTGGTCTCGCTGAGCCTGCGCACCGTCCAGCAGTACGAGAAGGGCGTCGTGTTCCGCTTCGGCCGGCTCCTGCCGGGCATGCGCGACCCGGGCCTGCGACTGATTCGCCCGATCGGCGACCGGATGCGGAAAGTTTCCGTGCAGACCGAGGTCCTCGGCGTCGCCACCCAGGGAGCGATCACCGCCGACAACGTCACCGTCACCGTCGACGCCGTCGTCTACTTCCGCGTCATCGACCCCGTCAAAGCCCTGGTCAACGTCAACAACTACCCCCACGCCGTCTCCCAGATCGCCCAGACCTCGCTGCGCTCCGTCATCGGCCGCGCCGACCTGGACACCCTGCTGTCCGACCGCGACCATATCAACACCGAACTCAAACAGGTCATGGACGCCCCTACCGAGGAACCCTGGGGACTGCGCATCGAACGCGTCGAGATCAAGGACATCGCCCTGCCCGACCAGATGATGCGCTCCATGTCCAAGCAGGCCGAGGCCGAACGCGAACGCCGCGCCCGGGTGATCGCCGCCGACGGAGAGTTCCAGGCCTCCCAGAAACTCTCCCAAGCGGCCGCCGTGATGGCCGACACCCCCGGCGCACTCCAACTCCGACTGCTCCAGACCGTCGTCGACGTCTCCGCGGAGAAGAACAGCACCCTCGTGATGCCCTTCCCCGTCGAAATGCTCCGCTTCTTCGAAACCCAGTCCCGCCCGGCCCCCACCCCTCCTGAGACCTACCGCGGGCTCGCACCCTCGGATGCCGAACTCCTGCAAGCCCTGCTCCACCCCGTCCCCGCCCAGGACGGCTTCGAGTCCACGCTGCCGATGCTGCCCTCGCAGGCCCCTCCGGTCGGCGAACCGGGCAGGGCCCGCCTGCGCGCCGACGTAGCCCGCACCCGCGCCGCCACCTGGCCCACACCCACCCGCACCGACGAACCCCTCACCCGGATCTGACCCGGAACGGCCCACTCCGGACTACCGACCAGAGAAGCCGACCTCATGACCACGCACACCGCCCCTCGCCCCCATACCCCCGGGCCCGCCGTCGCCGGACGCCGACCGCATCCAGCAATCACCACGAGGTGAAAGTCATGACCAGCACCTTCGAGGTCTACCTCGACAACTCCGGAGAATGGCGCTTCCGGCTGACGAACGTCGACGGCAAGACCATCGCCACAAGCCCATCCTTCGCCTCCGAGCTCGCCTGCCTGGCCGGCGTCGCCGCCATACAGACCGGTACCGGCGACGCGCAGGTCACCGTCCTCACCCCCTCCGCCGTGTAACCCGCGCCTCGACGTTGGTCGACGGCTCCCGGTTCGACGGTCCGTCCGAACGCGTGGCCTGGCCGTCAAGGACTCGACCCCTCGCGGCAGTCCATCACCGCCGCATGGGCACCGCACCCCAACCCGGCACACAGGCTGCGCCGCCCGCCTGCACGGGCCCGACCCACCTGCACCGAGGGCCACCGCCGGTGGCAACCCGAACCGCAGACGAGTGCACCACGCTCCTGGGCCGCCGAGTCGGACACCTGATCAACAGATACCCCGAGCGATCACACCCGGACCACACGCAGACCGCAGCCCTCTGGAGCACCTCATGATCATTATTCTCGGCCTCATCATCCTGATCGCTGCGGCCATCGTGGCTGTGGCCGGAATCTTCACCAACACCGGCAGCGCGCACGCCGTCAACGGCGCCTTCTCGGTGTTCGGCCACCACATGACGGGCTCCACGGGCACCCTGTTCCTGTTCGGCATCATCGTCGGCGCGGCCGCCATGCTGGGCCTGGGCATGCTCCTCGCCGGAGCGCGCCGCACCTCCCGCCGCGGCATGGCGGCACGTCATGAACTGCGGCACTCCCGCCGTGAGACCGTCGCCGCCGGCAAAGCCCACGACGACTTGGTCGAGCAACGCGATTCCGCCCTCGCCCAGAGCGCGTCCGCCGGCCGGGAACGCGACGACCTCACCCGGCAACGGGACGACCTCGAAGGCCAGCGCAACGACCTGATCAGCCAGCAGCAGCCCACCACCCCACCGCCACGCGGTAACGGAGCACCGGGCGCCGAACCGGCGCCGTCGAACGGCGCCCGCCACGGACTGCACCTGTTCGGCCGCCACCCCGCCCACCAATAGCCTGCCCAGTTCGGCGCGTTCCTCGAAGGAACCGCTCTGGGCCGACGCTGCACCATCGGCGAACTCGGCTCCTTCCTCTCCCGAGAGGGTCACCGAGGCCGTCTAGAGCCAAGGGTGGCGGCACCCGGTCGAAGCCCACTTCGACCGGGTGCCGCCGTCCCCCAGGTGGTGAATGATGCCCATGAACCGCGCGGCGCGGATCGCGATCCTCGTAGCGGAAGAGGCCGGCCGGCGGGGCGCCACGATCGCCGTGGTCGATGTGTGCACGGCGGCCGTGGCCGCGCTGCCGGTCGGCGGCGCAGGCCTGTCGGCCATGTCACCCACCGTGGCCAGCTATCCGCTGTGCAGCACCGACGACATCAGCGAGCAGCTGGAGGAACTCCAACTGACGCTCGGCGAGGGGCCGTGCATGGATGCGTTCACCCGGCAGACCTCGGTGTCCACGGCGGACCTGCGTGGCGGTCGGGCGCAGGTGCGGTGGCCGGTGTTCGCCTCCGCCGCGGCGGAGGCCGGCGCCGGTGCCGTTTACTCCTTCCCGCTCCAGCTCGGCGCCATCCGCCCCGGCGTGCTGGACCTGTACGCCCCGACGCCGCTGGACCTCAGCCCCGACGAGCTGGCGGACGCGATGGGGTTCGCCGACAGCGCCACCCAGGTCCTGCTCGGCACCCTGACCGCACGACGCGAGGGCCTCACCATCGGCGACGGCGACGCGCCGGACGGCTACCGCGCGCAGATCGACCAGGCCAGCGGCATGCTCACCGCACAGCTCGGAGTCGGAATCGAACAGGCTTTCCTCCGACTGCGCGCCTACGCCTATGCGCACGGCGAGCGACTGTCCGCCGTCGCCGCGGCGGTGGTGGACCGCCGGCTCAGGTTCCCGCCCGACGACGAGCCGGACCGGACGGCCTGACGGCCTCCGGCCTGAGCCCCGAAGCACCGCCCGCACGCGCCGAATCGGTCTACTCTCGAACCAGGGTGATCCTCATGGACGAACAACTGCTCGCCAGGACCTTCGTCGAGCTGGCCGACAACCTGGTCGCCGACTTCGACCTCATCGACTTCCTTCGCCTGTTGACCGACCGCTGCGTCGAGGTGCTGGGGGCCGGCGCGGCCGGCGTCCTGCTCGCGGACCGCAACGGCGAGTTGAGGGTGATGGCAGCCTCGGACGAGCAGGTGCGCCTGCTGGAACTCTTCCAGCTGCAGAACGACGAAGGTCCCTGCCTGGAGTGCTTCCACGGCAACACCGTGGTGACCGTCCCCGACCTGACAGGCCAGGCACACCGCTGGCCGCGATTCGTCCGGCAGGCCCGTCTGCGCGGCTTCACCGGGGTGCAGGCACTGCCGATGCGGCTGCGCAACGAAGTGGTCGGCGCCCTGAACCTGTTCAGCGCGGACCCCGGCGTCTTCGGGCAGGCCACAGCCCCCCTCGGGCAAGCACTGGCCGACGTGGCCACCATCAGCGTGCTACAGCAACGCTCGGCCGCACGGAGCACCCTGCTCAACGAACAGTTGCAGACGGCCCTCAACAGCCGGGTCCTGATCGAACAGGCCAAGGGCAAGCTCTCCGAACGCCTCGACATCGACATGGAGCAGGCCTTCACCGCCCTGCGCGGCTACGCCCGCGCGCACAACCGGCCGCTGTCCGAACTGGCACGGGCCTTCGTCGACGGCACGGAAACACTGGGCCCCCTGCCATCCTCCTGACCCTCCTCCGTGCCCTCGCAGGGGTCGCCGAGAACGCGCAGGGCCCGCTGCCGTTCCGCGCCGACCGAGAGCTCCCGCAGCCTCAGGATCCGGGCAACCTCGGCAGGGCGGTTCCGCTCTGCTCCGGCAGGCCGTACAGTCCGTAGTGGAAGACCTGTTCTTGGCTGGTCCGAGCATGCGAGCGCCCGGTGTTGAGGCGCCTGGGCCGATCGACCCAGCCGGCCGCTTCCGCGCGATCGTTCCAGCTGCCCCAGACCCCGGCGGCGTCCCAGAGGAGACGGCCGAGGAGATCTGGATGTCCACGAACCGCATCACCGCCCGACCGATGGCGGTCCGCCATCGCCCGCCGCCCCAGCACGGGGAATCGCTGCCGCCGGGGACACTCACCGTCGAACGGCACGACTGCAACGACAGGGCCGAGATCACCCTGGTCGGCGAGATCGACATGGCCTCCGCACCGATCCTGCGCCACGCACTGTCCCGGTGCCTGGCCGACGGTGTGCACGCCATCGACGTCGACCTCAGCCGGGTCGACTTCTGCGACTGCACCGGGCTGAGCGCGTTTCTGCAGGCCTACCACCAGGCCGCCGCGGCTGGAGCGTCCCTGCGGCTGCACCACCCCAGACCCGTCCTGGCCCGACTGATCGCGCTGGCCTGCACCGACACCCCCCTGCTGTCCCCGGAAGGCACCGGAGCGGACTGCTGACGGCGCTCACGGCCATGGACGCCGGCCCGTCGCTTGACCCGGGGTGGCTCCACCGTGCTTCGCCGGGGAGAGTGGTGAGGGGGCTGCTCCACTACCGAGGCGGTGCGTCATGGAAGACGAACGGATGTCCGCACGACGGATCGTGGTGGGGGTCGACGGATCCGGGCCTTCGAAAGCAGCACTCCTGTGGGCGGTCCGGGAGGCAGAGCTGACGGACGGCACGGTCGAGGCGATCACCACCTGGGACTACCCGTCGGCCTGGTACGGCTGGACGCCCCCGCAGTCGGAAGCCTACGACTTCGAGAAGATCGCGAACCAGATCCTGGCCGACACCGTCGACGAGGTCGTCGGCCCCGACCCGCCGGCAAGGATCCGGACCCGGGTGGCACACGGCGACGCCGCCACCGTCCTTCTGGACGCCGCCCGCGGCGCAAGGCTCCTGGTGGTGGGAAACCGGGGGCACGGACGGTTCGCCGGAGCTCTGCTGGGTTCGGTCGGACAGCACTGCGTGCAGCACGCGCCCTGCCCGGTCCTCGTCGTGCGCGGTTCCGACGACGGCACGGTGGACTGAACCGGCGGCGGTGCCTCCGGCCACGCCGACCGGTGCTTCGGCGGTTCCGGGGCATTCTGTTCGGTATCCGGCTGCCGCAGCGCGGCGTAGAGTCGATAGCGGATATGCGTTGTCGGCGGGTTCGAGCGCCCGAAGCCCCGTGCTCTGACGCCTCGGCCGGACCGACTGAGTGGGCCACTTCAGCGGCGACCACTCCAGCTGCCCCAGACCCCGGCGGTGTCCCAGACGCGACAGCCGAGGAGTCCGGGTGTCCGCGAACAGCATCACCGCCCGTCAAGGCCATACGCGGTCCGCTCACGCACCGTCCGGGCGTTCGGCGGGAGTGGCGGGAGATGTCGGTCTGTGCGGACTCTTCGGGGGCACGCGCATCGCGCGGGCGACGCAGCTGCCCGGCCGCGCCCGGCCACGGCTGCTCTCAGGAAGCCCGACCGGGCTGGTTCGATTGCCGGCCGCCGTCGACCACCGACGTGCAGCGGGCGGAGCCCGTGTGGTGATCCCCTGCCGTTGGCGCCCGGCGCAGACGTGCGAGTGGCTGTGGAGTGGCCGCGTACGGTTCCGCGCGAACCTGTTGTCGTCGCTCGAGTCTCAGAACCGGAACGTGGGAGGCGCACACGATGCTTTCCCAGCACGAGCGACGCACATTGTCCGACATCGAGGAACACCTGCGCGCGAGCGAACCCGATCTGGTGCACCTGCTGGAATGCTTCCATGCCTGGGCTCCGCCGCGACACCACCACCGCGGTCTCCGCCGCGTGGTCGGGCCGGCCGGGCTGGCGCTCGCCGCCGTCCTGCTCGCCGTGGCGTTCACCGTGCACAGCGCGGGCGCGCTACTGCTGGCCGTCACGGTCCTGCTGGCGGACGCGGCCTGGTGGATGCTGCTCACCGCGATGGCACTGGTCAGGCAGCGAGGCCTGAACAGGGAAGGAACTCACCGTCGGTGACGCCGGGTCGCATCGAGCGAGGATGGTGATCGACCGTGCGGGAGCGGGACATCGGGCGTGTCGTGGTCGGTGTGGACGACTCGCTCGCCGGGCTGCGGGCACTGCGCGAGGCGGTGGAGACGGCACGTCTCCGCGGCATGGAGGTGCGAGCGGTCCGCACGTACTCGCCCCCACCGGAACCGGGAAACGGGGGGTGGAACACCTGGAACACCGGAATGGACCCGCAGTCCTTCGCGACGGAGGATCCCCGGTCGGCGCTCAGGAGGAACGCACTGGCGACTGCCCGGCATGTCTTCGACCAGGCGATGGGCGGTGTGCCACATGACGTGGTGGTGTCCATCGAGGCCGAGAGCGTTCCCCTCCACCAGGCGCTGATGGCGGTCGCGTGCCGCGACGAGGACCTGCTCGTCGTCGCCGCACCGCAGCGGCGTCACCCGTGGTGGCCGCCCAGACGGTCCGTCGCCCGGCGCTGCGTCTCCCGGGCAGGGTGCCCGGTCCTGATCGTCCCCGCACCACGGGGAGCACGCGAACTCGGCGGCCAGTGGCGGCCCTGGCACCGGCGGCAACGCCGCCGGGAGTTGGATGCCCTCCTCGACGAACTCACCACGTAGCGCCCCGGTCAGGGCGCACTCGCCCCGCCTGCCCCACCGTGACGCCGTGCCGCGTCACCGGTCGTTCGCACCTGGGGGCCGGACCATCAGGTCACCGCCGTGGATCGTCAGCCGCGCCGCGATCCGCCGCGCGCAACCGCAGGGTGCGTCCGGCGTGATGAAGGGCATCGCCTCTCGGCACGACCGGCATCTACCCGCGCGTCGCGCCCGCACCCACGGCCGGCGGTCTGCCTCGATCGGGCGACGCACCACCTTGCCCGGCTACGCCCCGCGCCCCCGCTGGACCGTCTTCACCGCTGCCTGGTGCAGGCTCCGCGCGGTCTCCTCGTCGCCCGCCGGAAGTGGACTGCCCTGCAGCGTGTACCACTCCTCGGCCCCCACGTACTGCACCGTGATGCCGGCCTCGCCGCCGCTCCAGGTGGTGTGCACCGTCAACTCGCCGTGGAGAACGTCCCCCTCCTCCGTCTGCACTCCACCATGCCCGGAGAAGATGCCCTCGGTGGTCCATGTCGCCCACGTGTTCGCGCGAGTATTCACAGCGGGCTCCTTCGCCCTCGGCCCTTACCGGGTTTGCGGCACAGTACGTGTGGTGGTGCGACGGGAACCCCGCGCCGGCGGTCCCGGCCGCCCAGGGGAAGCCCGGGGAAGTCCGGGGAAGTCCCGGCTGCCCAGGAACATCTTCTGGCATCCGCGCCCGGCTGTCCTGGCGGACGGTTCGGGTGCGAGGGCCGATGACGGTTCAGCGTCCTTTGCCCGCCCGAGATCGAATGTCTCACCGCCGGCGTTGATCAACGCATCGCCACGGTCGCAGGAAGCACCTGGCGTGCGGTGCCCCTGCGGTCGCGGGAGGCTGGACGCATGGAACCGCACGAGGACCCCTACCGACCGGCCATCGTCCGCTTCGCCGGGGATGTGGAGGTGAACGGGCGGACGTTCAGCGGGAACATGCGTCTGGCCGTCTGGGTCCACGGCGCCTGGATCCACGTCCGAGTGCCCGGCTCGGCGGCCCCGCACTACTCCCTGCCCGTGCATGCGGTGTCGGGGGTGCACTGGGAGGACTGATGCGCGGCCTGGTGCAGGCCCCCTCAGGACGGTTGCAGGGCGAGTGGCATGGCGTGGGCGCGGCGCGTGGTCAGGACACCCGGGATGAGGTCGTCGTAGTCGATGACGGGCCATACCCGCAGGTTCTTGCTCCGCATGGCATCCGCGGCGACGGAGCAGGGTGACGGAGTAGGGTGGAGGTAGCCGAGGAAGCGCTTCCCACCAACATTCGCGCTGGTGCCGCCCTGGGTCATGGCAGGTCCGATCGCGGACCGGACGGGCGACCTCACATGGCGCCGATGGACCTCTCCTCTTATCCCCCTCCTCTGCGGGTGGACGCGCTCGGCGCTCCGCTCCTGCCCCGGCTGCTGCTCGAGGCCACGCTGTCGCGGACCGGGATGTTCGACGGCGCCTGGTGGCCGCGCTCGCGCCATGTCCGGGTCGAGCTGCCGGACCTGGTCACCGCGCTGACCGCCCACCTGGGGGGCAGCGTCCTGCGGGTCGGCCTCGACTCCGTGGCGTGGGACGAGGTCCCCCGCACGGTGACGGTGGACGGCCGTGCGATCCGGATCAGCTGGTTCCCGGGCTGCGACTGGACCATCAGTCTCACCCGCGGCTTCCAGGACCACGTCCTGCTCCTGGTCGTGCCACCGGCCACGGACGCGGACACGGCGTCCTCCGCGATGGCCGGTGCCTCCGTCCGCGGCAACCACAGGACCTCCGCCCAACTGCTCGCCCCGCCACCCTCGGCTGACGGTTTTGTGGCTCTGCGGTATTGACAGCCGATCAGGCTTCCCACTCGGCCGTCACAGGCGCAGGACGACCAGGGCGGTGTCGTCTGTGGCCCCCGGGGTGGGGAGGAGGTCGAGCAGGAGTGCGTCGGCGAGTTGCTCCGGCGGCAGGACGCGGTGCGCGGCGAGGGAGCGGGCGAGGCGGTCGAGGCCCGTGCCGATGTCCTCGTGGCGGCGTTCGACGAGGCCGTCGGTGTAGAGAACGAGAGTGTCCCCGCCGGTGAAGGCCTGGCCGGCTTGGGGGCGGGGCAGGTGCTCCGGGCGGGCGGCGAGCGGCGGGTCGGTGGCCCGGTCGAGGAAGACCAGGGTTCCGTCCGCCCGCGCCAGGGCGGGCGGGAGTTGTCCGGCGCTGCTGTAGGTCAGGGTGTGGCTGGTCCAGTCGACGTGGACGGACGCGGCCGTGGTGGACTCGGCGCCGTCGACCGCGCGGGCGTACAGGCCGAGGACGTCGAGGGCCTGGGCCGGGCCGGCCGCCACGCGGGAGACGGCGCTGAGCGCGCTGCGCAGCTGTCCCATCACGCAGGCGGCAGCCAGTCCGTGCCCGACCACGTCGCCGACCGCGACCGCCATGCGGTCACCCGGCAGCTCGACCAGGTCGTACCAGTCCCCGCACACGTTCAGCGCGCCGACGGCGGGCCGGTAGCGCACCGCAGCCCGGTGGTGGTCGGTCAGGCGCGGGGTCGGCAGCATCGCCTCCTGCAGTGCGAGCGCGACCTCGCGCTCACGGGCGTGGGCCAGGCGCAGCCGCTCGTTGACGTCCTGCAGTTCCCGGGAGCGCGTGTACAGCTCCGCCTCCATCACCTGCGACCGGCCGCCGGCCGCGGCCCGGCCGCGGGCGTGGATGAGCTCGGTGACCTCCTCCACCCGGTGCACCAGCAGGACGACGCGGCCCTCGGCGTCCAGAACCGGGGCGTTGATCGGGCTCCAGAACCGCTCCTCCCACTCACCGGGGTGCTCCGTCGACTGCACGTCGTACCGCTGGAGCGCCATCGTGTCCCGCTCCCCGGTCGCCAGCACCCGGCGCAGCGACGCCTCCAGGTTGCGCGTCCCGCTGGCCGCGTGGTCGTTCGGGTTGTCGGGGAAGACATCGAACAGGTAGCGGCCGATCAGCTCCTCCCGGCTCCGGCCGGAGTTGGCCACGAAGTCCTCGTTCGCGTCCGTGTACACCAGATCCGGTGTCAGCAGCGCCACCATCCCCGGAAGTGCCTGAAACACCGCCTGGTAGTCGATGCCCCCTCGGCTCACCTCACGCCCCGTCTCCTCGCCCGCTCCCGGCCCACGATAGGAGGCCGACCCGCCCGGGTGGCGTCGTGCGCCGCCCGGGGGCGCGGCATGTCACCCGCCTGGCCCATAGCCCGAATCCGATCACCTCGGCTCGTCGCTGTCCGGGGGGTGCATGCCACGACCGCCAGGCCGTGCCGGTGGGCGGAGGCCGGACCGGCGGGGGCCTGGTCCGGGCGCCAGTCGGGGATGGGGACGAGTCCGGGCTCCACGGGGTCCCAGCCGTCCAGAAGGGCCGCGATCTCCTGGCGGGAGCGCAGGTGGATCGGGGCGATGTGCTCGGAGTAGGCGCGCGCCGCCTGGAAGGTGCCCGCGAGCCGTCCGCCATCGCCAGCCCCCGTCACGGAAGAACCCCGTGGTCAGTGTGCGCTCGGGCCGTCCGGCCGGGACCGCGCCGCGGTGATCTCCTGCTCCGCGGCCTGACGGCCGAGCCAGGACGCTCCGTCGAACGACTTGCCGGGTTCCAGGTCCGTGTAGACCTCGAAGAAGTGCTGGATCTCCCGGAGGTCGTGGGCCAGCACGTCGTCCAGCTCGTGCAGGTGGCCCATACGGGGGTCGGTGGCCGGGACGCACAGCACCTTGTCGTCCTCGCCGCGCTGGTCGTTCATACGGAACATGCCGAGCGCACGGCAGTGGATCAGGACCCCCGGGAAGGTGGGATCGCCGCCCAGGACGAGTGCGTCCAGCGGCTCGCCGTCCAGCCCGAGGGTGCCCTCGACGTAACCGTAGTCGGCCGGGTAGCGGGTGGAGGTGAAGAGCATCCGGTCCAACCGGATGCGCCCGAGACCGTGGTCCATCCGGTACTTGTTGCGGGATCCCTGGGGGATCTCCACGACGACGACGAAGTCCACGTCCCGCTCCTGCCGTCGGCATGGATGGAAGTCCGAGGCTCGGAGGTCCACCCCTGCGCCTCACCATGCGCCCGGGGAGCACCGCACACCACGGCCGCTGCCTCCAGGTTACGGGCGGCACCCCTGGCCGACCGACGACAGGGCCCGGACCGGGAACGCGGGTCCGGTCGGCGGCCCCGGGGGCCGGTCGGCCCCCTCCGGCCAGGAGACCGCCCGGTTAGCATGAAACCGAGGGGACTGTGCCTGCGACGGCAGCCGCGGTGCGAGGTCCGCCTCTCCCGTAGGCACGTCAGGACGCGCCACCCGCCCACCCCTGTTGGATCCCTCCGCCCAGGCGTCGACACACAGCCCGAACCCTGACCCGGCCCCGACCTGTGGCCAGGCCACCCTCGAGAGCGTCGAAGCCTGGAGCGACCCCGAGCACCAAGGGAGACCCTGATGGCGTCCACCCTCGACACGTCCGCGGACCGCCGCCGCGCAGCCGACGTGATGGTCCCCGCCGACCTCCAGGTCAGCGACCACACCGCCGTCGACAAGGCACTCGACATCCTGCACAGCGCCCACGTGGAACACCTCCTCGTACGAGGCGACGACGGCCACTGCGTCGGCCTCGTCACCAAGGACGACCTCAGCGGCTACCTGTCCCAGCCCTGGTACAGCCAGCACGCCCGACTGCGCGACCTCGTGCGCCCGCTCGAGCCCTTCGCCCACCCCGACACCCCGATCGACGCCGTCGCCAAGGCCATGCGGGAGCACGACGCACACGTCTGGCCGGTCATCGACGCGGACGGCTTCGCCTTGGGCGTCATCAGCGCCGAGCAACTGGGCAGCGGCAGCTGAGCGACCGAGCGACGGTGCCGGCGGCTTCCGCTCCACGGTCCGCTCGCCGCCTACACCCGGCCCCCGGCACCCGGCACCGGCCGGGACGCCGGCGCTCCGGGTTGGCGTCGGCGAGCAGCGGGGCATCGAACTCCTGCTGCGCGGCGGCCACCCTCGAGGCCGCGCAGCCGGCAGGTCCCGGGACGCCAAGGTGTCGGGTTTCAGTCGGCGGCGGCCGGACCGTCGATCTCACGCAGGACCACCAGGCGCACGGTGCCGTGTGCGGACGCGCGGTCGCTGTCCGGCGAGGTCGTGTAGACGGCGCCGACGTGCTTCCGGATCATGTCGAGCAGCGCCAGGTCCTGGGAGACGAGTTCGAGCCGGGCGATGCCGTCCGAGGACTGCCGAACCCGGGTCTCCTCGTGTTCCTGGGCTTCGGTGGAGCCATCGCCGCGCAGGATCGGAGCGCATGCCTCCCGGACCAGGGCTGCGATCCGTCCGGCAGTCCCGGCGTCCGCGGTGATCCGGACGTCCAGGACCGTGTCGGCCCCGGGGCTGTTCTCCCGAACGGAGATCCGCGTCTCCACCTGGTCGGCCGTTGTACCCATCCCGTTCTCCTGACGTGGGGCGTCCCCGGTCCAGAGTGCCGCCGGGCACGGCGGGTCGCACCCGGGGGACCTGGACGGGCGGGTCACCTCGCGCTTCCGGGGCAGCCGCCCAGGCTGGAGTTGCACGGCGACGGACACCGGCCTGGCGGCCCTGACCGGCTGACGTGCCCGCGCGTTCGGCCCGGCCGGAGTGTCCGGTGCGCGAGCCGATGTGATGCTGGGACGGAGGAGGACACCGCAGAGCGTCCGCGGGTCCCGCGACGGAGCGGGGGCGAGAGGTCGGGCGGGCGAACCGCATGCTCACCGTGAAGCCGGCAGAGGAAGAGCGACAGGGCCGCGATGGACCGATCCGAGGGATTCGGCGAGGGTCTGCTGGGACAGCTGCTGGACCAGGCGCGAGGCATGCCGCCGCAGCTCGTCGCTCCCCTGGTGGCCGAGGCCGCGCGGGCGGTCGGCGGCCGGGACGTCTCCATCCTCCTGCCCGACTACGGCCAGGTCATGCTGGTGCCGCTGCCGGGCCGGGGACTCGTCGCCGGAGATCCCGTACCCATCGGCAGCTCCCCGGCCGGTGAAGCCTTCCTGCGGACGACCACCGTCGAGTCCCCGCAGGCCGAAGGCATCCGGATGTTCATGCCCCTGCCGGACGGTGACCCCGGAGGCGTGCTCGCAGTCACCCTGGCCGACGTGAACGACGACGACCGCGCACTGCTCCGCCGGCTGGCGGCGCTGGTCGCGGACATCCTGACCACCAAGAACGGGTACACGGACCAGTTCGCCCGGGCCCGCCGTCGGGCGCCGATGAGCCTGGCAGCGGAGATCCAGTGGTCGCTGCTGCCACCGCTGGCGATGACCACACCACAGGTGTCCGTCGCCGGAATCCTGGAACCGGCCTACGACATCGCCGGGGACAGCCTCGACTACGCGCTCGACGACGACATCCTGCATCTCGCCATGATCGACGCCATGGGCCACGGCCTGAACGCCGCCGTTCTGGCGACGGTCGCCATCGGCGCCTACCGGCACGCGCGGCGCGCGGGTGTGGGGCTCGCCGAACTGTACGCGTACATGGATGCCGCCATCGACCAGCAATTCGGGCCCGACCATTTCGTCACGGCCCAGATGATGCGTCTGAACGTCGGAACAGGGGACCTGGAATGGGTCAACGCCGGGCACCCGGCACCGCTGCTGATCCGCGGCCACCACGTGCTCCAGACACTGGACAGCCCCGGGACCCTTCCGGTCGGCTTCGGCGGGGACACACCGCAGATCAGTCGGCGGCGGCTGCGGCGCGGCGACCGCGTGCTGTTCTACACCGACGGCCTCGTCGAGGAGCACCGGGCGGGCGGTGAGCTGTTCGGGGAGCAACGACTGATCGCCACCGTCGAACGCGTCGGCCCCCGCGGCGGGAGCGTCCGGGCCATGGTCCGGAGCCTCTCCGACGCCCTGATGGAGGAACGAGGCGGTGCCACGACGGACGACGCGAGCCTCTTTCTGGTCGAGTGGCACGGAGACGCCGTCAAACAACCCGATGCGACGGCGGAAGTCGACCGCAGTGGCCGACCGCCATCCGGCCGGCAGAAGGGCTGAACCGACTCCGGCGGGTTGTCAGTCGACCGGGCCCAGTCGCCGGGTCCTTGCTGCTCCCTCGCCGTCGGTCGGGGTGCGGGTCGCGGTGAGGTTCTGCCGGACCGAGTCCAGGATGGTCAGTCCCTGCCCCACCAACCCCGCGGCGATCTCGCCGAGGCCGTCGGCGCCGTTGAGGACGTTGACGTTGGCACCGGCCAGGCCGCCCGCCGCCTCCTTGACGATCAGCGGCAGTTGGTCGATCAGCATCCGGTCCAGCGCGACCCGGTCGTTGGACGCCGCCGCCTCCGCCTGGATCCTCATCCGCTCGGCGTCGGCCAGGGCCAGCACCCGGATCCGCTCGGCCTCCGCCTCGGCGGGGCGCACGACCTCGGCGACCAGTTGCTGCTGGCGCAGTTCGGCGGCGCGCTGGGCCAGTTCGGTCTGCGCGGTGAGGACCTCCTGCTGGGCGTGTGCGGCGGCCAGCGGCCCGGCCTGCGCCGCCTGCGCCTGCGCGCGGTCGACCTCGGCGTTGTACTGGGCCTTCACGACGGCCGTCTGCCGCGCGTACTCGGCCTGGTTCCGCGCCGCCGCCTGCTCCGCCTCGGCGGAGGCCTGGGTCGCCTGGGCCTGGGCGATCTTCGCCTGCCGCTGGATCGCGGCCTGGTGCGGGGCGGCCATCGCCGCGATGTAGCCCGTCTGCCCGTCGTCGATCGACTGGATCTGCAGCGAGTCGACGATCAGACCGATCTTGGCCATCTCGGCCTTGGAGGTGTCCAGCACCTCCGTGGCCAGCTTCTGCCGCTCGGTGACGATCTCCTCGACGGTCATCGAACCGATGATGGAGCGAAGGTGGCCGGCGAAGATCCGGCCGGTGAGCACCGACATCTGGTCCTGATCCGACAGGAACCGCTGGCCGGCGTTGATGATGCTCTCCTTGTCGTTGCCCACCTTGAACGCGATCACCGCGCGCACCGTCAGTGCGATGCCCTGGTGGGTGACGCAGGTCTCGTCGACCTCCGCCTCGCACATCGCCAGCGTCAGAAAGCGCGTCTTCCGGTAGACCGGCAGCACGAACGCGCCGTGGCCGGTCACGACCCGGAACGGCGCCGCCCCCATGCCACGCTGCCCTCCGGAGATCAGCATCGCCTGGTCCGGGGCAGGAACTCGATAACCGAACATGGTCATCTCCTCGGTCGACAGCACCCCCTCAGGATCCGATCGGGCCACCGGTGGCGACCTGCTCCTCCAGGCGCCGGCCGCTTCCGGGGCCACGAGCGGACCTCGGCGCGACGTCGCCCCGGGCCGAAGGGGAATCCACAGGGGAGGGCATGCCGATTCGGAGATCAGGGTGTGTCCCTTCCATCGTGCACCCGAAGGAGTACCAACGCGGTGGGGCACGGGCATGTTGTTCGCCGAGGCGGCAGAGTCGGCCGTGCGGGCCCTGGCGGCCGCCCGCGCCGCGAGTGCTCAGGTCCGGCCGTACCGGATCGTGTCGTCGGCGAACTCCAGTGCCATCTCCTCGCTCACGGTCGCCCGGGTACGGCTGATGGCGTACAGGTAGTCCTCGGTGGTGGGACGTGCCCGTTCCCCGCTGTCGAGGGTTCGCTCGAACACGGTCTGGGCGACTCCCCGGGCGACCTGCTTGATGTCAGCGGGGGTGAATCCGTCGCTGGCCGCGGCCAGGGCCGCCGTGTCGGCGTCGGTGCCCGTCTTGGCGATGTAGCCCGTCCACAGCGCGATGCGGGCCTGCCGGTCGGGCGGTCCGACGGGCAGGATGTAGTCGAAGCGGCCGTGCCGCAGGAAGGCCGGGTCCAGGGCGGCGACCGCGTTGGTGGCGCAGACGAGCAGCCGGGCGTCACGCTCACGGAACCGCACGATCGACTTGAGCAGTTCGTTAACCACGCCGACCGAGGCCGGATCGGCCAGGTTGCGTGTGCCGGCGACCTCCTCGACCTCGTCGATGAAGACCAGCACGTGGTCGAGCTCCGCGATCTGCCCGAAACGGTCGCCGAGCCCCGTCGCGAGCCCGCCCTCCAGGGCGAGCCGGGAGGGGAAGAGCTCGACGAACGGCCAGCCGAGCCGTCCTGCCACCGCTCGGGCGAACGTGCTCTTGCCCGTTCCAGGCGGCCCGAACAGCACCACCGCTCGCGGCGGCTCCACTCCGTGCTCCTCCGCGAGCTCGGGGTTGGCCAGCGGGAGCACCAGGCGCCGTTCGATGAGCCGCTTCTCTTCGGTCATCCCCCTCAGCTGCCCCCAGAGATCGGCATCGGGTACCGATCCCCCGAGCGAAGCGAGAACCGCGGAGCCCTGTGCGCTCACCGCGGCGACCTTCTCGAAGTACGTCAGGCCCTGCTGGGGGCGGAAGCCGGAGTTGCCCAGCGCCGTGGCGCCGGTCGCCCCGGCCGACAGGACCGCTGCGACGATCCTGGCTCCGACCGACTGGAGGCGGTGCTCCAGGGCGGTGATCAACGCGGTGCCCAGGCCCAGGTTGCGCCAGGCCGGATGAAGGGCGATACGCAGCACCCAGGCGCGGTCCCCGTCCACGCGGCCCACCGCCGCGCCGACGAGATGTCCGTCGGCAACCGCGACGACGCTCGGATTCCGGGCCTGCAACGCGGCCACGACCTCCGAGAGACGGAAGACAGCCGGCGGGTCCGCGCCGGCGCTCTCGCCGTCGAGCCGCACCACCGCTTCGAGATCGTCCGGAGTGAAGTCACGCACGTGCCACACGGCCATGGTCAGTCCCCGGAAGTCGTAGTCCTGGGACCTCCATCGTCTGCCGGTCTCGGTTCAGCCGCCTGCCCGGACGTCCGACGGAACCAGCCGCCGGCCCGCATTCCGGCCCCGCCCGCGGGCACGGGCCCGGGCGTCAACGGGTCACGCGGCAGGTGTGATGCCGGTCTTGACGAAGATCTGCCGTGCCGAGTCCGGTACACCCGCCAGCACCGCCGCGGCCATGGCGGCGTGGGCAGCCTCGGGGTCCGCATCGGGAGGGACGACCAGGAGCAGGAAGTGGTCGTGGGCGCCGCGGGTGAGGATCACCGTGTCGTCGCCGACCGGGAACCAGTCGATGTGGACCACGCGGTCGCCGACGGTCATCCGCCCCGGCACGTCGTCCCACGCGTCGGCGTCCAGGCCCACTCTCTCGACGGGGCCCACCTGCTCTGCCACCGCCGTGATCAGCGCCGGAAGCTCCGCTGCCAGGTCGCGGGAGCGCGGCCACCAGGCACCGTCGTGAGCCCCCAGCCGGGAGGCGGTCGTCTCCAGCCGCAGCACCACCGCACCGGGTGCCTGCGGCCACTCGCTGGTGTCCGGCAGCAGCCTTCCTGCTGCCGGAGTGGAAGGATCGACACTCATGGAACACCGCCTGTCCACTGGAACACCGCCTGTCCACCGCGAGGCGCCGCGGGTGCGGGCTGCGTAGGCTTACACGAGGAACGCCGCGCCCAGCAGCTTCGGAGCCGCTTCCACGCTACTCCCGTGCGGCGGGGTGGCGTGGCTGCCGGCGGCCACGCCGGGCGAAGCCCGATGCAGGCGCGGCCTGCCCGGGCACGCCGGAATCGGCGACCCGGGATCGGTCCCTTACGGCCCCCCGCGGAGTAGGGTGAAGGTACCGAGGGTTTTCCGAACACCGGCTGCAGTGCCCCTGTCGTTCTCGGCGAACGCCGACACCGGGCCTGCGCGCGGGTCCGGAGACAGGACGCGCACCATGTCCGTGTCACTCATGCGACCACCCTCGGTCGCCCTCCCCCCGCCCCGCACGGAATCGACCGCGCTGCGCCTCGCGCTCCGGCCTGCCGCCGGAGGCGGCGGCCTCCCCGTCGGCGCCCTGGACGGCGCCTGGTGGCCGCACTCCGAGGATCTCCTTCGCGAACTGCCCTCCCTCATCCCCACGCTGGACCGGATGTGGGGGCGGATCACCAGGATCAACGTGAACCCTCGCCACTGGCAGTCACTGCCCCGCGAGGTTCCGGTCCCCGGACACGTGGTCAAGGTCGGCTGGTTCACCACCGAGCAGGACCCGCACAAGCTCCTGCTCCTCTCGTACCGCACCGGCCGCTGGGACCTGCTCGTCGTCCCGCCGCACACCGACCCGCAGTCCGCCGCGCGACTGATGACCGCCGCCGCCGACCCGGCCGGCTCAACGCGCGCGAGCGCCCTGCTCGCCGCCGAGGACAGCCACCACCGGAACACGGACGCACCGCCCGGCGAGGCCGGGGCCGAGGCCGCCTGGGAGTCCGAAGGCGGCGCAGCCCCGGCACCTCCGCTGATCATGCCCGTCGGCCGGGGGCACGTGTCCGAGGGACGGCGACAGAGATGACAACGCTGTTCACCGTCCTGGCCCTCGCCGTCATGATCGGCGCCTGCGCGCTGCTGATCCAGTTCGCCAACGCCAGGCATACCGTGCAGACGACGGCCGAGGCACACCGTTGGCGCCTCCAGTGGCGCCGCAGTACCGTCCGCCGCACAGGGCAGCGCCCCTGACGGTCCGCCGCACAGGGCATCGCCCCTGACGGACCGCCGACACGCGGGCGGTGATCATGCCGCACGACTGCACGCCGACGCCGCCTGCACGCCCGCCGCGACCCGCCAACCTCAGCGCACCCCGGCCCACGACCGAGAGGCCGTCACCCTCATGAGTACGAACACCACCGCCGCGCCCACCACTGCTGCTCCGCAGGCTCGACCGCCGCTGCGACTGTCCCTGAGCCCCGACGGTCCCCGGTCCCGACTCGCCGGCGCCTGGTGGCCGTACTCACGCAACCTCTTCGAGCAACTCCCCGATTTGATTGCGGAGTTGGACGGGATCTGGGGTCGGATCACCCGGGCTGTCGTCCACGAGACCGCCTGGACCCAGCTGCCCCGCAGCCTCTCGGCCGGATCCCACGACGTGCGCGTGAACTGGTACGACCCCGGCCACGATCCCTATGCGATCACGGTCTTCTCCTACCGTATCGGGGAGTGGGAGCTGCTCGTCGTGCCACCGGCAAGCGCCCCCTGGCGGGCAAAGCAGCTGATGACCGCCGCGGCGCATCCCGGCAACCAGCAGAGCGCCCGATCGCTCGTCAGCGACGGTCCCGCACTCGCCTCGGCGACGGCACCTCGCGATCACATCCATGTTCGCGCCCGGCAGGTCCAGACCCCTCGTGCCGAAGGCTGAGCGCACATGCCTGTGCCGCTCCCTGCGGTAGGACGCAAGGACTACGAGGAGTAACCCACGAGGAGTAACCCACCATGCCCACCCCGGAAGTCGTCATCACCACCAAGGCGAGCGACACGTACCACTCCCGCGAGGACTGCAAGATGTTCCTGGCTGCCCAGGACGTGGCGTGTCTGGACGACGGCGGCCCCTCCGCCGTCGTCCTGGTCCCGCTCGGTGAGGCCCTGGCCCACCGCCACCCCTGCCCCGCGTGCCTGCGCTGAGAGCGAGCATCGGGACATCCGCGACGGAGCGCACTGACACGCGGACGGACGCGCCCGTCCGGCGCCGCAACGGAGCATGGCCGCGCCCCTGCTGACGACAGACCTCACCCGAGCGGGCGGATCCTGCTACGCCGCCGTCACATCTCCGCTGCGCACCCACACTCCCCGGCAGGCCATCGCCCAACCGGCCTGAAACAGCACCGCCCCGTCGCTCTCGACCCGGATGGCCCGGCCGAGGCCGAAGCGGTCGTGGGTGACGCGGTCACCTGGTGCGAACTGCCTGAGCGGCGCCTGGATCCGGGCCTTGAAGGGGCTGGTGGGCAGGGGGCGGCGTACTGCTACTGATTTCTTCATCGCCCTCAGCATGGGCCGCGAACCCCGAGAGCGAACCCCATGGCGAGGCTTGATTTCGGATCGTCCGAAGATACGAGTGCAGGACGCGAATTCAGGCATCGCCCGCGGCGCCCGGGAGGCGGCGCCGGCTTTCCCAGCCGATGGCCCGCGGCCCTCACCCTCGTCGCAGCCGCCTCCCGGGGACCGGGCGCCACTTCGCCTCAACCCTCCTTGCCCCGAGGCGTGTTCATTCTCCATCAGGCCAAGCCGGCGTCTGCGATCGATCTTCGCGGAAAACTGGCGGTCGAAATTCCCGGCGTAACGGGCCGTAGCCTGTTAAGCTGCCTGTAGTTGCAGTAGTGGTTCCCATGAACTTTGTGTGCGCCTGCTCTTGTATGCAGGCGCATTTTTGTTTCCCGGCTTCCGCCGGGGCGGGTGCTCATCGCGGCGACTCGCAGCGTGCAGTGTGCTCGCTGCCGACAGCCCCTTGAAGGAGATAGTTTTTATGGCTAATGGCACCGTGAAGTGGTTCAACGCGGAAAAGGGCTTCGGCTTCATCGAGCAGGAGGGTGGCGGCCCGGACGTCTTCGCCCACTACTCGAACATCAACGCCAACGGCTTCCGTGAGCTGCTCGAGGGCCAGAAGGTCGAGTTCGACGTCGCGCAGGGCCAGAAGGGCCCGCAGGCGGAGAACATTCGTCCGCTGTAGTTCTTCTGCTGTGGCACCCGCCTGGCAGCGAGGGGCCCGCACCGCGTTTCGTGCCCGGTGCGGGCCTCTTGCCATTGCGCCACAAACAGCACAGCACGTCCCAGCCCGCTGGGCGCCCGGTGGCCATGCCACCACCCACCACTGCGGCGAGCGCCGGCCGCAGGTGACGTACCTCGCACGGATCCACAGATCCACAGCTCACGCCGCACCCGTGACAGTTTCGGCCCGTCCTCCCGTGGCCTTCGTCGGCGTCCTCCGCTCGCGGCGCCTTCCTCATGACGTGCCGCCCTTGAGGAAGGTTCTCCCATGGCTCGTTCTGATCGCCCCGCTCACCAACGCGCCACCACACGCTCCGAGAGCAGCACCCGATCCCGCGCCGAAAGCACCGGCTCCAGCCTCCGCACAGGGGACAAGGACCGCTCGCCGGACCAGAACGCACCTCAGGATCCCTCGGCACAGGGCGAGTTCGCGAGCCCGGCCGAACACCGCCCCCGTCCTTCCGGTCGACTCGTTCGACCAGCTGGACGTGCCGGACGCACTGCTGGGGGCGCTGACCCGCAACGGCGTCATCTCGCCGTTCCCGATCCAGGCCGCGACGCTGCCCGACGCGCTGGCCGGCCGTGACGTGCTGGGCCGTGGCCGCACGGATTCGGGCAAGACCCTCGCCTTCGGTCTCGCCGTGCTGGCCCGCACCACCGGGCGCCGCGCCCGGCCGCGCCGGCCGCTGGCCCTGGTGCTGGTGCCCACCCGGGAGTTGGCGCGACAGGTCACCGAGGCCCTCACCCCTTACGCGGACGCTGTGCGGTTGCGGATGGCGACCGTGGTGGGCGGGATGTCGATCAACCCGCAGGCCCGAGAGCTGACCCGTGGCGCGGAGGTCGTGGTGGCCACCCCGGGCCGCCTGAAGGACCTAACCTTCCGCGAGCCGGAACCGCTGGAGCAGCACCTCCGCCCACCGTGGCCGCGGCCCGCACAGCGCCGACACCCCCCGCAGCGCGGCGGCGCCACGACGCGGCGCCCCCGCCGCATAGCAGGCCCACCGGCTCTCGACCGCGACGGTCAGCACACGCCCCCGAGCAGGAGTCATCGACCCCGCGGCTCCGGCGACCCATCGCCAGGCCCACGAGCAACAGCACGAAGGAGCCCGCCATTTCCCTCACCATCGACCCCGCCCCCGCGACGACCACCACGGTCGGCGACCTCATGACGTATCCCGAACTGCAGATCAGCGACGACGTCACCGTTGACGCCGCGAGCGACATCCTGCGCAGCTCCGGAGCGGACCACCTTCTCGTCCGGGACGACGAGGGCCGCTGCGCCGGGCTGCTGACCCGTCAGCACCTCGCCCCGTTCCGGTCCTGCTCCTGGTACACCGAACGCACCCCGGTCCGCAACGCCGTGCTCGACCGCGCCCCTTTCGCCACCGCCGACATGTCCGCGAACACCGCCGCAACCGTCATGCGCTCCCGCGGCCTGGCCACCTGGCCCGTGGTCGACCACGACGGCCACGTCATCGGCCTCCTCCGCCTCCCGAGCCGACCGTGACCCGGGCCGGCGCAGAGCGGCCAGGAAGTCGGCCACGCCGCCGACACGTCGGGAGCCTCGCTCTCGTCCCTGCGCGAAACGGCTCCGACGCCGCGCCCGCCGACATGAGCTCCCATGTCCCGCGTCCCTTGCGGTCCCTCCGGATCGATCTCCCGCCACGCGCCGCGCAGACAGCCGACGGACGCCGACCCTTTCAGAACACGCCGAGGCGTGAGCCGGTCCGACGGGGCCCGGGTCCGGCGGTGGCGAGGTGACCTCCATCCCCGAGGACGACGCACAGCGCCAGGCCGAGGAGCTCATCGTGGCAGAGGCCGGCGACGTCGCCCGAGGATGGCACTTCCTCACCGTGGACAACCTGGCCCCGCAAGGCAACGCGGACGCGCTGCTGTACGAGAAGGTCCTCGACAGCTTCGACGAAGCCGCCGGCGATCGCGAATGCCGACACCGTGGACGCCGAAACGGCATCACGTTCGGCATCCGCGGCGCAGGCGCCGAACGCCGCATCGCGTGGCTGCACGCGCGCCTGGAGAAGCTCAAGCCACCCCGCCTTCCCGGCGACGGCAGCTGGGACATCCGCGAGGGCGCACGCTGAAGCAGCCTGGGACGAGCGCCAGTCCGGCGCTGCGCGGGGACGAAGTCGGCGTCCTCAACGTGGCTGACCGCCACACTGACGGCCGGCACGATCGGGTTGACTTTCTCGATCGCATGCGGGACGCGGCCGTCCACGGTCCGCGGCGCGACGACCGCGCACCGCCCCAAGCCGGGGCGACCACGCCGCAGAAGGCACCTGCCGACACCACGACAGCGGGCCCCGCTGGACGGACAGCCCGCGCGCCTGACTCCGCGAGCCTGGGTGAAGGCGCAGCAACAGCACAGACATCAGCCCGCAGCACGCAGCACGCAAGTCCGCAGCACGCCAGTACCAAGGAGATCCATCATGGCCACCGGCCCTGAGCACTACCTGTCGGCTGAACGCCTGCTTGCCGGCCCACAGAAATCCGCCGCGGACCGGGACCGCGGCTCCGGCGTGACCCGGCACTGGGCACCGTCGCAGACGGACCTGTTGAAAGCGCAGGTTCACGCCACGCTCGCGCTCACCGCCGCCACTGCACTCGCGACCGACCCCGCCGGCCACCTCGGGCAGGACTGGCCGCCCGTGATCGGCGGGACTGGAGAGTGCACGCCGTGACCACACGGGCTCGCCGCGGCTCCCAAAGGAAGCCGGGCGGCGCCACCCCTCGGGGTGCGCCCTCACCGTGGACAACCTGGCAACGTCCGACCGGCCGACAGGCGGCGCTACGAGCGGGCCCCGAGAGCCACCCTTGGCGCTGCCGATCACGACCGCCCAGCACGACATCCCCTGGCGCGAGCACGAAGACAGGACAGCCCCCACCCCGGTGGAGAGCCACATCAGACACCCCGACAGCGACACCCAAGGGAGGGTCCACCGTGCAGGAACCCTACGGCTCGAGCGACTACGACCTCTTCACCGTTCACGACCGACACACCCGCCAACAGGCCCGCCTGCTCGTGGCCTCGCGCGCAGACAGCGCGGAGGACTGCCGCGCCCTTCTCCACGCTCTCGGCCTGATCGATCCCACCATCGCCGGGATCACCCGCCGATGCCCCCACTGCGGCACCGCGCACGAGCGCTGGGGCAGCAACGCACGCCACCGCTTCTGCTCCGAGGCCTGTGCTGCCGCGCCACGCGGTCGTCAGGGCAACACATGAGACCAGCCGGAGGATCCGGGTGAGCATCGCGAGTGAGTTCTTGCGGTGGGGGCCGCAACGGGCGGTGAGGTGAGCGGAGGCCAGACCGGTTTCGCCGCCCAGGTCGTACGATGTCCAGTCGCTCGGCGGGCGACCGCATCCGCCGGACCGACCGGCCTCCGGCGGTCCACATGATCTGCGACAACGGTCCACACAGAAGGCCCCGCCGCCGCTCCTCACGCAGCCCAGAACCGGATCACTGGGAGGCGTCCCTCTCGCCGCGCACCAGCCACAGGCCGATTCCGCTGGCCAGCACGACCACGCCCGACACCACCCGGCTGATGATCGCGGTGGCTCCGCTGAGATCAGAGAAGTTCGTGAAGTAGACGCCCGCGCCGAGAGCCCTCGCCGCCACGGGCCTCGTCGCCGCCACCCTCTCGGGCCTCTCCCCCGACGCGGACAACGGCACCATCACCCTGCGCTGGGGCCCCGAAGAGAGCATCCAGTCCTGGGAGTGACGACGACTCCGCGGGACTGCGCCCGCCGACACCCTCATCCGTGGAGCTCGGACAGCATGCCGGTACTCGTGGATGACGCCGACGAGCCAGCCTCTCCGGCTTGTGCCCAGGCGGACGATCTGCGCTGGTTCGAGGGGCCAGGACCCCAACCGCAGGGCGCGCCCGTGCACCGGCCCCGGGCGGCAGCACGGGGGGGGACCAGCAGAGAGGTGCGCACTCCAGGCCTCCCCCGCGTGCTCGATCGAGCGCCGGACGCGAGGAGGCCGGGGCGAATCGGCCCCGGCCTCCCGCTTGGGTGCTGCCGGTCAATCAGCCGGCAAGTGGAGGCTCCTGGTCACTGGTCCCGGCGGCGTGCACCGAGCCCGGGAAGGACCCGCGTGCCCTCGACCTTGACGGCCGTCAGCTGACGCGGGCTGAGCCCCAGAACGGACAGGATCGTGGGAGCGACCTGGGTGGTCTCGACCGAGGCGGACTCGACCTGGGCCGGGATGCCCGGGCCGTCGACGATCATCAGGACGTGCCGGTCGCCGGTGTTCATGCCACCGTGCTCGGCCAGCTTGGTCGGCTTCGCGTAGACGACGCCCTCCTGGACCTCGCCGAAGACGTCCGGGTAGTGGCCGTTGTTCACCGAGACGCCGAAGAAGTGCGCGGCGGCCGCGCCGGCCCAGATCTGCGCCAGGCCCGAGTGCGCAACGGTGACCGGCTTCTTGTTGACGTCGTAACCCTGCGCGGTGTGGTCCCACAGGTAGCTCTTGACGAAGTTGTCCGCGGCCTGCGAGTTGTCCGACAGGTAGGACTGCCACAGGTCGTCGTCGGTGCCGGCGACGATGAGGGTCTTGTTGCTCGGGTGCGTCTTCGCCCACGCGGCGTTGATCGCGCTGACGATCGGACCGTCCTGGACGGTGACGAGCTTGTTGGGGTCCTGCGGGGACTGACCGTGCTTGGCCGTCACGATGATCGTCGTCGAGCCCGCGAGGCCGTCCTTGTGAATGGCGCGGACCATGCGTCCGAGCTGGGCGTTGACATAGTCCAGCGCGCTGGACAGCACCGGCCCGGGGACGAGCTTGCCGTGCACCCACTGGTAGCCGCCCGCCTCCGGGGCGCTGGTGGTGTAGTTGCCGTGGGCGTCCGGACCGATCAGCGTCGTCGGGGTCGAGCGGATCTTCTGCGCGACCGAGACGGTCTGGAAGTTCATGCCGAAGATCGCCGGGGTGCCGACCTTGGTCTTGCCCGAGTGGTCGCGGCCGCCGATCTCGTTGAGGACGGCCTGGACCTTGTAACCGTCGTACTGCTTCGTGGCGGCGTCGATGTGGGCCCAGTCGTCGTCCTGCGGGTACGGGACGCCGTTCGGCATGACGGCCTGCGAGTCGATCTCCGGCGAGAAGAGGTCGTCGATGCTCTGCCCGTTCGAGCCGGGACCGTTGAAGGACGCGTAGACCTCGTGCTTGTCGGACCACGCGGTGCGCAGGCCGGCGTTGTGGATGACCTGAAAGATCGTGTTGTCGCCGAGGTAGTCCCACGGGGTGATCGGCTTGCAGGTCTTGGGGTCGACCGGGAACGTCTTCGGGTTGAGCGACGTCTTCGGGTCGAACTTCAGGTTCATGATCGCGGCCGGGTTGGTGTCGACACCCTTGGGGTAGACCGAGCCGTTCTCGTCGAACGACGGGAAGGTGCCGTTCGCCGGGTTGACGAAGTCGTTGACGCTGGCCAGCGCGTCGTCCGGCGAGTCGTAGATGACGTCGCCACCGGTAGCCGGGTGGCCAGGCGTACAGGCGGCGCCCGGCTCGTCGACCTTGTGGCTGTACTCGACGTCGTAGTAGACGCCGGTGGACTTGGGGTTCCCGCCGGTCATGATCGCGGTGCCGCCCGGGTCGGAGTCCGACGGGTTGGACGTCTCCGCATTGGTGTACTCGCTGCCGCCGTGCGTCAGTCTGGCCAGCGTTGAGCCCGGGTGGTTGGCGATGTACCAGTCGAGGTCACTCTGGTGCATGCCGTCGATCGAGATGAGCAGGACGTGCTTGCTGGTGGACGGGTGCGTCTCGGCGCTGGCGTTCAGGGCCGGAAGCCCGCACAGTGCGGCCGCGGTCGCCGTGGCCAGTCCGACCAACGCCGGACGGGTGTACCTGGGCATCATGCTCTCCTACAGGTCGAGCCAATGAAGTCGCACATTGCGGTGCGCGCGTATGCTTCACCGCCCAGACGGGCACACGAGAAAGACTGGGTGTCCATCAAGCAACCACCAGGCCACGTCCGGATGCTGAGGGTCCGCGCGAGCCCTCGCCGGGCCCCACGGACACACCTCGCCCCGGCCTCCCGGCACGAGCGGCGACGTCGACCAGGAAGGTGCGAACTACTCCGTGTTCGCAGCCCTCTCGTCTCCAGGGCCCGCTTCCGGAGACGACGGTCCGTGTGTCGGTGCGGAGGAAAATCCAGGGGAACCCGCGCTCGCGCGGTGCTACGGTCGGCCGCCATGAGCTGGCTTCCTGATGACTTCGTCCACCCCGTCCTGGTTCCGCTGACGGGTGGCAGCCACCATCTGCGGCCGATCCGGGAGGCGGACACCCCCCTCGACTATCCGGCCGTGATGGGCTCGCGCGAGCGGCTGTGGACCGTCTTCGGCCCGGCCTGGGGCTGGCCCGCGGCCACCATGACCTACGAGGCAGACCAGGCGGACCTGTTGCGGCACGAGAAGGAGATCGCCGCTCACCAGTCCTTCAACTACGCGCTGTTCGACGCGGCGGAGACGGCCCTGCTCGGTTGCGTCTACATCGACCCACCGGAGAAGACCGGCGCGGACGGAGAGATCTCCTGGTGGGTGGTGGACGAGCTGGTCGGCGGCGAGATCGAGCAGGCCCTGGACGCGCTGGTGCCGCAGTGGATCGACACCGACTGGCCGTTCGAGCAGCCGCGATTCCTCGGCCGCGAGATCTCCTGGCAGGACTGGCTCGCTCTGCCGCCACACGCCGGCGCGTAACACCCGGTCGAAGCCGGGAGGCTCGACGGGCAGTCAGGGGGGTCACGTCACGCACCCACATCACCGTCGTCCCACGGGCTTGCCGTCCCGCGTCAGCGCAAGCCTGGGTCTCCCCGGTGTTCTACGGCGGCGTCCTGGTGGTGGCCGTCACCGTCGCCACCGTGCGGCGCCACCGCGGGACCTGAGCGGAAAGGCTGGGCTGATCGCGTGGTGGTCACGAGCCGCAGCAGCTGCCGGAGGGCTCCACCTCGACGGGGGCGCCGACGCCGATCCGCACCGGTTGCGGGGCGGGGGTGCAGCATCCGCCCCCGCTCTCCTGCGTGGCGTCGGGGCTGTCGAACAGTCCGGCGCCGCCGCAGACGCCGGTTTCCGGCAGCGTGAGCTCGACCCGGTCGGCGGCGTCGAGGTCGCCGGCGAGGGCGGCGGCGACGGAGCGGACCTGCTCGTAGCCGGTGAGGGCGAGGAACGTGGGGGCGCGGCCGTAGGACTTCATGCCGACCAGGTAGACGCCGGGCTCGGGGTGGGCGAGCTCGCGGTGGCCGTGCGGGTAGACGGTGCCACAGGAGTGCTGGTTGGGGTCGATCAGCGGGGCCAGCTGGACGGGGGCCTGGAGGCGGTCGTCCAAGCGCAGCCGTAGTTCGTCGAGGTGGGACAGGTCGGGGCGGAAGCCGGTGAGGACGACGACCTCGTCGACGGGGTCGAGGCGGCGGCCGTCCTCGGCGACGAGGATCACGCGGCCGTCCGTGTCGCGTTCGACGGCTTCGGTGCGGAATCCGGTGACGGCGTCGGCATGGCCGTTGTCGACGGCGGCCTTGGCCGTGAGCCCGAGCGCGCCGCGGGCGGGCAGTTGGTCGGCGGTGCCTCCGCCGAAGGTGGAGCCGCTGATGCCGCGCCGCAGCACCCAGACGGCGTGCGTGGCCGCGCCGTCGGCGGACTTGGCGAGGTCCGCGAGGTAGGCGAGGGCGGTGAAGGCGGAGGCGCCGGTCCCGACGACGGCGGTGCGCTTGCCCGCGTAGCGGGCGCGGACTTGGGGGTCGGTCAGATCGGGGACGCGGTAGCTGATCCGGTCGGCGGCGGCCCGCTCCCCGAGTGCGGGGAGGCCGTTGCCGCCGGCCGGGCTGGGCCTGGTCCAGGTACCGGAGGCGTCGAGGACTGCGCGGGCGGGAATCCGCTCCTCACGGCCGTCTGCGTGGCGGGTCTGGACGGTGAAGGGCTGGGATTCGCGGTCGGTGTCGACGATGCGGTCGCGTCCGACACGCGAGACCCCGGTGACCCGGGCGCCGTAGTGGACACGCTCGCCAAGGACGTCGGCCAGAGGCTGGAGGTAGAGCTCGGCCCAGTCGCCGCCGGACGGGTAGGTGGCCGGGTCGGGCTTGGCCCAGCCGCTCGGGGCGAGGAGCCTCTCGGCGGCAGGATCGGTCAGCTCGCTCCAGGTGGAGAACAGCCGCACGTGCGCCCACTCTCGCACAGACGCGCCTGCCTGCGGTCCGGCCTCCAGGACCAGGGGTTCGAGCCCGCGCTCGAGCAGGTGAGCGGCGGCGGCGAGACCGGCCGGTCCTGCACCGATGACGACGACGGGCAGGTCGGGGGTGGTGCTGTCGGGCATCGGGCCTCCCGGGTCTTGGTTCGACGTTTGTCGATGCAGCAAGCATTGCCCCTTGTCTAGATGGATGTCAATATTGACGCATGTCGAATCTGAGCGTGTCGGAGTTGCCGGTCCTCCAGCCCGAGCAGACGGCGGTGCCGTGCTGCCCGCCGTTGACCGAGCGCCCGCTGTCGGCCGAGGAGGCCGAGCGCACGGCCGTCATGTTCAAGGCACTGGGCGACCCGGTGCGCCTGCGGCTGTTCTCACTGATCGCCTCGCACGAGGGCGGCGAGGCGTGCGTGTGCGACATCTCCGACGTGGGCGTGTCCCAGCCAACCGTGTCGCACCACCTGAAGAAGCTGAAGGACGCCGGGCTGCTCACCTCGGAGCGCCGGGCGACCTGGGTCTACTACAAGGTGGCACCGGACGTCGTCGCCGCCATGTCCGCGCTGCTGGACCTGCGCCGCTGACCGCATGCCGCCGTCGGGCGTTCAGTCGCCGAGGGCGAGCCGGCCAGGCAGTTCACTCCTGCTCCGCTCCGCCGTTGCTGTTGCCGTTGCTGTTGCCGTTGCTGTTGCCGTTGCTGTTGCCGTTGCTGTTGCTGCGGGAGCCGAAGACCAGTGCCACCAGGGCCAGGCCCACGACGCCGCCGACGAGTTCCATGCCGACGAAACCGGGCAGGCTGGACGGCTCGATGCCGGCGAAGGTGTCGGTGAACGCGCGGCCGATCGCCACGGCGGGGTTCGCGAAAGAGGTGGAGGAGGTGAACCAGTAGGCGGCGCCGATGTAGGAGGCGACCGCGACGGGCGCGTAGCGCAGCCGGTCCTTCTTCGCCAGGCCGAAGATCAGGAAGACCAGTCCGGCGGTGGCGACGACCTCGCCGATCAGCAGGTGCCCGGCCGAGCGGTCGTGCGTGGACCACTGCACCAGTTGCTTGCCGAACATCGCGTCCGCGAGCACCGCGCCCGCGACGGCCCCCGCGATCTGCGCGGGCAGGTACGCGGCGACGTCCCGGGCGGCGAGGCCACCCTCGGTGCGGCGGCCGGTCCACCAATCAGCCAGCGTGACCACCGGATTGAAGTGCCCACCGGAGACCGGGCCGAGCAACAGGATCAGGACGCCCAGCCCGAAGACCGTGGCCAGGGAGTTGGCCAGCAACTCCAGGCCGACGTCCGGAGTGAGTTCGGTGGCCTGGATGCCGGAGCCGACGACGACGGCGACCAGGGCGGCGGTGCCGACGAACTCGGCGGCGACCCGCTGGAACAGCGGCGGTCGGTGGGCGACCGCGGGGCCGGGCGGCAGCGCCGGGTCCACGTGCGTGGCGGGCTGGTCCACTATGGCCTCGGGGGCGTCGGCGCTGGTCACGGGCAGGCCCTCTTGGAGTTGGCCGCGTCGTTCACGCGGGCGAGGGAGGCGAGACGGGTGAACTGCTCGGCGAGCTGGTCCAGCACCTCCGGCCGCAGCCGGTAGTAGGTGAACCGGCCGCACGGCTCGGTCTCCACCACCCCGGCATCGCGCAGCACCTTCAGGTGGTTCGACAGGTTGGTCTGCTTCGCGCCGGTCTCCTCCACCAGATGCGTCGTGCACAGCGTCTCCCGCGCGAGCAGGCTCACGATCTGCATACGCAGCGGATCGGCCAGCACCCGGACCAGATCAGTATCGACTGACGTCAGCATGGACTGATAGTCTCACATCAGCTGGCGCTGATACCAGCCCGGGCGGCCCATCGGCCTGCCCCCACCCCATCCCCACCTGGCCCCCGCCGCCTGCCTCTGACACCCGAAAGACCGATGATGACCGCCAGCCCCGTCGCGTCCGTCCTGTTCGTCTGCGTCCACAACGCCGGCCGCTCCCAGATGGCCGCCGGGTTCCTGCGCCACCTCGCCGGGGACCGCGTCGAGGTCCGCTCCGCGGGCTCCGTCCCCGGCGACCAGGTCAACCCGGCCGCTGTCGCCGCCATGGCCGAGGTGGGCATCGACATCTCCGACCAGAAGCCCAAGGTGCTGACCACCGAGGCCGTCCAGGCGTCCGACTACTGCATCACCATGGGCTGCGGCGACGCCTGCCCGCTCTTCCCGGGCAAGCAGTACCTCGACTGGCAGTTGGAGGACCCGGCCGGCCAGGGCGTCGACGCGGTCCGCCCGATCCGCGACGAGATCAGGAAGCTCATCGAGGGCCTGATCGCCGAGATCGACGCGAGGCAGCAGGCGCAGTGACAGCTCCGCAGGGCCCGGTCGGGGGACGCCGGGCCCCACGAAGCGGGTTGCGGGCCTCCTGACGGTGGTGATCGGCGGGTACGAACTTGCCTTTGAGGTCGTTGAGGTGGCCGTGGATGCGCCAGGCCGTCCCTATCGCACGATCGCTCGACACCGAACTCCCTTGCGGGCCAACGCCCGTCAACTTCCATCCCGGACACCGTTGTTCCGACCAGCGCAGGACAATCCGCCGGCGGGAGAGACGGGTCCCTACCTGCGCGGGTCTTGGTCGCGCCACGACAAACTTTGACGGGACCCTTGACTGGTCTGGACCAATCACGCTTTGCTGCTCCAGTCTCCACTCACCCCCACATCTGGAGTGGCACATGCGCATACCCCCAAAGCACCGGCACCGCAGGCGAATCGCCGCGCTGCTGGCCGTCCTGGCCGGTCTCCTCGGCTCGTTCGCCGTCCTCGGTGCCGCAAGCCCGGCGATGGCGGCGGACTGCGCCGCGGCCTGGAGTTCCAGCGCGGTGTACACCGGCGGCATGACCGCCTCCTACAACGGAGACAACTGGCAGGCCAAGTGGTGGACGCAGGGCGAGGCGCCCTCCACCGGGGGCTCGGGCGTCTGGGCCGACCAGGGCGCCTGCGGCAGCTCCGGCGGCGGTACCGGGGGCGGGACCGGCGGCGGCTCGGGCAGCTGCAACTACCCCGCCTGGGTGGCCGGGCAGTCCTACGTGACCGGCGCCGTCGTGCAGTACACCGCCAACGGGCAGTACTACGTCGCCACCCACGACAACCCCGGCTACGACCCCACCATCAGCACCTGGTACTGGTCCCCCTACAGCTGCACCGGCGGCTCGACGGGTGGCGGAACGGGCGGCGGCGGCACCGGTGGCTCCGGCGGATTCGTCGTCAGCGAGGCCCAGTTCGACCAGATGTTCCCGAACCGGAACTCCTTCTACACCTACAGCGGCCTGGTGGCCGCACTGAGCGCGTACCCCGGCTTCGCCACCACCGGCAGCACCACGGTCCAGGAGCATGAGGCCGCGGCGTTCCTGGCGAACGTGGACCACGAGACGGGCGGACTCGTCTACATCAACGAGGTCGACCAGTCCGGCAACTACTGCGCGAGTGAGTCCTACGGCTGCCCCGCCGGCACCAACGCCTACTACGGGCGCGGCCCGCTGCAACTCAGCTGGAACTTCAACTACAAGGCCGCGGGCGACGCGCTCGGCGTCGACCTGCTCGACAACCCCGGCCTCGTCGCCTCCGACGCGACGATCTCCTGGAAGACCGCCCTCTGGTACTGGAACACCCAGACCGGTCCGGGCACGATGACCGGTCACAACGCCATGGTCAACGGCGCGGGCTTCGGTCAGACGATCTGGAGCATCAACGGCAGCATCGAGTGCAACGGCGGCAACACCGCCGAGATGCAGGACCGCGTCAACGACTACACGTCCTTCACGTCGATCCTCGGCGTCCCCGCGGGTTCCAACCTCACCTGCTGACGGCGACTCACCCAGGCAGCCGGTCGGCCGTGACCGCCCACGCGGTCCGGCCGATCGGCTGCCACGGCCCGGTCGAGTGGCTGACGCCGCCGTCACCGCCCCACCCGTCTAGGGTGTCAACCGTGGTCGATGCCGATGATGTCCGCCGTATCGCGCTGTCCTTCCCGCAGACCGTGGAGAAGGAGGCGTGGAGCATGCCCACGTTCCGGGTCGCCGGGAAGATGTTCGTCACGGTTCCCGACGACCAGACGTCGTTCGCCGTGCGCTGCCCGAAGCACGAACGGGCGGAGCTGATCGCCGCGGAGCCGCAGAAGTTCTGGGTGCCGCCGCACGAGGCGTCCTCCGCCTGGGTGCGGGTGCGGCTCGGCGCGCTGGAAGGCCGCGCCGAGCTGTACGACATTCTGGTGGACTCCTGGAGGCAGGCCGCACCCGAACGGCTCGTGGAGGACTTCAGCCCGGAGGACCGGTGACTGGAGGTCAAGTCAACGGGGGCTCAGGCGCAGACGCGTTCGCGTCGGCTACCAGAGCAGCATCCCCGGCACCAGGGCGAAACCCAGCCCGACCAACACGACGACGCCGACAAGGCAGAAGAACCCGAACAGCAGCGGTCCGGCCACCAAGGCGAGGCGTGTGTCGATCTCGGAGCCGTCGGTCAGCGCCGTCACCGTGCGCACGGGCTTGGGCTCGGTTGTCGACGTGCCGTTGCGGACTCGGGTGTACTCATGGGCGGCGCGGTCCAGGCCGGTGACGGTGTACACCTCGTGGAGCATGGGCCTGCTGGCTCCCTGACGCCACTCGAGACCGACGAACCGCGCCTCCAGCTTCACCCCGGGTCCCAGCCCACGGCGCACGTCCCCCAACAACCGGAAAACGCAGAACGCGAGCACCAGGCCCGGCACCCACAGGACGAAACCCACCGGGGCGAGGACCGCACGGCCGGCGTGCCCGAGCAGCAGGAGGGCGACGGACTCGACCACGCAGAGTGCCGCGAGTCCACCCAGCGCAAGCCTGACCCAGAGGGGCATCCCACCCGTGCTGTCGGCCGCGGGCTCCTCGCGCGGCTCAGTGGTGACCGTCGGCCGGACACCCGAACCGTCGGGCGCGTATGCGATGAGCTGCTGTTCGATCGCAGCCGCCAGGACGGAGGCTTCCTGGCGGCGGCAGACCAGCTCGAAGACGAGTGCCCGGTCGTCGACCGCTATCCGCACCGTACTGTGGCCTCTCGGCCCCTGCGGCTCCGCGGTCACCCCGACGATCGCACCGTAGGGAATACGGCTCACCGCCGACTCGCTCTCCCACAGCAAAGCCCCCGGCTTCAGTCGGGCCGTCACCGCGCCGCCGGTCACGACCAGCGACGGCGGTAGGTGCAACTCCGGCATGTCCTGCTCCCCCTGCTGATCCACTGTTGATGATCAGCATGCACGACGGGCCCGGGCCCCGGACAGCGCCCGACAGGCGCGGGATCAGGCGCGGGATCAGGCGCGGTGTCCCTGTTTTCCCATCTCGATCATGAGCTGCAACGGCCTGCGCACCGAGGGGTGGAACGGGGCTCGGGCGAGCACGTCCTCGGACCGCGCGAGGCGTTCGTCGATCATCCGGCGCACCGTCGTGGGCGCGCCGGAGGCCTCGATGAGGGCGCGGGCCTCCTCCAGTTCGGCTTTGGTCAGGTCGGGGTCGCCCATGAGGGCTCGCAGGCGCTGGGCCGGGGCGCGGTCGAGCTTCTGCCTGGCGAGGGTGAGGACGACCGTGTGCTTGCCCGTACGGATGTCCTCGCCGATCTTGTCGCTGCCGACCGCCACATCGTCGAGGTCGTTCAGCATCTGGAAGGCCTCCCCCACCGGGCGGGCGTAGGCGCTGCAGGCGTCCTGGAGCGCCCTTCCGCCTCCGGCCAGTGCCGCGCCGATCTGCAGCGGCCGTTCGATCGAGTAACTCGTGGTCTTGTGGTGAACGACGCTCAGCGCGTGCTCCACGTCGGCGGCGCTGTCCTGGAATCCGCGCACGTCCTGGTACTCGCCCGCGATGAGCTCGGTGCACATCTCGTCGAACAGCGAACGTGCGGCCTGCGTCCGGCCGTTGGGCGGCAGGGAGTTGAATCCTTCCGAGGCCCACGCCGCGCACAGGTTGCCCAGCAGGAGGGCGGCGCTGCCGCCGAGCCAGTCCGCTCGCGGACCGGGGTGGCGCAACGCGAACGCGCGGTGGACGGTGGGCTGCTGGTGGCGCACGTCGGAGCGGTCGATGATGTCGTCGTGGATCATGGCGTAGGTGTGCAGGAGTTCGAGGGACGCTGCCGCGCGCAGGACCTCCGGGGTCTCGGGCAGTCCGTCCACCGCGCGCCAGCCCAGGCAACAGAACAGCGGCCGCGCCCGCCGCCCTCCGGATGCGAGGAATCCGGTCAGGACGTCGAAGAAGTCGTCGAGCAGTCCCGCACAGGCACTGGCGCGCTTCGCGGCGATCAACTCGCCCAGGGTGCCGTCGACCGCCTCACGTATACGCACCAGGTCCGGCACCGTGACATCAGCGACGTTCGACAAGACAGTTCCTCCCTGGACGGAAACCACGACGTCACCCCGTGCCGTCCCGGGCAGACACCCCGACGGCCCGGGCAACGGTGTGAGCACGCGGCCGGACACGGGACCGGCCGATCAGTGTAGCCACCGGCGTTACCCAACCGACCCGCTGCCTCGCGGCACCGCGGGCGCACTCCACCACCACCGACCCGGCCTTTCGTCAGCGTGCGGGGTCGTTCTTCTGGTTGTAGATCTCGTGGCCGGACGCGTCGTAGGCGTGGACGTAGGGGGTCGGGAGCTCGATGTTCGGGCCGAGCTGGTCGGCGTTGGTGGACAGGGCGGTGGTGTAGGCGAACGCGCCGCCGGCCATCTGGGCCGGGTACTGCTTCGGGTCGGAGCCGTAGCTGATGGTGATCTTGGCGACGTTCGCGGCGTAGTGCCCGGCCCCCAGCAACAGGTACCGGCCCCCGCCGGCGGGCTCGCCGGTGGAGTCGAAGTACTCGATCAGGTGGCCGCTGCCCCAGAGCCGGTCGTTGATGAACGTCGGCGGGACGGACTGGCTGGTGCCCTTGCGGCCCTTGGTCTCGCACTGCACGTACTGCTTCGCGGAGTTGACGGCCACGACCACGCCGTCCTGGTCCGCCGAGGCGATCGGAGCACGCAGCGCGAGCACCGCGTGGTAACGCGACGCGTCCGGGCCCAGGCACGAGGCCAGGATCTCGGCCACCGCCCCGGCAGAGATCGGCGTCCCCTGCGCACCGACGACCGTGAACGCGACCGGCGGTCGGGGTTGGGGGGAAGCCGGCAGGGAGGAGACGTCCGGGGTGGCCGATCCCTGGTCCGGTCGTGCCGAGTGCAGCACGGACGGGAGGGCCAGGCAGAGGGCTGCCGCGCCACAGACCACGGTCGTGCCCACGGCGCGCCGCCGGCGGCGGCGCCGGTCGGCCTGTCGGCGGATCTCCGGAGCGGACAGGGTCGGTGCAGGAGTCCGAGTGCCGAGCACCCGTAGCCGGTCGCCCAGGGTGTCGTGGATCGGGTCAGACACGGAGTCGTCCTTCCTCGCTGGTCGGGTGCTGGTCTCCGAGCTGGGCCGCGAGGGCCGCCCGACCGCGGGCGAGGCGGCTCTTGACGGCACTGAGTCCGGCGCCGGTCTCGGCGGCGACCTGCTCGACGGACAAGTCGCATATGTGGTGCAGGACGACGGCACTGCGCTGTGCTTCGGGCAGGTCGCGCAGCGCGGCGACCAGCATGAGGTGTTCTTCGGTGGGCGGCTCGACAGTGGGTGGCTCGTGGCGCTGGTGGCGTCCGGCCAGGTGCAGGCCGCGGGCCAGGCGTCGCCACCGGGAGACGGCGAGCCGCCGGGCGGTGGTGCGTATCCACGCCTCCGGTGCGTCGTCAGGGTCGAGGGTCCGCCGTCGGTCCCATGCGCGGATGAAGGCCTCCTGGACCACGTCCTGTGCTTCGGACCAGTCGCCGGTCATCGCGTAGAGCTGCCCGGTCAGGCGGGAGAAGGACGCCGCGTAGAACGCGTCGAACTCCTGTGGTGTCATCAAGGGCCCTCTTCTGGTGCTGTCGGTCGGCGCACGTCACAGGCGGTCTGCCAGGGAACACTCGTTTGCCTGAGGCCCTGAAACCCGTTTCCCCCAAGCGTGTCCCCCGCGTGTCGCGCGGCCCTGCCGTGGTCTGTACGCACGAGCACCGTGCCAGGGTCGCACCCGCGACCTATGACCTAGATCACGTATGCCGGGTGCGACCTGGCAGGTGCCAGGGGGCGTATCCGGGCGCAGGCATCAACCGAAGCTTGCGGACAAGGAGTTCACTTTCATGCGTTTGCGCCCGATCATCGTCGGTGTGGCCGCTGCCGCCGCCGTCGCGACGGCTGGTGGAGTGGCCGCCGCCTCGACCGGCACCTCCCAGCCCGCCGCCACGCCCTCCGCCGGCTCCGCGGCGGTCACCGCCACGCCCTCGGCCGGCACCTCCCAGCCGGTCGCCACGCCCTCCGCCGGCGCGTCCAGCACCCCGGCCGGCGGGGCGTCCAGCACCCCGGGCAGCGGCGGCGGCGTCCCGTCCTCCGGCCCGGTGACTCTCACTCCGGTCGCGTTCACGGTCGTCGGTGCGCAGGGGACGCCGATCTCTGCCGGGGCGGTGGCCGAGATCCTGGCCTCGTGCCTGGGCCCGGACGCGTCGCGTTACCACGCGGTGCTCGCGCTGCGTGCTCCGATCGCCTCGGCGGACCAGGACGGCGTGGTCGTGGCCGTCAACTCCGCGAAGCAGTACGTGCAGTGCGAGACCAAGGGCCGCAAGGGCACCAGCCAGTCCGTCCCGCCGACGTTCATCAACGACCGGCTCTGGGGCAGCGGCCACCTGATCGAGTACTTCGACTCCACCGGCGAGCCCGCCGGCGGGGGCCGGTACCTGTTGCTGGGGGCCGGGCACTACGCCGCGAACGTCGCCAGGATCACCATCAGCTACGGCTCCGACCCGAAGCAGTACCCGGCCCAGATGGCCGGCGGCGCGTTCGCCTACACCACCGCCCTGTCCACCAACGCCGACCAGCTCGGCCCGAACATCGAGCTCCCGACCCCCTACGTCCACGCCTACGACGCGTCCGGCCACGAGATCTACAACCAGAAGAACGACCCCACACTCTGACACGCGACGTGGGCCCCGGCGTGCGACCGGGGCCCACGGCCCGCCCGGGGAGTTCCCTGTCCTCTTCTCTCTCATGACGGTGAAAGCGCTGCTTGATGTCTCGCCTGCCTGCACTCCCCCTGTTCCGGCGTGTCCGTCAGGGAGGTCCCACCCAGCAAGATCCCGCCCCTGACGCGCCTCGACGCCGCGTCCGGGGTGGGCGTCCGCGTCGCCGGTGGTGGTGGCGGTGGCTGCGCCGGATCCTCGGCGTGGTGCTGGTGGCGGCGGTCGGGATCGCCGGACTCGTCGTGGGGGCGTACGCCATGGTCGACATCCCCGCGCCGCACCCGGAGGCGGTGATGCAGAGCACCGTGTTCTACGACGTGCACGGGGCCTACATCGGCCGCCGCGGGCCGGTGGACCGTCAGGAGGTGCCGCTGGCACGGGTGCCGACGTTCGTGCAGGACGCGGTGATCGCTGCGGAGAACCGCACCTTCCGCAGCGACACCGGGGTCAACCCCTCCTCCATCGCCCGCGCGGTGCTCGCCGCCGTCACGGGCGGTGAGCGCCAGGGCGGTTCCACCATCACCCAGCAGTACGTCAAGAACGCCCTGCTCACCCCGCAGCAGTCCCTCTCCCGGAAGGTCCGCGAGGCCCTGATCGCGGTCAAGCTCGACCAGACCCGGCCCAAGGACGAGATCCTCCAGGACTACCTGAACACGGTGTACTTCGGGCGCGGCGCGGCGGGTATCCAGTCCGCCGCCCGCAACTACTTCGGCGTGGGCGCCGAGCGGCTGACCGTGGACCAGGGCGCGGCCCTGGCCGCGATCATCAATCTGCCCTCCTACTACGAGCGCGCCGGCTCGGCCCCCGCCGTCACCGCCACCCTGCGGCAGCGCTGGTCGTGGGTCCTGGACGGCATGGTCACCGACCACGCCCTCTCCCCGGCCCAGCGCGCCCAGGCCCGGTTCCCCACGTTCCGGCCCTACCCGCCCAGCCCCTCCGACGGCCAGCGCCAGTACCTGCTGGACGTCGCCTCCGCCGAAGCCGCGCACCGGCTCGGCATCACCCAGGACGAGCTCGCCCGCGGCGGCTACGTCGTCCGCACCACGTTCGACCTCACGCTCCAGGACGCCACGACGAACGCCGTCCGCTCCGACACCCTCGGCCCGCACGGCGCCGGCGGCTCCCGGACGACAGCTCTGCTGCACACCGCCGTCGCCGTCGTCGCGCCGGGCGGCGGCGCCGTCCGGGCCCTGTACGGGGGAGCCGACTACGCCCAGCAGCCCTTCGACGACGCCACCGACGGCGATGTCGAGGTCGGCACCACCCTGAGCCACCTGACCGGGGCCCGTCTGAGCGGGGCCGGGGATCTCGCCTCGGCCGCCACCGTCACCCCCGTCCAGATGGCCGCTCTCTACGCCGCCCTCCCGGCCGGCGGCCGGTACAGCGCCGCCTACACGGTCGACAGCATCACCCGTGGCGGTCAGACCCTCTACACCACGCGACCCCACCCGACGGCCCAGACCGGCGTCAGCGGCTACACGCTGCTCACCGGCCAGGCCGGCCGGCGCACCGCCTGGGCGGTCGGCGGCGAGAACACCCACCTCGCCCTGGCCGTCGCCCTCTTCGCCCAGCACCCCGTCACCGGCGGCAAGCCGGCCACCCCCGCCACGCTGGCAGGCCTCACCAAGGGCGAACCGACCGCGGTCGCGGCGCGCATCGCCCGCGACATCCTCTCCAGCGCGCCGGCCCGGCTGCCGTAGCGTGGCCGCATGGATCCGCGCAGCGTCACCGAACCCCAGCAGGCTCCCGACAACGAGACGCGGACCAGGTGAGGCCTCAGCTGAGTTGACCCTCCGGGGTGCCAAGCCGGCCGCGGCCGCCCGCCGCGAACCGCCGCCTTCCGGCGCGGGGGGTTAGCCCCACCCCCGGTCCGGTGACTCGCCCCATGGTTCCCAAGATGCCGCTCCAGCAGGCTGGACGCACGGGCGCAAGCCCGTGACGAGCACACAGCCGAGCAGGCAGTCGAGCACTCAGGAGCCCCCCAGTGACCACGTCCGTATCGAGTCCCCCGGCCCAGGGCAGCGACTCGCGCACGTCAGTCGCGGCCCGCGCGCGCGGGCTCACCAAGGCGTACGGCAGCGGCGACACGCGGGTGGTCGCACTCGACGCGGTGGACGTCGACATGCCGCGCGGGAGGTTCACCGCGATCATGGGCCCCTCGGGCTCCGGCAAGTCGACGCTGATGCACTGCCTGGCCGGTCTCGACACGGCCTCCAGCGGCCGGATCTGGGTCGGCGAGACGGAGATCACCAAGCTCAGGGACAAGCGCCTGACCCGGCTGCGCCGCGACAGCATCGGCTTCGTCTTCCAGGCGTTCAACCTGCTGCCCACACTGACCGCGCTGGAGAACATCACGCTGCCGATGGACATCGCCGGCCGCACGCCCGACCGGGCGTGGTTGGACCGCGTCGTGGAAACGGTCGGGCTGGCCGGGCGGCTGAAGCACCGCCCGGCGCAGCTCTCCGGAGGCCAGCAGCAGCGCGTGGCCGTGGCCCGGGCCCTGGTCGCCCGCCCCGAGATCATCTTCGGGGACGAGCCGACCGGGAACCTCGACTCCCGTGCCGGAGCCGAGATCCTCGGATTCCTGCGCCGCTCGGTCGACGAACTCGGCCAGACCATCGTCATGGTGACCCACGACCCGGTCGCCGCCTCCTACGCGGACCGCGTGCTCTACCTCGCCGACGGCCGTATCGTCGACGAGATGCACGCCCCGACGGCCGACGCCGTCCTGGAGCGGATGAAGTCCTTCGACTCGCGGGGCCGGACGTCATGACCGTGCTGCGGACCTCCCTGCGCAACTTCCTCGCGCACAAGGGCCGGATGGCCCTCTCCGCGGTCGCGGTGCTGCTGTCGGTGGCGTTCGTCTGCGGGACGCTCGTCTTCACCGACACCATGAACGCGACCTTCGACAAGCTCTTCGCGACGACCGCCTCCGACGTCACCGTCAGCCCCGCCAAGGTCGACAACGCCCAGCAGACCGGGACGCCGGACACCCTGCCCGCCTCGCTTCAGGCCCGGCTCGCACGGGTCCCCGGCGTGGCCGCGGTCGTGCCCGAGGTCAGCAGCCAGCAGGCCACCGTCGCCGACGGCCACAACAACGACATCGGCTCCACGACCGGCGCCCCGACCATCGTCGCGAACTGGAACCCGACCCGGACCAAATCCGTGGGCATCACCTCCGGCCACGTCCCGCTCGCGCCGGGCGACGCCGTCCTGGACGCCGACACCGCGGCCAGGCACCACCTGGGCATCGGCGACACGCTGCGCGTCATCGCCGGTCCCGGCGACTTCAAGGTGACCATCGCCGGGATCGCCACCTTCAGGACCACCAACCCGGGCGCGGCTGTCGTCTACCTCGACACCCCGACCGCGCAGCAGGGGCTGCTGGGCTCCCGCACCGCGTACACCGACGTCGCCCTGGACGCCGCGCCCGGCGTCAGCGACGACCAGCTCAAGGCGCGGGTCGACGCGGCGATCGGCCACGGCTACCAGGTGCAGACGGCTGCGGAGCTGAAGGCACAGAACCAGAAGGACATCGGTTCCTTCCTGGGTCCGATGAAGTACGTGCTGCTCGGCTTCGCCGGGATCGCGGTCCTCGTCGGCGTCTTCCTGATCGTCAACACCTTCTCCATGCTGGTGGCCCAGCGCACCCGCGAGATCGGGCTGATGCGGGCCATCGGTTCCAGCCGCCGCCAGGTCAACCGCGCGGTGCTGGTCGAGGCGGTACTGCTCGGCGTCGTCGGCTCCGTCGCCGGGATCGGCGCGGGCATCGGCCTCGCGGTCGGCCTGATGAAGCTCATGGGCGCTTTCGGGATGCACCTGACCACCGCCGATCTGACGATCAAGGCGGCGACGCCGCTGATCGGCCTGACCGTCGGCGTGGTCGTGACGGTGGTGTCCGCCATGGTGCCCGCCCGCCGCGCCGGGGCGATCTCCCCGATGGCGGCCATGCGGGACGCCGGCACTCCCGCCGACGCCCGCGCGGGTCGCGTCCGTGCGACGCTCGGGGTGCTGCTGACGGCGGCGGGCGGGACCGCCCTCGCGCTGGCCGCGAGCGCCGCCTCCGCGTCGGCCGGCTCCGGGCTGCTCGCGCTCGGCGTGCTGCTGACGCTCGTCGGCTTCGTCGTCGTCGGCCCGCTGCTCGCCAGGCTCGTCGTGCGCGTCCTCGGCGCGGTCACACTGCGGTGGTTCGGCCCGGTGGGCCGGCTCGCCGAACGCAACGCGCTGCGCAACCCGCGTCGCACCGGGGCCACCGCCGCCGCGCTCATGATCGGCCTGGCGCTGGTCGCGGGGTTGTCGGTGGTCGGCGACTCCATGGTCGCCTCGGCGACCGCCCAGATGGACCGGTCCGTCGGCGCGGACTTCATCATCCAGGCCGGCAACGGCAATCCGATCAGCCCGGCCGCGGCGAAGGCCGTTCACGCGGCCGGTCACCTGGCCCACGTCACCGACCGCACGGACGTCGCCGCGACCGTGACGGCCCCCGACGGCACGAAGGACCGGACGGTGATCGCGGCGGCCACGCCGTCGTACACCGACGACCTCCAGGCCAAGACCGTCCAGGGCAAGCTGATCGACGCCTACGGGCCCGGCGCGATGTCGGTGCCCGAGGGGTGGGCCAAGACCCACAAGGTCACCCTCGGCGACCGGCTCGACGTCGCCTTCACCAGCGGGTCGACCGCCCACCTCACGGTGGAGGCGATCACCTCGGACGACACGGTCTTCGACAAGGGCGCGATGTACATGAACATCGCGGACGCGAGGAAGTACCTGCCCGCGGACAGGTTCCCCGCGAACGACATGATGTTCGCCGCGGCGCTCCCCGGCCAGCAGAGCCAGGCGGCCGCCGCACTGGGGGCCGCCACCGCGGACTACCCGCAGATCAAGGTCCGCGACCAGGCCGACTACAAGAACATGATCCAGCAGCAGCTCGACCAACTGCTCAACATGATCTACGCCCTGCTGGCCCTGGCCATCGTGGTCGCCGTCCTCGGTGTGGTGAACACCCTCGCCCTCTCGGTCGTCGAGCGCACCCGCGAGATCGGCCTGATGCGCGCCATCGGGCTCTCCCGCCGCCAACTGCGCCGGATGGTCCGGCTGGAGTCGGTCGTCATCGCCCTGTTCGGCGCGGTGCTCGGCGTGGGCCTGGGCCTGGGCTGGGGCGTCGCGGCCCAGAAGCTGCTGGCCCTGTCGGGGCTGGGGGTGCTCAGCATCCCGTGGACCACGATCGGCGTCGTCTTCCTCGGCTCCGCACTGGTGGGCCTGTTGGCCGCGCTCTTCCCGGCCTTCCGCGCCGGGCGGATGAACATCCTCAAGGCCGTCGCCACGGACTGAGAGCACCAGGCACGGCGGGCCCTGTGAGAACACGGGGCCCGCCGCTCCCGTTGAAGAGTGGTGAAGACCCTGCGAGGATACGCGTCGACCGTCGTTACGGCTGGGTAACTTACCTTGTCAGCAAGGGTGTTGACTTTCGCCACGCCCAGCCGAAGCCAACCCGAGGGAGTACCGCATGACCGGAGCCCGCCGTGTCGCGTCGCGTGCCGCGCTTCTCGCCACCGCGCTCACCTGCCTGGCCGGTGCCACGGCCACGCCTGCCCTGGCCGACCAGACCGCGGGCTACTCCCACGATGGCAGCATCGGGCTGTCCGCCACCGACTGGATGGCCCGACTGCCCGACTCGACGCTGCTGAGCGAGATGTCCGTTCCCGGCACCCACGACAGCGGCGCCTCCGTCTTCGGCGGGGACATCGCCTTCACGCAGTCGATGGACCTGCCGACGCAGTTGAACTCGGGGATCCGGGCCTGGGACATCCGGCTGGGCGAGTCCTCCGGTCGCCTGGAGCTCTACCACGGTGTGGCCCGGCAGGGTCAGGACTTCCAGAACGACGTCCTCGCCACCGCCGACGCCTTCCTCCAGGCGCACCCCACCGAGTCGGTGCTGATGCGCGTGAAGGAGGAGCAGACCGTCACCGACTTCGCCACCCAGGTGCACAGCTACCTCGCCGCCGACCCACGGGTGTACCGCGGCACCAGCGACGATCCGCAACTGGGCGACATCAGAGGCAAGATCGTCGTGCTTCAGGACTTCTCCTCCCCCGACCGGGAGGGCATCCCCTACGACAACAGCAGCTGGTCGGTCCAGGACAACTACACCCTGGCCGACAACTGGTCCCTGGCCGACAAGTGGCACAGCGTCTCGGCCCAGTTGGACGCCGCGGCCTCCGGACCGGCCACGGAGACGTACGTCAACTACCTGAGCGGGTCCGGCGGGTCCTTCCCCTACTTCGTGGCCAGCGGCCACTCCAGCCCGGGAACCGGCGCGCCCGACCTGCTCACGGGCTGGACCCGCGGCATCATCAACACCTGTGGCTCGTCGTCCAGTTGCATCCCGGAGTACCCCAGCGTGAACTGCTTCTGGGGCACCTGCTCGGTGGCCTTCCAGGGCGTGAACGTCATGGCGATGCAGAAGATGGACGCGGCGTCCGGCACGCACCACCGCTACGGGATCGTCTACTCCGACTTCCCCGGGGCCGGGCTGGTCCAGGCCGTCATCAACGCCAACTCCGGCTCATCCGGCTGACGTTCACTACGGCACCGGGCAGCGGGCGGCGATGAGCCGTGCCGCTGCCCGGTGGCGTCCCGGTCGTCCGCTCAGGAGATCACGGGCGGAACTGGACCTCCTGCGGGTCGTGGTCGCTGGTCTGGTTGGTGTACTCCGAGTTCATGTGCACGACCTGGTAGGTGCTGTCACCGACACCCCGGCTGACCAGGATGTGGTCGAGCACCTCGGAGACGCCCTCGTAGTCGTAGGTGTACTGCTGGTCCAGCGGCAGCGTGGTGATGAGGTCGGTCAGGATCCGCGGGCCGGTGCCGTCGGCGGTGCCCGTGGTCAACGACTGGAGGGCCGGGCTGAACTGGTAGTCGTTCAGGTCGCCGACGACGACCACGTCCGCGTTCTTCCTGACCGCCAGCAGGCTCTGCACGAAGTCGTGCACGACCTGGGCCTGGCCGGAGCGCTGGAGCGCCGAGGACTGCGCCGGGTACTGGAAGCGGCCGTCCTGGTTCTGGTCGCCGAGCTTCGCGTCGAAGTGGTTGGCGATGACGAAGACCGGCTTGCCGCGGAAGCTGAACTCCCCCACCAGCGGCTTGCGGCTGGAGCCCCAGATCGGGTTGGCCGGGTCGATCCGGCCCGGCGACAGGGTGAGCTGCGGCTCGCCGTCGACCTTGACGACGTGGGTGCCGGTCGTGCTGCGGTTCGTGTCCGAGGGGCCGCGGTCGACGAAGCTCACCCGGGCCGCGTTGTAGAGGAAGACGACGCGGATGTTGCCGCCGGGCTGGCCGCCGTCCTGGTCGTTGACCGGGTCGATCTCGCGGTAGCTGTACTGCGGGCCGCCGGCGGCGGTGATGGCGGCGGTGAGCTTGCCGATGGTCTGGTCGGCGGCCACGGTGCCGTCGTCGGTGGCGCCGGAGTTGTCCTGGATCTCCTCCAGGGCGATGATGTCGGGCTTGGCGAGGTTGGTCACGATGCCCTGGGCCAGCGCGGAGAACTTGGTGTCCGGGTCGGACGGGGCCAGGTTCTCCACGTTGTAGGTGGCGATGGAGAGGTCCTTGGCGGCGGCCGGCGTGGCGACCACCGGAGCCAGGTGGCCGGACTGGACGGCGCCGAGGTTGGAGGCCGCCACCAGGAAGCCGCCGTACTGCGAGTAGTCGACGGTGCCGACCGTCGCGCCGGTGAACTCGTCGCCCACGCTCACCCTGGGGTTGGAGCCGTCGTCGGCGACCACCTCCAGGCGGCCGGACGGGGTGGTGTTCTCACCGGTCAGCTCGGTGCCGCCGCGGTAGCTGACGGCCTCGGTCGGCTTGACCGTGACGTACTGCTCGCCGTAGGAGTCGGAGGGGCCGACGACGCGCGCGTTGTCCACCTCGACGCGCATGCCCTCGATGGACTCGTAGAAGTCCAGCACGGAGCGGCTCGGAGTGATCGGCGTGCTCTCGATGTTGCCGCCGCCGAGATCGGGCGCGTAGGTGCCGGGCACGTCCGAGGCGTCCAGGACGATCGGCGCGGGCAGCGGATTGCCGCTGCTCAGCGTGGTGACGGTGGGTGAGACCAGCTCCGTCACCGACAGGTTGGAGGTGGTGGCGGCGGTGTCGCCACTGGCGAGCGGGTAGTACTGGGAGACCTTGGCGGAGACCAGCACGGAGTCACCGACCGCCACGGTCGGGGCGGCCGAACCGGTGTAGACGAAGACGCCCTCGCTGGTGGCCGGGTTGTCGTCGGGGTTCGGGTCCTGGATCCAGAAGCCCTTGCTGCCGCTGCTGCGGATCGCGGTGACCACGCCGGGCACGTTGGTGACGGTCTTGCCGTTCAACGGCGAGACCCAGGTGGTGCCCTGGATGTCGTGGATCCGGACGCTGCCCGGCGTCGCCGTGGCGCTGGGGCCGGCACTGGCGCTCGGGCTGCCGCTCGCGCCGCCGGTGGCCGAGTTGTCCGGCTGCGGGGCGACGGCCGTGAAGTCGGCGCCGTTCTGGTCGGTGTCCGCGCCGGCGGCGCTGCGGGTGTCCGCGGTGGTGTTGCTCAGCGTCGGCGCGTCGGCGGCGCCCTCGTGGACCACGGCCGTGCCGTAGCCGACGAGGTCGCGCACGGTGGTGTCGGCGGCGCAGTCGGCGGAGGTCTTGCAGGTCAGCGCGGTCTGCGAGGTGACCAGGGCGACCGTGCCCGAGGTACCGCTCAGGTTGATCGCGCCGGTCGCGTCCGGGGTGGGCAGGTCGGCGGTGCCGCCGCTGCCGGCGGCCTCCTGGACCAGGTAGGAGCCGCCCGGCGCGATGCTGCCGCTGAGCGGGGTGACCTGCCACGTCGTCGTCGCCCCGGGCGCGGCGGAGAGGTACTGCACCGACCAGCTGGACAGGTCGACCGGGGCGGACCCGTTGTTGCGCAGCTCGACGAAGTCGTTCTTCAGGGTCGCACCCGAGTTGCCGCCACCGCCGTAGACCTGACTGACGACCAGGTCGGCCGAGGGCGTGGCCCCGGCAGAAGGGGCGAGGGCGATGGCGGCGAGCGCACTGCTGACCGCGATGGCGGCCACGAGCAGGCGGTTGCGGGGAGTGGACACGGTCCTCCTAGACCTGGGCAGCCTGCATCGGCCGACGCGGAGGTCTCCGGTCGGCTGATGTCTCCGAGTGGTGCTCAGGAGACAGCATGGGGGCCTCGAACAGACCACGTAGGGCGATTCGCGAAGCTGTCAGCGCCAGTTCACCGAGCCGTCGACATCCTCCCAGGTCATGACTGATCTACGCGGGTTGGCAACGGGCGTAGATCCGGCGCCGCCGGGGCCCTCGGTACGCTCTGCCGGTGACGGACGGGGGTAGCGGTGGCAACTGAGGGTTCCGGGGCCGGGTCGACCCCGGTCCGGGCGGCGGAGTGCCCGCGAGCGCGCGTGAGGTCGCGTGGTCCCGGCGGCCGGCTCGGGGCGTTCCGGGTGGGCCGGCTTGTAGGCTGGCGTGGAACATCTCTGAATTCTTGGGGGGAGGCCCCGGTGCGCACCCGTCGCTGGATATCCGTGGTCGCTGGAGTCGTCGTGCTGAGCAGCCCGACGGTGGCGTACGCCCGTGGTGGTGGTGGCAGCCACGGGTTCAGTGGCGGCGGGAGCAGCCACAGTGGCGGATTCCACGGGTCGGGCGGAGGCGGCTTCGGCGGCAGCTTCGGTCACGGTTTCGGCGGCGGCTTCGGTGTCGGCCTCGGAGCCGGTGGCGGTGGGATCCTCCCCTTGCTGGTGCTCGTGGCCGTGGTCCTCCTGATCCTGTGGCTCAGGTCGCGGCGCCGGAAGGCGGGGCTGGCCGGCGGCCTGAACACGGGGTCGGACCGCACCGCGCACCGCGCCGACGAGCAGGCGCGCGAGCGCGCCGCCCAGGTCGGGGCCCGGGTCGACGCCATCGCCGACACCGACGCGACCTTCGAGCGCACGGCGCTCGAGAGCCGCGCCGCCTGGCTGTACACGACGGCGCAACGTGCCTGGACGGCACGCGACCACGCCATGCTCCAGCAGATCCTGTCGCCGGTGCTCTACGGCAAGTGGGCCGACGAGCTGCGCGACTACGCGTCGCGCGGCGAGACCAACATCGTGGAGATCGTCTCCGGTCCGGTCGTCGAGCTGGTCGACGTCGCGAACCGTGCCGGTGAGATCAACGACACCGTCACCTTCCGGATCACCGCGACCCTCAACGACTTCGTCCGCAGCAACTACGGCCCGGACTCCCGGCGCAAGGACGGCTCGACGCGGCCGGTCGAGTACTGGACGCTGCGCAAGAACACGTCCGGCGAGTGGATCGTCTCGTCCATCGAGCAGGCGGCCGAGGGGGCACACCACCTGACCGCCGCCATCGAGACGGACGGCTGGGACCAGCGGGAGGTCGCCCGGGAGGCGGTGCTCGAGGTGGCCGGGAAGACCGCGGTCGGGGGCGGGAGCGACCTCCTGTCGCTCACCAACATCTCCTGGAGCACCGACGCGGACGCGGCTGTCGGCGATCTGAGCGTGCTCGACGGCCGGTTCGACAGGTCGGTTCTCGAGGTCGCCGTCGAGCGGTTCCTCGAGGAGTGGGTCATGAACGACGGCAGCCTGGACTTCACGGCCGTGCGCACGCCGCATCGGACCGTCATGCGTGACGCCGTCATCAGGTCGGTCACGGTGAGCTCGCTGGTCTCGCGCGAGCCGGTCGTCTTCCGGGTCACGGTCGACGCGGAGGGCGTCTACTACGAGGTCGACCGCGGGACCGAGCAGGTGCTCCGTGGCGACGCCCTCAAGCGCAGGCCGATCACCTTCGCGTTCGGCCTGCGGCTGGACGACACGTCGGCCGCGGCGTGGAGCGTGATCGCCGCCCACGCGGAGTAGGTCGCGCCCTCACCCGCGGGCGGGGCTCAGGATCCAGACGCCGTAGGTGTCGTTCGCGGGGTGCAGCTCGTAGCTGCCGGCCCGGAGGTCGACGCGGAGGCCGACGGCGGCCGCGTCCGCCTCGAACTCCGCGGCCGGGTAGACGCGGGCGTGCGGGGGCAGGTCCCGCAGGTGGAACCCGACCAGAAGGCGGCCGTTGTCACCGAGCACGTCGCGCATCGCCGCCAGCGCCGTCCGCTCGGTCCCCTCGGCCAGGTAGACCATCACGTTGCCCACGCAGACGACCAGGTCGAAGGGACCGTCCTCGGGACCGAGGTCGAGGATGTCCCGCTTCTCGATCGGCAGCCCCGGGTAGGTCTCCCGGGCCTGCCGGAGCAGCCCTGCGTCGGGCTCGATGGCCACCACCTCGTGCTCGCGCCGCAGGAGCGCGGCGGCCACTCGGCCCATGCCGGCGCCGGCGTCGAGAACCCGGGCCCGGCGGGGTAGGAGCGTGTCGGCGAGCCGGGCCTCGCCGTCGACGTCCTGGCCGGCGGCGACCAGGTCGGCGAACCGCTTGCCGTAGTTCCCGCTCCAGCCCGCCTCCTGCCAGCGGGTCGGCCGCGCCGTCATCGGGGTGCCGCCGGCGTGCGGCGGTGTGACCTCGTCCATGTCCCGCATCGTACGACGAGGCCTTCCCACACCGCCGGGGACGGGCTCAGCTCGCGAGGGCCGGCGATGCGGGTCGGCTGAAGGGGGCCGACACCTCCCACGGCGCGCCCGTGGGCGGCCCCGTCAACGGCCTGGCCCCGGGCGGCGCGTGGAACGCGGTCAGCAGATCCGTGCTCTCCGCCTGCGCCGCGGCCTGCGGCGAGCCGCCCGGCCGCACCTGTGCGCCCGAGACGCAGCCGCTCAGCAACGCCGCGCACGTCACCAGCACGGCCACCACCCCGGGCTCACGCCGCACGACGAATCGCCGACGTCTCCGACGTCGCGGATGTCGCGGATACCGTGGATGCTGCGGATGTCGCGGATGCCGTGGATGGCGTGGATGTCGCCGCGGTAACTCTCTCCGACTCCATGCCGGTCTGACGTACCGTCATGGAATCGGGGTTCCGGCGGCTCCTACGCCCCGAAAGTCAGCCGGCCCCGGGAGTGCCCAGATCGAGCCGGTCGAGGAGCCGCCAGAGCGTGGCGCGGCCGGCCGCGTCCCGTGCGCCCGTGGTCGTCTCCGCCACCGAGAGCTCCGCGGACATCGCGACGACCAGGCGCGCGGCCGAGGCCGCGTCCGGCCAGCCCATGGCGCGCAGGTCGGCCTCCGCCTGGGCGGCGAAGACCTCCGTGCGGGCGGTGACCTGGTCGGCCAGGCGGGGGTCGCTGCGGGCCTCCAGCAGCATCGCCTTGACGCCGTTGTGCCGCAGGCAGAGGTCCAGGTAGGTCTCCATGCCGGCGCGGAGGCGGGCGCGGCCGGGTGGCAGCGGGTCCATCGCTGCTCCGACCGCCTCGGCCACCTGGGCGTGGAAGCGCCCGTGCAGGGCGTTCAGGAAGGCACCCCGGTCCGGGAAGTGCACGTAGAAGGTGCCCTTGGCGACCCCTGCGGCGGCCACCACGCGGTTCACGCTCATGCCCGAGAGCCCGTGCTCGGCGGCGATCGCCAGCCCCGCGTCGAGCAGGGACTCTCTGGTGCGCTCGGCCGCGGCCGCTCGGGTGGTCATGCCGGGAGTCTAGGGGCCCCCTGGTGGGGACACGCCCTCTTCGCTAGAGTGACTGACCGGTCGGTCACTGAACCACCGAAGCCCCGAAGCACCGCATCCCCGCACGAAGAACACGAATGAGGAGGCGCCATGCGCGCAGCGATCGTGGACGAGCTCGGCCGGACACCCCGCCTCGGACAGCGACCGGACCCGGTCGAGCGCGCCGGGCACACGCTGGTGCGCGTCACCGCGGCCGCGCTCAACCCGGTGGACCTGCACATCGCCTCGGGAACCCACCCCGCGGGCGCGCCCGCGGGGCCGTTCGTGCCAGGCGTGGAGGGGGTGGGGACGGTCGTCGCGGGCGGCACCCTGCCCGCGGGCACCCGCGTCCGCGTCGCGGTGCCCGGCGGACTGGTCGACGGCACCCTCGCCGAGTACGTCCTGGCCCCGGACCAGACCTGCGTCCCACTGCCGGACGGGCTGGACGACGATCTCGCGGCCGCCGTCGGCGTGGTCGGCGTCAGTGCGCTGCTCGCCCTGCGCGACGAGGCCGCGTTGCGGCCGGGCGAGTCGGTGCTGGTCCTGGGCGCGACCGGCGGGCTCGGCCAAGCCCTGGTCGCGACGGCGCGCGCGCTCGGCGCCGGTCGGGTGGTGGCCGCCGGCCGCAACGCGGACCGGCTCAAGGCCCTCGGCGCGACGGCCGACGCGACGCTGACGCTGCCCTCCGCCCCGGACGCGCCACCGACCACCGCGGAGGAGCTCGCCGCGATCGGTGGCCCCGTCGACGTCGTGGCCGACCTGCTCTGGGGCCCGCACGCGGCACTTGCGGCGACGGCACTGCGGCCGGGCGGACGCTGGGTCAACCTCGGCCAGACGGCGGGCGGTCACGCCCGGCTCGACGCCGCCGTCCTGCGGCACCTGCGGCTGCGGCTCTCGGGCTTCAGCGCCGCCGCACTGCCTCCCGCGCGCGTGGTGGCCGCCTACCAGGAGGTGGCCACGCTCGCCGCCGACGGCACCCTCCCCCTGTCCGTCACCCCCTACCCGCTGGACGGGGTCGCCGACGCCTGGACGGCGCAGGCCGCCTCACCGGGCACCAAGCTGGTGCTACGCCCCTGAGGCTCGACGCTCACGGTCACGGTCGCGGGACATCCGGGCCGGCGATCGCGCGGGGGAAGTACGTGCTCAGCCCCTCCCCCCGCTCCATGCAGCCGTGGCACGAGGGCACGGGCGGCGCTGACGACACGGGGTTCCAGGTGGCGGGTGGCGCCGCGCTCACCGGCTCCACCACCACACGTGCACGGTGGTGACCGATGCCCGCGGCGGCGAGCGCCGCCCGCTGGCGCTCGAAGTCGGGGCGCGCCTGCTCGATCAGCTCCAGATCGAGGCCGAGTCCAGCCGTGCGTAACGCGGCGAGTTCGCTCGCGCTACGCCGCCCGCAGGGTCAGCAGGGTGATCTCGCTCGGGGCGAAGACCCGGAAGGGCGGGCCCCAGAAGCCGGTACCGCGGCTGGTGTAGAGGTGGGTGCGCTCGCCGTGGTGGGAGAGGCCGCTGACGACGGGCTGGTCGACGCGGACGAGGTAGTGGAAGGGCCAGATCTGGCCGCCGTGGGTGTGGCCGGAGATCTGCAGGTCGACACCGGCCGCCGCGGACGTGGCGACGAACTTGGGCTGGTGGGCCACGAGCAGGACCGGCTGGTCCTGGTCCGTGCCCGCCAGGGCGTCCCGCAGGTCGGCGCGGTGGCCGGCCAGGCCGGAGGACTCGGCGGTCACGTCGTCGACGCCCGCCACGACCAGCCGGTCGCCGCCCCGCTCCACGATCACGTGGCTGTTGCGCAGCAGCTCCCAGCCGAGCTCGCCCATGCGGTCCAGCCAGCCCTCGGCGCCGCTGTAGTACTCGTGGTTGCCGGTCACGTAGACCCTGGCGTGCCGCGCGCGGACCGCGCCCAGCGGCGCCGACTGCTCACGGCGCCGTTCCGCCGTGCCGTCGGCGATGTCGCCGGCGTGGATCACCACGTCCGCGTCGAGCGTGTTGACCACCTCGGTGACGCGCGCCGACCAGCGGGCCCGGTCGATCGGGCCGTAGTGGGTGTCGGTGAGGACGACGACGCGCGTGCCGTCCAGGCCCGCGCCGAGGCGCGGCAGGGTGACGTCCTGGCGCCGGACCCGGGGCACCCGCATCGCCTCGTGGTGCCCCCAGCCGAGCAGTGCGGCCGAGACCACGGCGACCGCCACCGCCACGGCCCGGGCCGGCCCGACGCCGCCGAGGCCCACCGTCATCAGCACCAGGTGCGCCAGGCCACCGACGACGGACCAGGTGAACAGCACCCAGACGACGCCCAGCATGGTGTCCGCGATCCGCGAGGCCCGGTCGTCGTGCCGCTTCCCGTGGCCCGCGGCCATCAGGTACGGAAAGGAGACCAGGCCCGCCGCGAAGAGCACGGTGCCCGCCAGGAAGACCGGGAACGGCCAGTCGACGCCGAACGCGAAGAGCGTGCCCCAGGGCAGGACGAACAACAGGCCCAGGACGAGGAAGACCACTCCCCCGCCCAGCCGCCGACGCAGCGACCCGCGCGCCCGTGGCGCTTCAGGGGCCGCCGCCGACCCGCTCTCGTCCGCCGGCTCGCTCGCGTCGCGGACCGATCGCGGTCCCGTGGTCACGCTGTCTGCCACCGCGTCGCCCCTTCTCTCCGTACCTGAACCATGCCGTCCGCCTGTCCCCCTCCTGCGAACGCACTGGTCGATCACCCAGTTCCGCACCCCCGGCTTGGTAGTCCCACCCACTCGTTGCGCCCGCCCGTCCGTTGCTTCAATCACGGTGTCGACCTGCGGGAACGGTGAGAGGACGGTGCGAGGCGTGGACCTGAACACGGTGGTCGAGATGCGTGACGCGCGGCATCGCGAGACGTGGCGCCCGGGGGACGCATGGCTCGGCGGTGGCACGTACCTCTTCTCGGAGCCGCAGCCGCACGTCCGCCGGCTGGTCGACCTGAGCCGGATGGAGTGGGAGCCGGTGCGGATGACGCCCACGGGCGACCTGGAGATCGCCGCGACCTGCACGATCGCCCGGCTGTCGCGCTTCGCCCAGGACGCGGACTGGTCGGCGGCGCCGCTGTTCGAGCAGTGCTGCCGGGCCTTCCTGGCCTCCTGGAAGATCTGGAACATGGCCACCGTCGGCGGGAACCTGTGCAACGGGCTCCCGGCCGGGCCGATGATCTCGCTGACGGCCGCGCTCGGCGGGGTCTGCGAGCTGTGGGCGCAGTCCGGCTCCCGGCGCGAGGTGCCGGTGGCGGACTTCGTCGTCGGTGCCGGGGTCAAGGTGCTCGAACCCGGTGAGCTGCTGCGTTCGATCACCGTACCGGCGCGGGGGCTCGCGGCCCGGACCGCCTTCCGGCAGGCGTCGCTGTACGGGCTCGGACGGTCCGGCGCCCTGCTCGTCGGCACGCTCGACCCGGTCGACGGCGAGCTGGTGCTGACCGTGACCGCCTCCACCGTGCGGCCGATCCGGCTGCGCTTCCCGCTGCCGCCGAACGCCGACGCCATGCGGGAGGCGGTCGGGTTCGGCATCGCGCCGCACGAGTACTTCGACGACATCCACGGCCTGCCGGAGTGGCGCCGTCACATGACCTTCCGTTTCGCCGAGGAGATCCGGCGCGAGCTGATCGAGGAGGACGGGAGATGAGCTTCTCCGTCAACGTCAACGGTGAGGACTTCGACGCCGAGCCGAGAGCGGGCCAGTGCCTGCGCACCTATCTGCGCGAACGCGGCTGGTTCGGGGTGAAGAAGGGCTGCGACGCGGGCGACTGCGGCGCCTGCACCGTCCAGGTCGACGGGGAGCCGGTGCACAGCTGCCTGTACCCGGCGCTGCGCGCCGAGGGCCGCGCGGTGACCACCGTCGAGGGGCTCGCCAAGGACGGCGAGCTGCACCCGATGCAGCAGCGGTTCCTGGACGCCCAGGGCTTCCAGTGCGGCTTCTGCACCGCGGGCTTCCTGATGACCACCTCGGCGAAGGGCTTCGACGAGGAGAAGCGCGCCGACCTGCCGCGGGCGCTCAAGGGCAACCTGTGCCGCTGCACCGGGTACCGGGCCATCGAGGACGCGATCTGCGGCGTCAAGCACACCGAGCGGCCGGCGGCGGGCCAGGCCGTGGGCCGCAGCCTCGGTGCTCCCGCCGGTCCGCAGGTGGTGACCGGGACCGCGCGCTACACCTTCGACGTCGAGGTCGAGGGTCTGCTGCACATGAAGCTGCTGCGTTCCCCGCACCCCCACGCCCGGATCGTCTCCATCGACACCTCCGCCGCGCTGCGCGTCCCCGGGGTGCACGCCGTGCTGACCCACCACGACGCGCCGGAGAAGCTGTACTCCTCGGCGCGCCACGAGCACCCGACCGAGGACCCGGACGACACGCGGGTGCTGGACGACGTGGTGCGGTTCGTCGGCCAGCGGGTCGCCGCCGTCGTAGCCGACAGCGAGGGGGCCGCCGAGGAGGGCTGTCGCCAGGTCGTGGTCGAGTACGAGGAACTCCCCTACGTCGTCGACCCGGAGGAGGCCATGCTCCCGGGTGCGCCGGTGATCCACCCGAAGGGGCCTGAGTCGCGGATCTTCCGCGCCGAGAACAACGTGTGCGGAGAGGTGCACGGCGAGATGGGCGACGTCGAGCAGGGCTTCGCCGAGGCCGACGTCGTCTACGAGGAGACCTTCCGGACGCAGCGGGTCCAGCACGCCAGCCTGGAGACGCACGGCTGCGTCGTCTGGTTCGAGCAGGGTGAGGACGAGGGCGATACGGGCGAGGAGCGGATCGTCGTCCGCTCCAGCACGCAGGTGCCGTTCCTGACCCGGCGCGCCCTGTGCGATCTGTACGACCTGCCGATGGAGAAGGTGCGCGTGGTCGCCGGACGGGTCGGCGGCGGCTTCGGCGGCAAGCAGGAGATGCTCACCGAGGACATCGCGGTGCTGGCGGCGATGAAGCTGCACCGCCCGGTCAAGCTGGAGTTCACCCGCCCCGAGCAGTTCTACGGCGCCACGACCAGGCACCCGTTCAAGGTCACGGTGAAGGTCGGCGCCCGGAAGGACGGCACCCTGACCGCGCTCCAGTTCCGGGTGGTCGCCAACACCGGCGCCTACGGCAACCACGGCCCGGCCGTGATGTTCCACAGCGTCGGCGAGTCGATGGGCGTCTACAAGGCGCCGAACAAGAAGGTCAACGCGTACTCCGTCTACACCAACGGCGTGCCCGCCGGCGCGTTCCGCGGCTACGGACTGGGCCAGGTCACCTTCGCGCTGGAGTCGGCGATGGACGAGCTGGCCCGGCGCCTGGACATCGATCCGCTCGTCCTGCGCGAGAAGAACGTGATCGGTCCCGGCGACCACATGGAGGGCCCCTGCGGCGAGGAGGAGGACCTGCACGTCGCCTCCTACGGCCTGGACCAGTGCCTCGGTGTGGTGCGCAACGCGCTCGCCGACGACCGCAGCGCCGAACTGGCGCCCGAGGGCTGGCTGGTGGGGCAGGGCTTCGCGATGTCCGCGATCGCCACCGGCCCGCCCGGCGGCCACTTCGCGGACGCCACGGTCAAGCTGCTGGAGGACGGCAGCTACGACATCGCGGTGGGCACCGCCGAGTTCGGCAACGGCACCACCACCGTCCACAAGCAGATCACCGCCGGAGCGCTGGGCACCACCGTGGACCGGATCGCCATCCGCCAGTCCGACACCGACGTCGTGAAGCACGACACCGGCGCCTTCGGCTCGGCGGGGACGGTGGTGGCCGGCAAGGCCGTGATGAAGGCGGCCAACGCGCTCGCCGAGCAGATCCTCTCCTTCACCGCCGAGTACGCCCGCACCCCCCGCAGCCTGCTGCGGCTGACCGCGGACGCGGTGGAGTGCGACGGCCGGGTCGTGACGCTCAAGGAGGTCTTCGAGGCCGCGCGCGGCAAGGGCGTCGTGCTCAGCGCCGACGGGCACTGGGGCGGTTCGCCGCGCTCGGTGGCGTTCAACTCGCAGTGGTTCCGGATCGCCGTCGACCCGGACAGCGGCGAGATGAAGATCCTGCGCAGCGTCCACGGCGCCGACGCCGGCAAGGTGATGAACCCGCTGCAGTGCCGGGGCCAGGTGGAGGGCGGCGTCGCCCAGGCGCTGGGCGCGACGCTGTTCGAGCGGGTGCTGCTGGACGAGCGGGGCGAGGTCACCACCGCCGCGTTCCGCCGTTACCGGCTCCCCGCCTACGCCGACGCGCCGCGCACCGAGGTCCACTTCACCGAGACCTCGGACGCCATCGGCCCGCTGGGGGCCAAGTCGATGAGCGAGAGCCCGTTCAACCCCGTCCCGCCCGCGTTCGCCAACGCGCTGCGCGACGCGACCGGGATCCGCTTCACCGAGGCTCCCTTCCTGCGCGACCACGTCTGGCGGGCCCTGGACGCCCACCGCCGGGGCGCGCACCGCGCGGCCGACTGACCGCAGCCGTTCGGACCGCAGCCGTTCAGACCGCGACCAGGGTGGTCTCGCCGGCCTTCACCTGGGTCCAGACACCCGCCCCTTCGCCCAGTCGCAGCTCCGCCGCGGCGTCGGGAGTGACCTCCCACGGCGGGCGCGGCGCGCGGGCGATCTGCGCCGACGGGGCGTACTGCAGTGCGCTGCCGTCCTGGAGGACCAGCGTGCGGTCGGCGAGGGCGACAGCCTCGACCGGGTCGTGGGTGACGATCATGCCGAGGGGCCGACCAACGCATAGCGGGCGCCTTGGTCCCCGCCTCCGAGCGGGACTCAAGTCGTGCTGATGATCCGGCACTTCGCCCGACCGGCCAACCCGTGCGACATTGGTCCAGACCTATTGACGGGACATGCCACCCCACCTACGATCCGATCCGGCACAGCCCCACATGTCCCCACCACCCAGCGCCGGGCGCCACGCCCCCCACGGCTCGGATCTGTCCACGGCGCCCGGTGGGAAGGGAGCACCGCATGTTCCGCCGCAGGTCGAGCATCCTCGCCACCGTGAGCGCCACCGCGTTCCTCGGCGCCGCCCTGGCCGTCTCCGGCCCGGTCACCGCGGGCGCGGCCACCACCAACCTGGTGGCCAACCCCGGCTTCGAGAACGGGCTCTCCGGCTGGTCCTGCACCAGCGGGTCCGGCACCGTCGTCAGCAGCCCTGTCCACTCCGGGAGTTCGGCGCTCATGGCCACCCCCGCCGGCCAGGACGACGCGCAGTGCAGCCAGACCGTCAGCGTGCAGCCCAACTCCCAGTACACGCTGAGCGCCTACGTCCAGGGCAGCTACGTCTACCTGGGCGCCACCGGCACCGGAGGCAGCAGCGACCCGTCCACCTGGACGCCGAGCAGCACCTCGTACAGCCAGCTCAGCGTCTCCTTCACCACCGGCGCGAGCACCACCTCGGTGACGGTCTACCTGCACGGCTGGTACGGGCAGCCGGCGTACTACGCCGACGACGTCTCCCTGACCGGCCCGGCGGGAAGCCCCTCCCCCACCCCGAGCACCAGCGGTTCACCGAGCGCGAGCGCCTCGCCCACCGTCAGCAGCTCGCCCACGACGAGTGCTTCCCCCACCACCAGCGCCTCGCCGAGCTCCTCGCCGACCGGCAGCGCCTCCCCGAGCTCTTCGCCGACGAGCGCCACCTGCCCCACCAAGCCCCGGCCGTCGGGCAAGGTGCTCCAGGGCTACTGGGAGAACTGGGACGGCGCCGCGAACGGCGTCCACCCCGGCCTCGGCTGGATCCCCATCACCGACAGCCGGATCGCCGCACACGGCTACAACGTCATCAACGCCGCCTTCCCGGTGATCCTGTCGGACGGCACCGTGGAGTGGCAGGACGGCATGGACACCAACGTCAAGGTCGCGACCCCGGCCGAGATGTGCCAGGCCAAGGCCGCCGGGGCGACGATCCTGATGTCGATCGGCGGCGCCAGTGCCGGGATCGACCTGAGCTCCAGCGCGGTGGCCGACCGGTTCGTGGCGACCGTCGTCCCGATCCTGAAGCAGTACAACTTCGACGGGATCGACATCGACATCGAGACCGGCCTGACCGGCAGCGGCAACATCAACACGCTCTCCACCTCGCAGGCCAACCTGGAGCGCATCATCGACGGCGTGCTGTCGCAGATGCCCGCGGGCTTCGGCCTGACCATGGCCCCCGAGACCGCCTACGTCACCGGCGGCAGCATCACCTACGGGTCGATCTGGGGCGCCTACCTGCCGATCGTCAAGAAGTACGCCGACAACGGGCAGCTGTGGTGGCTGAACATGCAGTACTACAACGGCAGCATGTACGGCTGCTCCGGCGACTCCTACTCCGCCGGCACCGTCCAGGGCTTCACCGCGCAGACCACGTGCCTGAACAACGGCCTCACCATCCAGGGCACCACCGTCAAGGTGCCCTACGACAAGCAGGTCCCCGGCCTGCCGGCCCAGTCCGGCGCGGGCGGCGGTTACATGGCGCCCAGCCTGGTCAGCCAGTCGTGGAACGCCTTCGGCGGTTCGCTGAAGGGACTGATGACCTGGTCCATCAACTGGGACGGCTCCCTGGGCTGGACCTTCGGTGACAACGTCAAGGCCCTCCAGGGGCGCTGACCCCGGCAGCCGGCGCGGTCGGTCCTACCCCCACCCGCGCCGGCTGTACACCCTTGCCCGGTGGATGTAACGACTGTTAGTTTTCATATGTGACCACGTTCGTCCTCTTCGCCACCGTGTTCCTCGCCTGCGCCGTCGAAGCCGTCGAGGCGCTGACAATCGTGCTGGCCGCCGGTACCAGCCGGCACTGGGGCTCGGCTCTCCAGGGCACGCTCGCCGCGCTGCTGGTGCTGGCGGTCACCGTCGCCGCGCTCGGCCCCGCGATCGGGCACCTCCCGCTCGGTCCGCTGCGGCTGCTCGTGGGGGCGCTGCTGTTGGTCTTCGGCCTGCAGTGGCTGCGCAAGGCCGTCCTGCGCGGCTCGGGCCACAAGGCGCTCCACGACGAGAGCGCGGCCTACGCCCACCAGGTCGACGCCGCGGCGGCGGCCGCCACCGGCGGGCGGGGGCGGGTCAAGGACTGGTACGCGTTCACGCTCTCGTTCAAGGGCGTCTTCCTGGAGGGCCTGGAGGTCGCCTTCATCGTCGTCACCTTCGGCGACAACCAGCACGACATCCCGGTCGCGGTGCTCGGCGCACTGGTCGCGGTCGCCGCCGTCACCCTCGCCGGAGTGGCCGTGCGGGCGCCGCTGGCCAAGGTCCCGGAGAACACCATGAAGTTCGTGGTGGGCACGATGCTCACCGCCTTCGGCGTCTTCTGGGCCACCGAGGGCACGGGCGCCCGCTGGCCCGGCTCCGACGCCGCGCTGCTGGTCCTCGTCCCGGCCGTGGCCGCGCTCGCCCTGGGCTGCACCGCGGTCCTGCGCCACACCCACGCCGTCACCGTCGCCCCCGCGGCAGCGCGCTCCGAAGGGAGCCTCACGTGAACCCCGTCCCGGCCGTCCGCGCGTTCCTGCGGTTCTGGTACGACTTCGTCGTCGGCGACGACTGGCGCGTCGCGCTCGGGGTGGTCCTCGCCCTGGCCGCCACCTGGGGGCTGGTCCGGGCCGGGATCAACGCCTGGTGGCTGCTCCCCCCGGTCGTCGCCGGCCTGCTCGGCCTCTCCCTGGCCCGCGCGGTGCGCGGCACCAGGGCCCGCTGAGGCGCGGCGTCAGCGGCCCTCCCCCTCCTCGGCGTAGACGCGGGCCGCGTACTCGTCCAGCACCTTGGCGCACCGCTCCAACGCGGTCTGCGCGGCCGTCTGGCCAGAGGCGCCGAGGACGTCCCTGGCCACCACCTTGGCGAGCCAGTTGCGCAGCTTCACCAGGTCCTCGTCGTTCTCCTCCAGCTCGGCGTAGGTGAAGTGCTCGGCCCGGTACTCCTTCTCGATCTGCCCGAGGAAGTCCTCGCAGCGGTCCACGATCTCCTCGTACTCGTCGTCGCGGGCCGCGTTGAACTGCTCCTCGATCTCCGGCCCACCGCCGAGCGCGCCCGCGGTCAGCAGCGAGGCCGTGCCGCCCATCTCCAGGATCTCGTTGCGCAGCAGCCGCAGCGCGCGTTCCGCCGACGCGCTCTCGGGCAGGGCCGCGACGGAGTTCTGCAGGTAGATCGCCCCGAGGCCCTTGATCTTCCGCCATACGCCGGCCCGCAGCCGCGTCGGCTCCGCCGGGATCTTGTAGACCAGCACCAGCCAGCGCACGCCCCCGGTCCGCCGCTCGGCGGCCTCCTGCCCCATCACGCCCGGCCTCCCGCCACGACGAGCCGATCACCCTTCCGCTCGCCACAGTACGTGACATCCTGTCGGCCGGATTCCGATCGGCCGACGAGGAGGCAGCAGGTGTTCGACGTGGCACACGATCCCGACGACGTGGAGCTGCTCACCTCCCGCGACGGGTGGGCGGTCTGGCAGGGAGTCGCCTACCCGTGCAGGGCCGAGCCGAGCCTGTGGCCACGGCTGGCACTGCGCGCCCGCGGCGACGGCCGGGCACCGACGGGACTGGAGCGGTCGCCGGACGAGGACGAGCCGCGCCACGTCCACCTGGTCGATCCGGAGCTGCTGGACGCCTGGTTCGAGGCGCACTGGACCTTCCGCTGGCGCGGCGAGCCGTTCGCGAGCCTGGGGACGAGGGACGGCGGGCGCGTGTGGAGCCGCTACGAGGGCACGGACCAGGAGTTCGCCCGGCGGCATCTGAGCCACGTGCACACCGGACAGGCCCTGCTCCCAATCGACGAGATCACCGACGTCACCGTCCACCGCACCGACCTGCTCGCGCTGCGGCACGAGCGGCTGCGCCTGCTGGCCGAGGCCGACGGCTACGCCCCCCGCGCCTTCGCGGTGGTCGACGGCCGCGAACTCCCCGCCGGGGCGGAGGTCGACGCCGCAGGCCAGGTCACCGTCGTCGAGGGCGGCGACCTGCGCCAGGTCCCGGTCGCGGAGCTGACGGCCTGGTGGATGGTGTACTGGACCTTCACCATCGAGTACGGCGACGTCGCCCACCCCTTCGCCGCCCTGCGCGGGGACCGCGACACGGTCCTGGGCAAGTACACCGGCGACGCGACCTACGGCCTGGTGATGCACACCTACCTGCTGTCGGAGGCGAGCTACGAGGACGGCCGCAGGTACTACACCGCCAACGCCTACCCGGAGAAGCTGACGGACCTCACCGAGCACCGCGCCGACCTCCTGGCCGACCTCCTCGCCGACGGGTGAGTGCTACGCGCGGGTGAATCCGTGACTGCGCTCCACCTTCGCCACGTGCAGGGTGTAGCGCCCACCGTATCCGGCGACGGACCGTCAGGCCCGTGCGTACCGCGCGGGTCCTCACTCCGCGGGCGGCTCCTGGAGCGGGAAGTGGCAGGCGGCGAAGTGGCGGGGGCCGAAGGGGCGCAGGACCGGTTCCTGCTGCGCGCAGCGGTCCTGGGCCAGCGGGCAGCGGGTGCGGAAGCGGCAGCCGGACGGCGGGTCGACCGGGTTCGGCAGTTCGCCCCTGACGGCCGGGCCGCGTGCGGCCTTGGCCCGTTCCTCGCCCGGATCCGGCACGGGGACGGCGTCCAGCAGACCGGCCGTGTACGGGTGGACGGCGCGCAGGTGGATGTCGTCCGCGGTGCCGACCTCGACCATGCGGCCGAGGTACATGACGCCGATCCGGTCGGCGAGGTAGCGCACCACCGCGAGGTCGTGCGAGATGACCAGGTAGGACAGGCCGTGATCGGCCTGGAGACGGTTCATCAGGTTGAGCACCTGGGCCCGGACCGAGACGTCCAGCGCGGAGACCGGCTCGTCGGCCACGATCACCCGGGGGGTGAGGGCCAGCGCGCGGGCCAGGCCGATGCGCTGGCGCTGGCCGCCGGAGAACTCGTGCGGGTACAGCTCCACGGCGTGCTGCGGCAGGCCGACCTCGTCGAGCAGTTCCGCGACCCGGGACTCCTGCTGGCGGGCGGTGCCGATGCCCTGGATCTGCAACGGCTCGCGCAGGATGCTGCCGACCCGCATCCGGGGGTCGAGGGAGGAGAACGGGTCCTGGAACATCATCTGCAGGTCCCGGCGGCGGCGCCGCAGTTCGCGCCCGCGCAGCGGGCCGAGCTCGGTCCCCTCCAGCGTGACCGAGCCGGCGTCGGGCCGGTCCAGGCCGACCAGGATGCGGCCCAGCGTCGTCTTGCCGCAGCCCGACTCGCCCACCAGGCCGAAGGTCTCCCCGGCGGCGAGGGTGAGGGAGACGCCGGAGAGCGCGTGCACGACGCGTCGGGGCCGGCCGGGCAGCCGGGCCCCGCGGACCGGGAACTCCTTGACCAGGTCCCGGGCTTCGAGCAGCGGCACGCTCCCGGCCGCGACGGACGGCGTACCGGAAGGCGCGTCGGCGGGTCGCGGGGTCGCAGTAACGGAGGCACGCGGGAGCGGGCCGTCCGTCGGATGCCAGCAGGCGAACCGGTGACCGTCCGGGCCGTCGCCGCCGTCCGTGCCGGTGAGCTGCGGCTCCTTCTCGCGGCAGGTGTCGGTGACGTACGCGCACCGCTCCGCGAAGCGGCAGCCGGACGGCGGGTCGACCAGGTCCGGGGGCATACCGGGGATGGTGGGGAGGCGGGTCGCCGGGTCCTGGTCCAGTCGGGGCACCGAGGCCAGCAGGCTCTGCGTGTAGGGGTGGCGCATGCCGCGGAAGAGCCGTTCGGTGCCGGTGCTCTCGGCGATCCGGCCCGCGTACATGACGTTGACCCGGTCGGTGTGCCCGGCGGTGACGCCCATGTCGTGGGTGATCAGGACGACCGCCATGTCCAGGCGGCGGCGCAGGTCCGCGAGCAGGTCGAGGATCTGCGCCTGGATGGTGACGTCCAGGGCCGTGGTGGGCTCGTCGGCGATCAGCACGCGCGGCTCGTTGGCGAGCGCCATGGCGATCAGGACGCGCTGGCGCAGGCCGCCGGAGAGCTGGTGCGGGTAGTCACCGAGCCGCTCGCGCGCGTGCGGCAGCCCGACCAGGCCGAGCACCTCGACGGCCCGCTCGGCCGCCTCCGCCCGGGTGCAACCGCGGTGCAGCAGTACGGACTCGGCCACCTGGTGGCCGATGGTCCTGGTCGGATTCAGTGAGGTCATCGGGTCCTGGAAGACCATGGCGATCTCGTTGCCCCGGACCCGGCGCAGCTCCTTGTCGGGCAGCCCGACCAGCTCGCGCCCGTCGAGCCTGACCGAGGAGCCGCCGACGATCTCGCCGCCGGGCGGCAGCAGGCCCATGACCGACAGTCCGGTCATGGACTTGCCGCAGCCGGACTCGCCGACCAGTCCGAGGGTCTCCCCCGCCTCCAGGGTGAAGGAGACGTCGTCCACGGCCCTGACGACGCCACGCCGGGTCCGGATGTGGGTGGTGAGGTGCTGGACCTCGAGGAGCGGTGGCATTGGTGGAGTCCTCGGTCGTGATGCGGGCAGCGGTCAGGAGCGTCGCGTACGGGCGTCCAGCGCGTCGTGGACGGCGTCGCCGATCAGGTTGAAGGCCACCACGGTGACGATCAGGATCACGGCGGGCGGGTAGACCTGCCACCAGTAGCCGTCGTAGAGGGAGTTGAGGCCGGCGGAGAGCATGGTGCCCCAGTCCGCGTGCGGGGGCGGCAGCCCCAGTCCGAGGAAGCTGAGCGCGGACAGCGTCAGGATCGAGTCGGCGACGGTGAAGGTCGCGCTCACGATGATCACGCCCACCGCGTTGGGCACCAGGTGCCGCAGCACGATGCGTCCTCCACCGCCGCCCATCATCCGGGCCGCCTGGACGAACTCCCGGGTGCGCAGGGTGAGCACCTCGCCCCGGACCAGCCGCGCCGAGGTGAGCCAGGACAGCAGCGAGAGCAGCAGCACGATCCCCCAGAGCGTGGGGGTGAACATGCTGACCATCATCAGCAGCAGCACGATGCTCGGCACGGCCAGGAAGGTGTCGATGACGCGCATCATGAGGGCGTCGACGATGCCGCCGAAGTACCCGGCGACGGCGCCGTAGAGGGTGCCCACGACGGTCGTCGCCACGGCCACGGCGAGGCCCAGTTCGAGCGAGGACTGACCGCCCGTCATCAACCGGCCCAGCACGTCGTACCCGGAGGCGTCGGTGCCGAGCGGATTGTCCGCGCCGGGGCCCAGGTCGGCGAGGTCCAGCCGCACCGTGACCTGGTCGGTCCCGTAGAGCAGGGGGCCGACGAAGCAGAACGCGGCGACGACCACGACCAGGCCGAGCCCGACCACGGCCCGCCGGTTGCCCAGGAACGCCCGCACCGAGAGCCGCCCACCGCGCCGCGCCCGGCGCGGCGTCGACGGCGGCGTAGACGGCGGCGTAGACGGCGGGTCGGACGCGAGCGGGGGCGCGCCCCCGCCCCTGAGCTCGGGCGCGCCCACCGGTGGTTCAAGCGTCGACATGGCGGATCCTGGGGTCGAGGAGGCTGTAGGCGATGTCGGCGAAGAGGCTGCCGAGGACGGTGGCCACACCCACGACGAGGGTCGACCCGAGCATGATCGGGTAGTCCTTGCTGGTGGCCGCCTGGTAGAAGAGCAGCCCCATGCCCGGGTAGTTGAACACCGATTCGGCGATCACCGCGCCGGCCACGATGCTCGGCGCGGACAGGCCGAGCACCGTGATCACCGGCAGCAGCGAGTTGCGCAGCACGTGCCGGATCAGCACCATCCGCTCCGGCATGCCCTTGGCGCGCGCCACCTGGACGTAGTCCTCGCCCAGGGTGCTGATGGCCGAGGAGCGCATGTACCGGCTGAAGCCGGCCACGCTGACCAGGGTCAGCGTGACCACCGGCAGCACCAGGGCCTGCGGGTCGGCCAGGATCCCGCCGACGGACTCCGCCTGCGGGGCCTGCGGCGGCAGCAGATGCAGCTGCACCGAGAAGACCGCCACCAGCACCAGGGCGAAGAAGAAGTCCGGCATCGAGTACAGCACGAACGACACGACGGTGAAGACGTGGTCGGCCGCCCGGCCCCGGCGCACCGCCTGGTAGATGCCCATCGGCAGCGCCACCAGGAGTGCGAGCAGCGTGGACAGCCCCAACAGCAGCGCGTCCTTCGGCAGCCGCTGCGCGATGAGCGTGGAGACCGGCTGCTGGAGGGAGTACGAGGTGCCGAAGTCGCCCCGGGCGGCGTGCTGGACATACGTCCAGAACTGCGCCGCCAGCGGCCGGTCGAGACCGTAGGTGGCGTTGAAGACCGCGATCCGCTCGGCGGTGGCGCGGGTGCCGAGGGTGGCCCGGGCGGCGCTGCCGGGCACCAGGTGGATCATGATGAAGGTCAGCACGACCACGCCGACCACCACCACGACCGCCTGGCCGATCCTGCGGATGAGGTAGGCGGTCACCGCGTGCGCCTCACACGGTGCCGCCCCGGGGCGAGACTCACGCCGTGTAGCCCCAGTCCTCGAAGTCCTGCCCCTCGGAGAAGGGGTTGAGCGGGACGACGCCCTGGAGCTTGGTCCGGTAGACCAGGATGCCCTCGCGCAACGGCAGCCAGAGCCACGGCAGTTGCTTGGCGGCGTAGTCCTCGTACTGGGTGAAGGTGGCCGCGGAGGAGCCGTACTCGGTGGCCTTGATCAGCTGGTCCATCGTGGGGTCGGAGTAGCCACCGGAGTTGCCGTTGCCGCCGGTGTCGAAGTAGCCGGTGCCGTTCGGGTAGAGCGAGTAGGGCTCGTAGCCGAACTCGGCGAGCTGCCAGCCGCAGCCGGAGGCCGGGTGGGACGAGGCGGTGCAGGTGCCGATCTCACTGATCAGGGTGTTGAACGGCTCCGACTTGAGGTTGACGGTGATGCCGGCCTGGGCCTCGGAGGACTTGATGGCGGCGTTCTGCACGTCCGTGGTGGACCGGCCGGAGGAGTACACCAGGCTGAGGGTCAGGGCCTGGCCGGCGGTGATGCCGTCGCCGCACTGGTTCGCCCCGGTGCCCGGGCTCGCGCAGGTGGTGGTCCCGTTCGGGACCACCTTCCAGCCGTGCGCCTGGAGCAGCGCGGTCGCCTTGGCCGGGTCGTACGGGTACGGGCCGCCGGACTTCTCCAACGGCGAGGCCCAGGCCCCCTCGGCCTTGACCGGCACCGGACCGTTGCCCGGGTCCGCGTAGCCGTTGTAGACCTTGTCGACGATCTGGTTGCGGTCGATCAGGTACTCCATCGCCTGACGGATGTACAACTGCCGCAGCAGCGGCCCGACCTGGGCGTTGTAGAGGTTGGGGATCATCTCGGCCACGCCGGGGATCGGCACGCTGGCGATGGAGTAGCCGCTGGACTCCAGGGCCTGCGCCTGCTTGATGTCGTTCAGCGGGAGCGAGGCGACGTCCAGCGAGCTGCCCGCGCGCAGCGCGTTGATCTCGGGGGTGTCGGTGGTGAAGGGCGCGAAAGCGACCTTGTCGAGGGTCGGCTTGGCGCCGGAGTAGGCCGTGTTGGGCACGTAGCCGTACGCGCCGCTGGCCTGGAAGTCCGACAGCTTCCAGGGTCCGTCGACCACCTGCCAGAGCGGGTTGGTGGCGAACTCGGTCGTCTTCGCGCCCTCCTGCTGGAGGTAGGAGTAGACGGCCTTGGCGCCCGCCGTCGTCGTGTCGTCGTCGCCGACGGCGCCGGTCGCGGAGGTCTTGTCCCAGGCGTGCTGCGGCAGCAGCGGGATCGTGCTGAGCACGTCGTCGGTGTAGAAGTCGGGGTTGTAGGCCTGGGTCAGGTTCAGCACCACCGTGTGGGCGTCCGGGGTGGACACCGACGCGACGTCCTCCGGGAAGAGGCCGACGAGGTGGGCGTTCCAGTTCGCGTAGTTGGCCTTGAGCAGGTTGTAGACGAAGGTGAAGTCCCGGCTGGTGACCGGGCTCCCGTCCGACCAGTTCCAGCTCTTGAGGGTGATGGTGACCGTCTTGTCGCCGTTGCTGTAGACCAGATTGCTGAACAGGCTCTTGGACTTGTTGACCACCGAGTCGGCGCCGTCGCCCGAGTACACCAGGAACGGCCACAGCGGCTGGGTGAGGTTGACGTTCCAACCGTTCTGGTTGGTCGCCGGGGCGAACGGGAAGACGAAGTCGGGCGTGGCGCCGACCTGGGCGATGGTGACCGTCCCGCCGGGCTTGACCGGCTTCTTGCTCGCGGCCGCGCTCTCGCCGTTGCCGATCGTGCCACTGCCGCCGCCGCTGCCCGAGCAGCCCGCGGCCACGAGTGCGATCGCCGTCGCAGCCGTCGCGGCTCTCAGTATCCGTCCCACGCGCATGTTGTTCCTGCCTCCCGCCGTCGCGTCAAAAGGTGTTCACGCAGGCTGGAGGGCATGCCCATGACAGCCGTGTGGCACCGATCTACCCGTGGGACGCCTGTTTCATGCGTGGACGATGCGCGATCCCCCGGGGCCGGTGACCCGGTCTCCGTGATCACGCTCCATTGATAGCAGCGGCCTTCAGCGAGTCTCAATACTCGGGATGTTGCAGGATTGCTAAGCCTGCACCACGGCCAGTGGGGTCACCTGACGTGAAATCAGTCCTGAGCCCCATGGGGGCGCGCGGCCAGGACGCGGCGGACCAGCTCGGTGAGAGTGGCCCGCTCCGCCGGATCCAGGGCGGCGAACCACTGCTGCTCGCGGCCGGTCTGCTCGGCGAAAGCCTCGCGCACGGCCGCCTCCCCCGCCCGGGTGAGCGCGGCGACGACCGCGCGCCGGTCGTCCGGCAGCGGCCGGCGTTCGACCAGGCCCTCCCGCTCCAGGGTGTTGACGGCGTTGGTGACCGCCGCCCGCGACATCACCGAGATCTCCGCGAGGCGGGCCGGCTGAGTGGGTCCGAGCAGCCACAGCTTGAACATCAACCGGAACCCGGGCAGCGTCCAGCCGCGCGGCCGGTGGATCTGGCTCTCCAGGTCGGCCACCACCAGGTAGGACAGGTGGAGCAGGTGGTAGGCGAGCGCGAAGGTCTCCGGATCGGCCGGAGGCGGCAGCTGCGCCACGCGCTCGCGCGCGAAGTCGGCATACCTGAGGTCGGGGCGGTCGAAGGCGTCCGATCGGTCTGAGCTGTCCACGGGAGAAGTCTTGCGCATCGCGACGCACTGGGAGATTGTTACGGCCGTAACAATCTCCCTCGGCCATCAGGATCGCCAGGATCGGAGCGAGCTGTGCGCATCACCATCGCGGGCGGCGGCATCGGCGGCCTCGCCACCGCCCTCAGCCTCCATGCCGCCGGATTCGGGGAGGTCGTCGTCCACGAGGCGGCGGCAGAGATCCGGCCCCTCGGCGTCGGGATCAACCTGCTGCCGCACGCGGTACGGGAGTTGACCGAACTCGGCCTGGCCGGCCGGCTCGCCGCGATCGGCGTCCGCACCGCCGAGCTGGCCTACTTCAACCGGCACGGACAGCCCGTCTGGTCCGAGCCGCGCGGCCTGGACGCCGGCTACCGGTGGCCGCAGTACTCGGTTCACCGCGGCGCCCTGCAACTGCTGCTCCTGGACGCCGTCCGTGAGCGTCTCGGCACCGACGCGGTGCGCACCGGCGTCCGCGTCGAGGGCCTGCGCCACGACGGCGACCTGCTGGTCGGGGCCGACGGCATCCACTCGGCCGTCCGCGCCGCCCTCTTCCCGCAGGAGGGCGCGCCGCCGTGGAACGGGTTGGTGCTGTGGCGCGGCACGACCTGGGCTCCCCCGTTCCTGACCGGCCGCTCCATGATCATGGCCGGGGACGGCACCCAGAAGTTCGTCGCCTACCCCATCGGCGACGGACGGCTGGTCAACTGGATCGCCGAGCGCCCGCTGGAGGGCGAGCCGCCGGAGCGCGGCAACTGGAACCGGCCCGCCGACCTGGCGACCGTGGTGGCGCACTTCGCGGACTGGCGGTTCGACTGGCTCGACGTCCCGGGGCTGATCGCCACGGCCGAGGCCGCCTACGAGTACCCGATGGTGGACCGCGAGCCGCTCCCCTTCTGGGCGAAGGACGACGTGGTCCTGCTGGGCGACGCCGCCCACGCGATGTACCCGGTCGGCTCCAACGGCGCCTCCCAGGCGATCATCGACGCCCGGGTGCTCGCGCACTCGCTCGCCACCACCGGGTCCACCGCCGCCTACGAGGAACTGCGCCGTCCGGCGACCACCGCGCTTCAACGGGCCAACCGGCAGCAGGGGCCCGAGGTCGTCATGCGGCTCGCCCACGAACGCGCGCCGGACGGCTTCGCGGACATCGAGGCGGTCGTCCCGCTGGCCGAGCGCGCCGGGATCGCCGCCGCCTACAAGCGCACCGCCGGCTTCGACCCCGCGGAGCTCAACGAGCGCCCCTCCTGGAGCGTGCGGTGAGGCTCGATCCCCTGGCCGCGTTCGAGGTGCGGCTCGACCCGCTGCTCGACCTCGGCGACGCGCCCTCCGGCCGCCGCCGGGTGATCAACATCATCGGCGGCACCTTCGAGGGCCCCCGCCTGTCCGGCGTGATCCTGCCCGGGGGCGCGGACTGGCAGGTACTGCACCCCGACGGCTCGGCGTCCATCGACACCCGCTCGACGCTGCGCACCCACGACGACGCGCACCTCTACCTGACCACCACCGGCGTGCGCCACGGCCCGCCCGAGGTGCTGCGCCGACTCGGCGCGGGCGAGCCGGTCGACCCGGCCGAGTACTACTTCCGCCTCTTCTGCCGGTTCGAGACGGGCGACCCCCGTTACGCCTGGCTGAACCACACCCTCGCCGTCGCCTCCGCGGCCCGCACCCCGGACTCGGTGCGCTACCAGGCCTACACCCTCGGCTGACCAGCCGAAAAGATATGTCAACACCATTGACACATATGAGGACCCACTGATTCCGTATAGCCGGGCCCGTGACCTCCGACCCACCGGGCCCCGCCCACCTCGTGCACCCGTGAAGGCGGTGGATCCCGTGCAGGAACCGAAGGAACCGACGAGCGTCGGCAACGACCAGGCCATGATCAGGTCCATCGGAACCCGCGACAGCCTCGCCGTCGCCGCCTCCAGCATCGCCGCGACCTCCAGTGTCGGCGTCGGCATCGGGCTGATCGCGGGTGTGGTCGGGCCGCACCTGCCGGGGATCATGCTGCTGGGCTTCCTGCCCGTGCTCGGCATCGCCGTCGGCTACGCGCGGCTCAACCGCGTGGAGCCGAACTGCGGCAACTCCTACGTGTGGGTCGGCCGGACGCTGAGCCCGTGGCTCGGCTTCCTGACCGGCTGGATCAACATCGTCGGCACGGTCGTCTTCCTCGCCTACACCACCACCCTGACCGGCTCCGCGCTGCTCCAGCTCGGCGGCGAGGCGGGACTGCACCACCTCGGCGGGCTGGCACTGGACCCGAACTCCAGCTGGCAGTCGACCGTGCTCGGCCTGGCCGTGCTGGCCGCCGTCACCCTGACCGCGGTCTCCGGGGTGCACAAGGCCACGCGCTTCCAGACCGTACTGCTGGCCTTCGAGTACCTGGTGCTGCTGGGCTTCTGCGGCTACGGCCTCCTCGCCGGGCACCAGCCCTTCCACCTGAGCTGGTTCGACCCCTTCGGTGCCCCCTCGACCGGGGCCCTGGCCCAGGGCCTGGTGCTGGCGCTGTTCTGCTACTGGGGCTTCGACTCCGCCTTCGCCACCTCCGAGGAGGTCCAGGACCCGCGCCAGGCCGGCCGCGGAGGCGTCCTCTCGCTGCTGCTGGTGCTCGGCGTCTTCCTGCTGGCCGGCCTCTCCTTCCAGCGCGTGCTGCCGCTGGACGACCTGGCCGGGAACGGCGCGACCGGGCTGATGTTCTTCGGCGACCGCCTGGCGAGCCAGCCGCTGGCCGCCCTGCCCCTGGTCGCCCTGACCTTCTCGCTGGTCGCCTCGCTCCAGGCCTCCGTCATCCCGACCGCCCGCGGCCTGTTCGCCATGGGCCGCGACGGGACGATGGGCCGGGTCTGGACGCGCATCCACCCCCGCTACGGCTCCCCCGCCCGCGGCACCGTCCTGATCGGCCTGGCCGGTGCGGCCATCGCCGGCGTCTCGCTGGTGCTGCCGACCGTCAACCAGCTGATCGGCGCCGCCGTCAACGCCATCGGCGTGGTCGTCGCCCTCGGCTACGCGCTCACCGCACTGGCCTGCGCCTGGCGCTTCCGGGCCGAGCTGCGCACGGCGCCCCGCAGCGCGCTGCTCTCCGTGGTCGTGCCCGGCCTCAGCGCGCTCGCGCTGCTCTACGTCGGCGGCACGCTCTGCTGGACCCTGGCGACCTCCACCGACCACTTCGCCCTGGACGCGAACAACGGCTGGTTCGAGCTGTTGACCCCGGCACTGATCATCGTCAGCGGCCTCGCGGCCGCCGCCTGGGCCAAGTGGGGCCGCCGCTCCGCCTACTTCACCACCGGCCGCGGCACCGACGCCGACGCGCTCCCCGGCACCCTGTCCCCGTCCGGCCACGCGGCCCACGGCACGGCCGACCGGACCACCCGCGAGGGAATCCCGGCGTGAGCCGAGGGCGGGCCCTCAGCCGTCGATGTACTGGTCGGCCCAGGCGCTGATGATGTGCGCGGCCCGCTTCGCCTGGCCGCGTGCGGTCAGCAGGTGGTCCGCTCCTTCGAGGGAGATGAAGCTGCGCGGGTGCTGCGCCTCCCGGAAGATCTCCCCGGCGTTGCCGATGTCGACGGTGTCGTCGGTGGGCGAGTGCATCACCAGCAGCGGGCGGCCGAGCGCGCGGACCTTGTCCCGCAGCTTGGCCTGCCGCACGTCGTTGACGAAGGCCCGCTTCAGGACGAGGGTCCGCCCGCCGACGAACCACTCGTGCTCGCCCTCGCTGAGCACGCGGTCCACGACCGCGTCGTACTGGTGCTCGACGTGGCTGGGGTCGGACGGCGCCCCGATCGTGGCGACCGCGCGCACACCCGGCGCGTCGGCCGCGGCCGCGATGGCGGCGGCGCCGCCCCAGGAGTGGCCGACCAGCAGGTCGGCCGGCGTCCCCCGCTCGGCCATCAACTGCGCCGCACGGATGGTGTCCTGGACCTTGATGGTGAAGGAGCCGTCGCCCCAGTCGCCGTCGGAGTCCCCGATGCCGAGGTTGTCGTAGCGGAGCATGCCGATCCCCTCGCGGGCCAGCTGCTTGCTGACCCGCGAGGCGGCCGGCGAGTTCCTGCCGAGGGTGAAGCCGTGGACGAAGATGCCCCAGCCCCGCACCGGGCCCTCCGGCAGGTCGATCGACCCGGCCAGCTCGGGGCCGACGACGCTCTTGAATCTGACTTCTTCGGGCACGGTGCTTCTCTCCGGCAGGTTCTCTGGGGTGCGTGAGGTCGACGGCTGGGCGGTCTGCGGCCGGGGGTCCGCTACGGGGCGGTGTGCTGCGCCGCGATCAGCGCGGTGATCTCGTCGGCGAGACGCGGGCCGAGGGCGCCCCAGCCGTCCTTGTAGCCGTAGACACCAGCCAGGGTACGGGCCTCGTAGTCGCCGTTCATGATCTCGACGTCGTCGGCCGTGATCAGGCCCGGGTGGGCGACGCCGACGGCGGAGGAGACCTTGATCAGCTCGCGGCGCAGGGTGCGCAGGTAGACCGCGGCCCGGGTGGACTTCGAGGCCGGGTCCAGGCCCCGGGCCAGCCACGCGTTCTGGGTGGCGATGCCGGTCGGGCAGGTGTCGGTGTGACACTTCTGCGACTGGATGCAGCCGATCGACAGCATCGCCTCGCGGGCCACGTTGAGCATGTCGGCGCCGAGCGCGAAGGCGACCGCGGCGTTCTCCGGCAGGCCGAGCTTGCCGGAGCCGATGAAGGTCAGCTCGTCGGTCAGACCCAGCTCGGCGAAGGTGCCGTAGACCCGGGAGAAGCCCATCCGGAACGGCAGCGCCACCGAGTCGGCGAAGATCCGCGGCGCCGCGCCGGTGCCGCCCTCGCCGCCGTCGATCGTCACGAAGTCGACACCGCGGTCGCCCTGGGACATCAGCTTCGCGAGGTCCTGCCAGAAGCCCATCTCGCCCACCGCGCTCTTGACCCCGACCGGCAGCCCGGTCTCGGCGGCGATCAGCTCGACGAAGTCGAGCATCGAGTCGACGTCGCCGAACGCGGAGTGGCGCGACGGCGAGGCGCAGTCCTTGCCGACCGGGATACCGCGAATCGCGGCGATCTCCTCGGTCACCTTGGCGCCCGGCAGCATGCCGCCGAGCCCCGGCTTGGCACCCTGGGAGAGCTTGATCTCGATCGCCCGGACCGGGGCGCTCGCGACGACCTCCTTGAGCTTGTCCAGGTTGAAGGTGCCGTCCTCGTTGCGGCAGCCGAAGTAGGCGGTGCCGATCTGCAGGACCAGGTCGCCGCCGTTGCGGTGGTAGGGCGACAGGCCGCCCTCACCGGTGTTGTGCATCGTGCCGGCCTGGGCGGCGCCCTTGTTGAGCGCGGTGATGGCCGCGCCGGAGAGCGAACCGAAGCTCATCGCGGAGATGTTGACCACGCTGGCCGGGCGGAACGCCTTGGCGCGGCCGCGCGGTCCCCCCAGCACCTTGGCGGAGGGCAGCGCCGCCTGCGGGTCGTGCGCGTCGGGCAGGGTGCCGGAGGCGAAGGTGCGCTGCTTGATGTAGGCGTGGCCCTGGACGTGCTCGACGTCGACCTCGGTGCCGAAGCCGAAGTAGTTGTTCTCCTCCTTGGCCGAGGCGTAGATCCAGCTGCGCTGGTCCCGGCTGAAGGGCCGCTCCTCCTCGTTGGAGGTCACGATGTACTGCCGCAGCTCGGGCCCGATCTTCTCCAGCAGGTAGCGGGCGTGCCCGAGCACGGGGAAGTTCCGCTGAAGCGCGTGCCGCTTCTGTATGAGGTCGCGGGCGGCCAGAGCCGCCAGGGCCGTCGCGGCGACCGCGCCGATCTTCCGGGCCTGCATGAACGTTTCCTCCCCATCGAGGCACGACCTCCACCGCGGGGCGATGGAGGTCGTGAAGTCGTGACCGTCGAGCACTGCCGGATGATCCTAGGGGGCAACGTGGGCAAAACGGTGAACAGGGTGGCGGCCGTCACGGCTGTCGCCGTCGTCGCCGTGGCCCGAGGTCGTACGTCAGGGCGGCGACCCCGCCGAGGTGATCACCCCGCCGGTGGCGTTCGGGCCGCGCAGCACCCCGCCCCGGGGCATCAGTCGCCGGACGGACGCCCCGGTGCGGCCCTCCTGCGGCTGCGCCGCCTGATCATCGCCGAGGCCGACCGGTTCCCCGAGCCGGCCCCCGAGTACGACCGAAGGGGTCCGGCCCGGGGCCTGCCGAGTTGTAAAACGCGTGTTCGGCGGGTCAGGCTGATCCCATGAAGCCGGGGCAACGGGATCGCGGGGCCGCAGGAAAGGGACGGCCCGGCGTCGGCGCTGCCTGGAGCTCAGGGGTGGCCGACGCCCTGCGCGGCGCCCGCGACGGCGCGTCCGACGGGCCTGTGGACGAGCCACGCGACGGGGCCGGCGCCGACACGGCCGGCGCCATGGGCCTCAGTGGGGTCGATCCGCTGCCCGGCATGTTCGCGCACGCCCCGGTGATCTTCGCGGTGCTCGGCGGCCCCTCCCACGTGGTCAGGGGAGCGAACCAGGCGTTCGTCGAGGCGGTCGAGCTCGGACGGCCCGGCAGCGTGATCGGGCGGCCGATCGCCGAGGTGGTGCCCGAGCTGGTCCAGCAGGGCCTGCTGTCGCTGCTCGACTCCGTCCACAACGACGGCGAGCCGTTCGTCACCCAGGGCGCGGGCGTCCTGCTGGGACCGCCCGGCCGCCGCCGCCTGCGGTACTTCGACGTCAGCCTCGACCCGTGGCGGGACCGGAACGGGGACGTACGCGGTGTCGCCTTCCTCGCCGTGGACGTGACCCGGCAGCGGGCGGCCCACAAGCTGGCCGCCGAGCAGCAGGCGCTGCTGGAGCAGATCGCGCGCGACGCGCCGCTCGCGGAGGTGCTGGACGGCATGTGCCGGGCGATCGAGAAGCTCTCGCCCGGGGTGATCAGCTCGGTGCTGCTGCTCGACCGGACCGGCACCCGGCTGCTGCACGGCGCCGGGCCGAGCCTGCCGGACTTCTACAAGGAGGCGATCGACGGCAGCCCGATCGGCCCCCACGAGGGCTCCTGCGGCACCGCCGCGTTCCGGCGCGAGATGGTCGTGGTCAACGACATCGCCGACGATCCGCTCTGGGCGGACTACCGGGAGCTGGCCGCCAAGGCCGGGCTGGGCTCCTGCTGGTCGGCCCCGATCCTCTCCACCGCCGGGGAGCTGCTCGGCACCTTCGCCATGTACCACCGCTCCCCCCGTGCGCTGCGGGAGGAGGACCTCGACCTCAGCATCGTGTTCACCCGGACGGCCGCACTCGCCGTCGAACGCCACCGCACCGAGGTGGCCCGCCGCCAGGCGGCCGAGCGCGAGCACGAGCTGAGCGCCGACCTGGAGTTCGTCCTGCGCACGAGCACGGCGGTCAGCGAGGAGTCCCGCTACCCGCAGAACCTGCAGAGGCTGGCCCGGCTGGCCGTACCGGCGCTGGGCCCGGTCTGCGTGATCGACGTGCGCGAGGACGGCCGCGTCCGGCGCGTGGCCGTCGCGCTCGCCCCGGAGCTGCCGCAGCAGGCGGAGGCGCTGCTGGCCGCCGAGGGCCGGGCCACCGCCGTGGACGGTCCGGTCGGCCGCGTGCTGGCGACCGGTCGCACCGAGGTCAGCCGCACCGCCCCGGGCGGTGCCTGGCGGGAGCTGGGCCTGGAGATCACCGGCCAGGTCTGCGTGCCGCTGACCGCGCGCGGCCACACCTTCGGCGCGCTGACCGTCGTCGCGACCGCGGAGCGGCCGCTCGGGGCGCGAGCGATCGCGCTCGCCGAGGAGCTCGCCCGCACCGCCGCGGCCGGCGCCGAGACCACCCGCCAGCACGCGCAGCGGGCCCGGCTGGCCCACGACCTCCAGGCCGGACTGCTGCTCGCCGCACTGCCGGACGTGCCCGGCCTGCGGCTCGCCGCCTCCTACCGCCCGGCGGGCGAGGGCCTGGACATAGGCGGCGACTTCTACGACGTCTTCCCGCTCCCCGGCGACTGGTGGGGCCTGGTCATCGGCGACGTCTGCGGCCGCGGCGCCGCCGCGGCGACGACCACCGCGCTGGTCCGCAACACCGCCCGCGCCGTCGCGCCGCTGCTGCCCACGCCGGGCGCGGTCGCACAGGCGGTCAACGACGCCCTGCTGGCGCGGCCGGACAGCACCGAGAGCTTCGTGACGCTGATCTACGCCGAGCTGCGCCGGGTCCGCGACGGCATCGCGGTCTCGCTGGTCCGGGCCGGCCATCCGCCGCCAGTGCTCCAGCGTGCCGACGGCACCCTCTCCTGCCCCGCTCCGGCCGGCCGGCTGCTCGGCGTCTCCCCCGATCTCGACCTGGCGCTGGAGTCGTTCACCCTGCAGAGCGGGGACCGGCTGGTCCTGGTGACCGACGGCATCCTCGAAGCCCGCGACGCCTCGGGCGCGCTCTTCGGCGAGGAACGCCTCCTCGCCGCGCTGCGTCCGCCGGGGGACGCCACCGACACCGCCGACGCCGCTGACGCCGCCGACGCGCGGAGCGTCCTCGACTCCGTCACCGACGCCGTCGACGCGTTCACCGGCGGCCTCACCGACGACGACCAGGCGGTGCTGGTGCTGGTCGCGGAGTGAGGCCCGCGTCGGGTCAGTGGGTCAGCGGGTCAGCGGGGCGCTGGGGTGAAGCCGCCTGCGGCGGTGGCCAGCAACTGCTGGACGCGGGCGCGGTCGCCGGTCGGGCCGGAGGCCCACAGGGTGTAGGTGGCGCCCGCGTCGGTCCACAGCAGCAGGTCGGAGACGCGCGGCGGCCCACCGGGGGTGCCGCTCCAGGTGAAGCTGCAGGACGCGGCGCGGTGGCCGCTGAGCGTGGTGACGCGTGGGGGCGTCGCCCGGAAGGCGGCGTAGCCGGTCGGGCTGGGGCAGACCTGTGCGGTGAGCGGCGTCGCGGCGACGCCGGGCTGGACCCGGATGCCGATCTTGAAGAGCGCCTCGGGGGTGGTGCCCTGCCCGGGTGAGACGTAGTAGACCCGGGTGCCGTCACCAGTGTCGACCTGCCGGTCCCACCCGGCGGGGACCACCACGGAGAACCCGTGCGAGTCCCGGTACCGCGCGAACCCCGCGGGCACGACAGTGACCGACGCGGGGCTTGCGGAGGCGGAGGCGGAAGCGCCGCCGCTCCGCGCGGAAGGCGTGGGCGCCCCCGACCAGACATCCACCGCGAACGACCCCCCGACCGCCGCCGCCACCACGACCGCGCCGGCCCCGACCGACCTCCACCACCGCCGCCCCGACCGCCGCGCGGAGCCCTGCCCGGTTCGGCCCGCCTGCGGAGCCGGCGACGCAGGGCCCATCTGCGCGGCCCCCGTCGCCTCCCCGGCCTGCCCGGTTCGGCCCGCCTGCGGGGCGTGCCCAGCGTGTCTGACATGGCCCGCCTGCGGGACAGGGGCGGCATCGCGCGCCCACGCGCCCCGCCCCGCCTGCCCGGCCGACCCGGTCCCGCCCGTGAGCGCCTCCTGGCCGACACGACCCGCCTGCGCGTCGAAGCCTGCCTGCACGGCCTCCGCGGCGAAGCCCGCCTGCACGGCCGACCCGGTCCCGCCCGTGAGCGCCTCCTGGCCGGCACGACCCGCCTGCGCGTCGTGGTCGGCCTGGTGCGCCGGTCCGGCTGGCGCGACCTGGCCCCCGTAGGCCGACCGCATGCCCGAGGCGCCGGGTGCTCCGCGGAGCGTGGCGTCGGGGGCGCCGGGCGGGGCGTCCACCGCGCCGTCGCGCAGGAACTGCTCCAACTGCGCGCGCACCACTGCGGCCTGGGGCCGCGCCCGCGGGTCGCGGTGGAGCAGGGAGCCGATGACGGGCGCCAGCGGCTGGGCCCGGTCCGGCAGCGTGATCGGGCCGAAGGCGACGGCGTGGAGGACCGCCGTGATGGCCGTGCGGTGGAAGAGCGACCGCCCGTCCAGCGCGGCGACCAGCAGCGCGCCGAGGGACCACAGGTCCGCCGCCGGGCCGGCGTCGTCGCCGTGCAGGCGTTCGGGCGCGGTGAACTCCGGGGAGCCGAGGAAGGCGCCGGCCTCCGTCAGCGTCGCCTCGCCGTCGACCCTGGCGATGCCGAAATCGGTCAGCACCCAGCGGTCCTTGTCGCGCTCCCACAACACGTTGGCGGGCTTCACGTCCCGGTGCAGGACCCCCAGGGCGTGCGCCGTGCAGAGCGCGTCGAGGACCGCGAGGCCCATCCGCGCGGTCTCGTCGGCGGGCAGCGGACCCTCCGTCGCGATCCGGGTGGCCAGCGACGCGCCGTCCACCAGCTCCATCACGATCCAGGGACGGCCGCCCTGCTCGACGACGTCGTGGACACCCACCACGCTGGGGTGGCTGATCCGGGCGACGACCTGCGCCTCGCGCAGCGTCCGCTCGCGCTGCTCTGCGTCGTCGCCGCCACCGCGCGGATGCACCTCCTTGACGGCGACCTGGCGCCCCAGCAGCAGATCCTCGGCCCGCCACACGGTCCCCATCCCGCCGCGCCCCAGCTGCGCGACCAGACGGTACCGGCCCGCGACCACCCGTTCCCCGTCGGACACCGCGCCCACCCCTCCTGCTGTCGGCGCCCACTGTAGTTGGCATCGAGGTGACGCCTTATCAACTGTTAAGAAACCCACCTATTGACGCCGAGCATTGGTCTGGACCATGTTGAAAGGGCCGCGCGGTTGATCAACACCCCCACACCTCAGACAGGAGGACACGCCCATGAGGCGCGTCACCTTGCCCTTCGTCGCGGCCGCAACCTTGCTGGCCGTGCCGCTCACCGCGCTCGGCGCCCAAAGTGCCCGAGCCGCCACCGGACTGACCGGACTGATGGCGACCTACGCCGTCACCTCCACCTGGTCGAGCGGCTTCGAGGCGAGCTACACGATCACCAACAACACCAATGCCACGGTCAACACCTGGTCGCTCTCCTTCGACCTGCCGGCCGGGGAGTCCGTCACCAGCGCCTGGAACGGGACGCTGACCTCCAGCGGCACCCACTACACCATCACCGCACCCGGCTGGGCGGGTGCGCTGGCACCCGGCGCCACCGCGGCCGTGGTCGGCTTCGACGTGTCCAACGGCAGCAACCCGGCCACGGATCCGGCCAACTGCACCATCAACAACGCACCCTGCGCCGGTCTGCCCGCCGACACCACTCCGCCGACCACGCCCACCGGCCTCGCCGTCACCGGCTCCGCGCCCGGCTCGGTCTCGCTCTCGTGGAACGCCTCGACCGACAACCGGTCGGTGGCCGGCTACCACGTGTGGTCCAACGGCACGCTGCTGGCCACCGTCACCGGCACCAGCGCCACCCTGACCGGCCTGATCCAGGGCAGCAGCCGGTCCGTCAGCGTCTCCGCCTTCGACCCGTCCGGGAACGAGTCCCCCACCTCGCCCCCGGTCACCGCGGTCGCGGGCAGCGGCACCGTGCCCGGCGCGGCCGCGCCGTACGTGGACCTCGGCGCCTACCCGACGCCGAGCCTGACCACGCTCGCGGCCAACAGCGGCCTCAAGCAGTTCTCGCTCGCGTTCGTCATCAACGGCAGCTCGGCGTGCAGCGCCAGCTGGTTCGGCGCCTACGACGCCACCACCGGCTGGGACAAGGCCGACATCGACGCGTTCCGGGCCACCGGCGGGGACGTGCGCGTCTCCTTCGGCGGGGCCAACGGCACCGAGCTCGCCCAGTCCTGCACCACGGTGGCGGCGCTGGAGACCCAGTACCAGAAGGTCGTCGACGCCTACGGGCTGGACCGGATCGACTTCGACATCGAGGGCTCGGCCGTCACCGACCACGCCTCCATCGACCGCCGTTCGCAGGCGCTCGCCCAGCTCCAGGCCGCGCAGGCGGCCAAGGGCCTGGACCTCAAGGTCAGCCTGACCCTGCCGGTGCTGCCGTCCGGGCTCACCGCCGACGGCCTCTACGTGCTCCAGTCCGCCAAGGCGGCGGGGCTGAACGTGGACGTGGTCAACGTGATGGCCATGGACTTCGGCGACTCCGAGGCGCCCAACCCCGCCGGGAAGATGGGCGCCTACGCGATCCAGTCGGCCCAGTCCACCCAGGCGCAGATCCTGTCCGTCTGGCCGAACCTGACGGCGGCCCAGGCCTGGGCCAAGGTCGGGGTCACCCCGATGCTCGGCCAGAACGACAACACCTCCGAGGTGTTCGGGCTGTCCGACGCCTCGCAGCTGGTGACCTTCGCCCAGCAGAACCACCTGGGCGAGCTGGCCTTCTGGGAGATGACCCGGGATGCCGACGCCTGCACCGGCGGCCTGTCCCAGTGCACCAACGTGACGCAGACGCCGTACGAGTTCTCCAGGATCTTCGCCGGCTTCACCGGCTGACCGGGCAGTCCGCCCCCGCCGCGACGGTCGTCACGCGGCGGGGGCGGCAGCACACGCCTCAGCTGTTCAGGATGCGGGCCTTCTCGGCCGCGAACTCCCCGTCCGTGAGAATGCCCTGGGACTTCAGCTCGGCGAGCTTGGTGAGCTGGGCGATCCGGTCCTCACCCGTGGACGCCGCCGGAGCGGCCGGGGCCGCGGCCTGCTGCTGGGCGGCGAGCTGGGCCGCCGCCTGCGCGGCGGCCTGGTCGGCCAGCTGCTGTTGCTGGTAGTCGGCCATCTGCTGCTGGTCGGCCGCGCGCCCCGCGGCCCTGCGCTGCACGTTGCCGGAGACGGCTGTCGCCGTACCCGCGATGACGGCCGTGCGCGCCGCGGTGCCCAGCAGGCCCGGGCGTCCCACCCTGCGACGGATCATCTCTCGTCACCCCTCTTCCAGTGCGTCGACGGCGGCCACGACCAACTCGCGCGGGACGCGCTCCAGCATGACCAGCTGCCCCTCGGAGGCGCGCAGCGCCGCGGCCAGCCGCGCGGCCCAGGTGTTCTCCCAGACCACGACCAGGGCCGAGGACTCCTCCGGCAGCGACTGCGCCACCTCGTCCAGGTCCTGATCGCTGAGGAGGTCGAACTCGGTGCCGGTGAGCTGCTCGAACGCGTCCGCGAGGCCGGTGTCCGCCAGCTCCACGACCGCGGCGCTGCCGTCGGCGTCCTTGGTCACGAAGGTCAGGTCGAGGATCCTGACCATCCCGCTCTGTTGCAGCTCGCGCAGCGCCGGAGCGACGTCGCCGTTGAACTGGTTGCCGGGAAAGGCGACGACGGCGACGTCCACCGGACCGACCGTGTCCGCCCTCAGTCCCTCGGGCATCGGGAAACCGCCCCTCTACAAATCAGACAAAAGGTGCAATGGGTGGAGCCTAAGGTCCGATGACGGCTGACGCATCCTTGGGGGCCGGTCAAGCTGATGCGGCGTACGGTTCGTCCACGTCGCGTTGTCCGAAGCGGAGCGGGACGGCCCCCGCCGGGCGCCCCTAGATTCGCCGGACCGAACCGGGACCGAACCGACCCCAGGAGGCGACATCGTGAACTGGCTCATCCACGACTACCGCGAGGACGACCTGGCCGCCGTCGTCCACCTGATCGACTCCACCGCAGAGCTCGGACAGGAGTCCGTCTTCTCTCTCGCCGAGTGCATCGCCGCGCTGACCGCACGTCAGCCCGCCGTCGTCGCCGTGCACGACGGCGTGCCGATCGGCGCGGCGCTCGCGCAGGTGGCGGCGGCCGGGGAGCGGGCGTGGGTGATGCGCGTCGCGATCGCCCCGGCCTGGCGCGGACGCGGACTGGCCAGCGCGCTGCTGCGGGAGCTGGAGCGGCGTCTGGTGGAGGCGCGGGTCCGGCGGATCGCCTACGTGCTGCCGGAGGAGGAGCTGCTGGGCGAGGGCCTGCGCAACGCGGGCTACGAGCGGCGGCCCGCCGCCGCGTACTTCGAGAAGACCGAGCCCGCCGCGGGCTCGGCGGCCGGCTCGCTGGAGGAGCTCGGCGGGCGCGTGCTGAGCGGGGACCTGTGGGACGCCGTGGCCGGGATGACGGCCGAGAAGGAGCTGATCGAGCGACGCGTCGTGCTGCCGCTCGCCGAACCCGAGCGCGCGGCCCGGCACGGGGTGCGGCCGCCGCGCGCGATCACGCTGTTCGGCCCGCCCGGCACCGGCAAGACCACCTTCGCCCGGGCCATCGCCTCCCGCCTGGGCTGGCCGTTCGTGGAGCTGCTGCCCTCCCGCCTCGCCGACGAGGGCAACCTCGCCGCCGCGCTGCGCGCCGCCTTCGCGCGGATCGGCGAGCTGGAGCGGGTGCTGGTCTTCATCGACGAGGTGGAGGAGATCGCGCCCGTCCGCGGGGAAGCCGGACAGACGGGCGCGATGCACGGGGTGACCAACGAGCTGCTGAAGCTGATCCCCGGCTTCCGCGAGCGCGACGGACGGCTGCTGGTCTGCGCGACCAACTCGGTCCGCTCGCTCGACCCGGCCTTCCTGCGCACCGGGCGGTTCGACTACGTCATCCCGATCGGCACCCCGGACCCGGACGCCCGGGACGCCATCTGGTCGCGCTACGCGCTCGGCACCGACCGCGTCGACGTGGACGTCACCGCCCTGGTCGACGCGAGCGAGCGGTTCTCCCCCGCCGACATCGAGCACGCCGCGCGGCTGGCGGCGCAGACCGCCTTCGAGCGCGACGACGCGGTGCCGGGGGCGACCACCGCGGACTACCTCGCCGCGATCGGCACCAGCCGCCCGACGGTGACCTCCGCGATGGTCGAGGCGTTCCGCGCCGACATCGGCTCGCACGCCCGCCTGTGAGCCCGCACGGCTCCGGTCGGCTCCGGTCGGCTCCGCACGGATCCGGTCGGCGCCTTACGGCGCCGGCTGGGGCTGGGTGACGCAGTGGATGCCGCCGCCCTGGTTGCCGAGGTTGTCGATGTTGAGCTGCACGATGGTGCGGCCCGGGAAGGTGCGTTGCAGCACGGCCTTGGCGTTGGCGTCGGCGGTGCTGTCGCCGAACTGAGCGGAGATGACCGCGCCGTTGCAGACGTAGTAGTTGGCGTAGGAGTCGACGAAGTCGACGCTGGTCGCGCGGATCTTGTTGTAGTCGGGCGACTGGAGCTTGGTCACGGCGATGGCGGCGCCCTGGGCGTCCCTGGACGTGGACAGGGTGTTGTACTGCTGCTGCTCGTCGTTGGACCAGATGTCCGACGGGTCGGCCGGGTTCGGGGTCTGCACCAGGCCCGCGCCGGCGGCGAGGAACCGCGAGGTCGCGTCGACGTGGTCGTCGGTGATGTCCTGGCCGGTGATCCCGGTGAACCAGATGACCTCGGAGGCGCCGTAGGCGGCGCACATGGCCGCCTCCAGCTGGGCCTGGGTCTTGCCGGGGTTGCGGTTGGAGTTGATGATGCTGCTCTTCGTCGCCATCAACGTGCCGGCGCCGTCGGCCTCGATGGCGCCGCCCTCGCTCGTGAACCCTGCGGCCGTGAAGTTGACGCCCAGGTAGGCGGCCACGCGCTGCGCGACGAGCGCGTCGTTGGCGTGGGTCTGCTTGTTCCCCCAGCCGTTGAAGTTCAGGCCGGCCGTGTCCAGACCGCCCGCGCCGTCGGTGCGGAAGATCGGACCGGAGTCGCGCATCCAGCAGTCGTCGATCGGGATGGAGCCGATGACGGTGACGTTCGGGTTGGTGCACGCCTTCTTCGCGGCGCTGACGCTGGCGGAGTTGGCGAGCAGGTAGACCGGCTCGTACTTGGCGATGGTGTTGGCGATCAGCGCGATGTTGGCCTGCATGCCGGAGAGCTTGCGGCCGTAGATGGCGGTGCTGTCGGGCCAGGCCATCCAGGTGCGGGTGTGGGTGACGCTGTCGAGCGGGACGGCGAAGGTGCCGGCAGCAGCGGCGGCGGCGTTCGCCCGGACGCCGCGAACGGCGGTGGCGCGGGTCGCGGCGCGTGCGGTGCCGCCCAGACCGGTGACCGCCCACGCGGCACCGGCGGCGGTGAGTCCGGCGGCCGCCAGGAAGCGGCGCCGGTCGAGCGGGCGGACGAACGAGGTGCTCAGGGCCTGCGGGTCCTCGGCTCTGCCGTGCTGCTCCATGCCGTGCTGGTCCATGCTGGGGCCTCCCTTGGCCGGGGCGCGCGTCTGCGCGGCTGACCCGGAAGGTATAACTGACCATGCGCTCGGTCAAGAGACTGCGCAGTAACAGGTTCGCCCCCTGCCGCGGCCCGCCGTGGCTAAGGTGGGCGGGTGGCAACGGGAACTGGGGAAGACGTGGGTAACGGGGCAGTTCAGGAGGCTCGGCAGGCGCGGAAGCCGCGGGTCTCGGTCAAGGGCGAGCAGACGCGGGCCCGTCTGATCGTCGCGGCGCGCAGCCTCCTCGCAGGCGAGGACGACGTGCCGTTCACGACCCGCAACGTCTCGGCGCTGGCCGGGGTGACGCACGGGATGTGCCACTACCACTTCAAGGACCGCACGGATCTGATCGTCGCGGTGGTGGCGGACATCCGTCCGGAGTGGGTCACGCCGATGGAGGAGGCCGTGGCCGGCCCCGGCAGCTTCGACGAGCGCGCGGAGCGTGTCATCGCGCTGCTCTCGCAGCCGGAGGCGGCGGACCTGGCCCGGATGCACGCGGCGCTGCACTGGTTCTCGCTGACCGACGAGCGGGTCCGCGCCGCGCTGGAGGGCGAGTACGCGCGCTGGCGCGCGTGCTTCGTGGAGCTGTACCGCGTCCTCGCGACCGAGCGCGAGGGCGGCGTAGACGCCCGGCCCCTCGTCGACGCGGAGACCCTCGGCGAGGCGCTGGCCGCGGCGGCGGACGGGCTGGCCGCGATCCAGTCCCTCGGCTCGGAGGTCAACGCCGCCGCCGTGGTCCGCGCCCTCGTCTACGGCCTGGTGGCAGGGGCGGACCGGCTCTCCGCCTGAGCGGCGCGGCGGCGGGCCGGTTCCAGCGCGGCCATGCCCAGCACCACGACGGCGAGGATCGCGTAGAAGACGGCGGTCTTGCTCGGGTCGTCCAGGAAGAACCACAGGGCCGCCGTCCCCGTGAGCCACGCCCCCACGGCGGCGAACCCGCCGTCACGGGTTCGGCGCGAGCAGCACCGGAGGACGCACAGGACCGCGGTGACGGCCAGTCCGAGGGCGAGCAGCACGGGCTTGGTCTCGAACCCGAGGTAGGCACGGCGGAACTCGGACTGCACGGCGAGGGTCTCGGCCACCGGCCCCCACGCGATCGCGCAGGACAGTCGCGCCGACCAGAGCAGCGCGACCGCGCCCAGCAGGCAGGCCAGCAGCGCGACGGCCGCGAAGTGCGGCGCCTCCACGTACCGCATGCGCGCACACAGCGCGGCGAGCACACACCCGAGCAGCGCGAGCACACCCTCGGCACTGGGACGCAACCGCACCGCCCACGCGCGCGGGGCGGCGTTCAGGGGCGCGGGGCTCTGCTGATCAGCGGCTCCGCCGCGGGGCGCGAGCAACCCACCCGGGGCGGATGGCCCTGTCCGCTCGGGAACTGAACGCGCAAGGTGGCCTGTCGCGCGGTTCCCCGTGCCCCTGGCGGCCGCGCCGCCTGGTGGTGCAACGCCTGGTGGTGCAACGACTGGTACCGCCGCTTGCCCGGCCTCCAGCAGGGTCGGGGCCGTGAGGGGGGCCAGCAGGACCGTCGAGGCGTCCGCGGCGCCTGCGGCGGGGCCCACCGAGGGGTGGGCCAGCGCGGAGCGCATCGCGGCGGCGTCGCGGTAGCGGTCCGCGGGGTTCTTGCGCAGGGCCGTCAGGACGACGCCGTCCAGCCCCGCCGGGACACCAGGGCGACGGTGCGACGGCGGGACCGGCTCGCCGGTCAGGTGCTGGTGCATGACCACGAACGGCGAGTCCCCGACGTACGGCTGAGTGCCCGTCAGCAGCTCGTGGAGCAGGCATCCCACCGCGTACAGGTCCGCGCGCTGGTCGACGTCCAGGCCGTTGATCTGCTCCGGGGAGAGGTACGCCGGAGTACCCAGGGCCAGGCCGGTGCCCGTGAGCCGGGTCGAGGTGTCGGTCAGCGCGCGGGCGATGCCGAAGTCAAGGACCTTCACCGCGCCGGCCTGCGTGATCATGATGTTGGCGGGCTTGATGTCGCGGTGCAGGATGCCCTGCCCATGGCTGTGCGCCAGCGCGTCGAGCACCTGAAGGCCCACGTCGACGGCCTCGTCGACCGGCAGCGGGCCGTCCCGCAGCAGATCGGCCAGCGTGACGCCGTCGACGTACTCCATCACCAGGTACGGAACCCGCGCGCCGTCGCGCTCGTCCTCGGCGACGTCGTGGATGGTCGCGACGACGGGGTGGTTGAGCGCCGCGACGGCGTGCGCCTCGCGCTGGAAGCGGGCCCGGCAGGCGGGGTCGTGGGCGAGCTCCGCGGCGAGCGTCTTGACGGCGACGAGCCGCCGCAGGCGGTGGTCGACGGCGCGGTGGACGGTGCCCATGCCGCCCCTGCCGAGTTCGTGCTGGAGTTCGTAACGGTCAGCAAGCATGTGGTTCGGGGCCGTCCGTAGTGCGTGTGGTGCGGATGACGTTCTCGGTCCGCACCCGGCTCCCCCTCGAAAGCCGGGTGCGGACGGACCGGGCCCTACAGGGCCCGCCGTGCGGCGGCGATGGCCTTGGGGTTCCAGCCGGGCCGCGGCACGGAGTCCAGCAGCAGGCGGGTGTAGGCGTGCTGCGGATCGGCCAGGACGTCGGCCGTACGGCCCGCCTCGACGATCGCGCCGTGCCGCATCACCACGACCTCCTCGGTGACGCAGCGGACCACGCCCAGGTCGTGGGTGATGAACAGGTAGCCGATCCCGGTGTCCCGGCGGATGTCCGCGAGCAGGTTGAGGATCTGCGCCTGCACCGACACGTCCAGCGCGGCCACGGCCTCGTCCAGGACCAGCACGGCCGGCTCGACCGCGAGCGCGCGGGCGATCGCGACGCGCTGGCGCTGGCCACCGGAGAGCTGGCGCGGCATGGCGTCGGCCTCCCGGGCGCCGAGCCCGACCTGGTCGAGCAGCTCCTCCACCCGGCGGCCGTGGTCGCCCTTGGTCCGGGGGAAGTGCAGCCGCAGCGTCTCGCGCAGCACGCTGCCGACGGTGACGCGCGGGTCGAGGGAGAGAAAGGGGTCCTGGAAGACCATCTGGACCTCGCGGGCGCGCTCCAGCCGGGCCGCGCGGCCGCGTCCCGCCGCCGCGAACCGGTTCCGGCCGCGCACCCGCACGGAGCCGGAGTCGGCGCGTTCGAGGCCGACGATGATCCGGGCCGTGGTGGTCTTGCCCGAGCCGGACTCCCCCACGATGCCCAGCGATCCGCCCCGGGCGAGGCTGAACGAGACGTCGTGACAGGCCTGCACGCTGCCGAAGGCCCGGTGCAGCCCGGTCACCTCCAGCACCACGTCGTCGTTGGCGAGTTCAGTCATCGGTGGCGCTCCCTGCGAGCTGGTCGGCAAGCTTCTCGCTGTGGTGGCAGGCGACGAGACGGCCCGACTCCTCCGGCACCGGCCGGTGCGGCGGGAGCTCCTCGGTGCACACCTGGGTGGCGAAGGGGCAGCGCGCCGCGAACGGACAGCCCGTCAGTTCCAGCTTCAGGCTCGGTGGCTGGCCCTTGATCGCGGCAAGCCGGCCCTGCGGGGCGTCCAGGCGCGGCGTGGAACGCAGCAGCGCGGCCGTGTAGGGGTGGCGGGGCCGCTCGAACAGCGCCTCGGCCGGGCCGGTCTCGGCGATCCGCCCGGCGTACATGACGTAGACGCGGTCGCTGATGGCGGCGGCCAGGCCCAGGTCGTGGGTGACGAAGAGCAGCCCGGTGCCGAAGCGTTCGCGCAGGTCGTCGAGGAGGCCGACGACCTCGGCCTGAGTGGTGACGTCGAGCGCGGTGGTGGGCTCGTCCGCGAGGATGAGCGCGGGGTCGCCCATCAACGCCGAGGCGATCATCACGCGTTGGAGCATGCCGCCGGAGAGCTGGCCCGGGTACTGCCCCAGCACCCGCTCACCGAGGCCCACCGCGTCGAGCATCCTCACCGCGCGCTCGGTCGCCTCCGCCTCCGGGAGGTCGGCGTTCAGCCGCAGGCTCTCGGTGAGGAAGTCGCCGATGCGGCGCAGCGGGTTGATGGCGGCGCGCGGGTCCTGGAAGATCATGGCCGCCGTGTGGGTGCGCAGCCTGCGCAGCGCCTTGGCGTCCATGGCCAGGACGTTCTCGCCCTGGACCGCCACCGTGCCCTCGGTGGTCGCGCCCGGCGGCAGCAGCCGCAGCACGCTGCGGGAGGTCAGCGACTTGCCGGAGCCGGACTCGCCGACGAGCGCGACGGTCTCCCGTTCGCCGACGGTCAGGTCGATCCCGGCCAGGACCGGGCGGGCGGCACCGGGCAGGTGGAGCCGCAGGCCCTGGATCTGAAGAGTGTCGGTGCTCATCGGTCCCTCCGGGCGACCTGGTCGGCCCAGCGTTCGCCGACGACGTTGAAGGCGACGACGGTCAGCACGATCGCGGCGCAGGGCAGGATCGCCGAGAGCGGGTATCCGGACTGGATCGCGCTCTCGCCGTCGAAGACCATCCGGCCCCAGTCGGGCGTCAGCGCGGGCACGCCGAGGCCGAGGAAGGAGAGGCCGGCCAGGTCGATCAGGGCGTAGCCGAAGTTGATGGTGGACTGGGCCAGCACCACGGGCGCGATGTTGGGCAGCACGTGGCGCAGGCAGATCTGCAGGCCGGAGTGGCCCTGGACCTGGTACGCCTCGACGTAGGGCCGCTCGCGCTCGGCGAGGACGAGCGAGCGGGTCAGGCGGCTGACGTACGGCAGGTAGGCGATGCCGAGCGCGATGACGGGGGCGATCAGCCCCTCGCCGTAGATCGAGACAATCAGCAGCGCGAGCAGCAGGCCGGGGAAGGCGAAGACCAGCTCGGTGGTGCGGGAGAGCACCGAGTCGAGCCAGCCGCCGCGCCAGCCGGCCGCGAGGCCGACCGCCACACCGGCAACGGTGGAGAAGACCACCACGCCCAGCGGACCGAGCAGCGAGGTACGCGCGCCGGTGATCAACCGGGACGCGGTGTCGCGTCCGGAGCCGTCGACGCCGAGCGGGTGGGTGCCGGACGGGCCGGCCAGCGCGTTGCCGAGGTCCACGGCGTTGGGGTCGTGCGGGGAGATCCACGGGGCGAGGACCGCCATCAGCACGACGACACCGAGGAAGCCGAGGCAGAGCAGGTAGAGCCAGGAGCGACCCGTCCTGTCCTTGGAGATTCGCAGTCGGGCGAGCCCCGGACGGCGCACGAGGGCGTCGGTCATGCGCTCGCTCCTCTCGTGCCGAGGCTGACCCGGGGGTCGACCAGCGGGAGCAGCAGGTCGACGAAGAAGTTCACGAGCATGAAGATCCCGACGATGATCAGCGAGATGGCCTGGACGACGGGGAAGTCCTTCGTCGTGGTCGACAGGTCGAGCAGCTGCCCGATGCCGTTGACGCTGAAGGCCGTCTCCACCAGGACGGTGCAGATGAGCAGGGTGGAGACGATCAGGCCGCCCATGGTGAGCACCGTGCCGAGCGTGTTGCGGAAGACGTGACGGCGGATCACCGCCCGCTCCGGGACGCCGCGGCTGCGGGCCACGGTGACGTGCTCGTGGCCCATGACCTCCAGCATCGCGCTGCGGGTGACCCGGGCGAGCATGCCGATCAGGTAGAGCGCGAGGGCGAGCGCCGGGAGCGTCAGGTGCCAGACCATGTCGCCGAACCCGCTGCCGCTGCCGCTGCTGGGGAACCAGCCGAGCTTGACCGAGAACAGGCCCTGGAGCAGCACAGCCGCGACGAACGACGGCGTACCGACGGCGAAGGTGGTGCCGACCAGGATGGCTCCGTCGACGGCGCCGCCGCGCACCGAGCCGATCCACCCCAACACCAGGCCGACGACCACGACCAGCACCAGGGCCATCGCCACCAGCAGCAGCGTGCTGGGCAGTCGGGCCCCGAGGAGGGTCGAGACCGGGGTGCGGTACTCGATGGAGCGGCCGAAGTCGCCGTGCAGCACCTGGCCGAGCCAGCGCAGGTACTGCTGCCAGAAGGGGTCGTTCAGGTGGTACTGGTCGTTGATCGCCTTGAGCGCCTCCGGGGAGGCGGAGCGCCCCGAGAGGAGGAAGCTCGCCGGGTTCCCCGGGGCCAGGTACATGGCCCCGAAGATGAGGAACGAGGCGGCCAGCAGCGTGGCGACCATCTCCGCCAGACGCCGCAGGGCGAAGCGCAGGAAGGTCATCTCGCGGCCCCGATGTCGGCCGCCCACGGGTAGTACAGGTAGGAGATGCTGGTGGGGGCGCCGGTGATCCGCTTGTTCAGGAACACGGCGGTGGGCCAGTCGGCGACCGGGATCCACAGGTTCTGCTGCACGGCGATCTGCTGCATCTTGGCCTCGACGGCCAGGCGCGAGGCCGGGTCGTCGGTGCCGGTGGCCTGCTGCACCAGCTTGTCGTAGGCGGGATTGCTGTAGCCGGCGTAGTTCTGGTAGTTGCCGGTCTGGAAGTTGGCGAGCAGGTCCATCGGGTCGGTGATGGACAGGTAGTACGTCTCGGGGAACATGTCGATCCCCACACGCGCCTTGGGATCGGTGAACAGCGCCGAGAAGGCGTCCGGGGCGATCGTCTTGACCTGGACGTTCAGGCCGATCTCGGTGCCGGCCGCCTGGATCGCGGTCGCCAGCAGCGAGACGTCCTGGCCGATGGCGCTGGTGGCGACGGTGACGGTCTTGCCCGCCGCGCCCGCCTCCTTGATCAGCTCCTTGGCCTTGGCCAGGTCCGGCGTGGTGGAGGGGAGGTCGAACGCGCTCTTCAGCGTCGAGGGGTCGGCCATGGCCCACGCGGCCTTGTCCGTCAGCGCGTTGGTGACCTGGCCGTTGCCGGCCAGGCCCTGCTTGACGAAGCCCGCGCGGTCCAGCGCCAGCGACAGCGCCTCCCGCACCCGGGCGTCGCCCAGCACGCCCTTCATGTTGGTGACGTTGACGTTGACGGTGCTGAGGCTCTCGCCGAAGTAGAGCGTGCCGACGCCGCTGGTGCGCAGCCGCTGGTAGCTCTCGGTCGGGATCAGGTACCCGCCGTCGACCGCGCCGGTCAGCATGGCGTTGGTGCGCGCCGAGGGGTCGGTCAGGAACTCGAAGGTGACCTTGCCGGACTTGGCCGGGGTGCCCCAGTAGTCGGCGAACCGGTCCAGCTCGATCGACTGGCCCTTGTTCCAGGCGCCGAGCTTGAACGGTCCGGTGCAGTCCAGGGTGCCGCTGCCCCAGTTGGCGCCGGCCGCCTTGACGCCCTTCTCGCTGGCCACGACTCCGGCGGCGGTGGCCATGTACTGCGGGAAGACGGCGTCGGGCGTCTTCAGCTTGACCGTCACCTCCAGCGGGCCGGTCTTGGTGATCGAGGTGACGTTCTGGAAGACGCCCGCCCAGGCCGCGCCGACCTTCGGGTCCATCTGACGGCTCAGGCTGTAGACCACGTCGTCGGCCGTCATGGTCGAGCCGTCGTGGAAGTGCACGCCGGGACGCAGGTCGTAGACCCAGGTGGTCGGGTCCGGGTGCGAGGCCCGCTGCGCGAGGCCCGGCACCTCCTTGAGCTGCGGGGTCCACTTCATCAGCGACTCGCACACGTTGGACAGGATGGTGTTCGACGGGTAGTCGAAGGCCATCGCGTAGTCCAGGGTGAGCGGCTCCGCGTAGGAGGCCCAGGTGAACGAGGAGATGTCACCGGCGGGCACCGGGGTGCCGGCCGACAGCTTGAAGGCGTCGGCCTGCGCGCCGGTGCCCGTGGACGGCGGCCCGGAACAGGCGGCGACCAGTCCGAGGGCGGCGGCGGTGACCGCCACGGCCAGGGGCCGGCGGGATCTGCGGGCCTCGCTCGCCGAGGCGGGCCGGAGTGGGTCTCTGGACATCGGTGCTCTCTTTCGTGCGCGACGCTGGGGAGGGGCGAAGGGCGGAGCGGGCGACCGTTGCTCGAAGGCGCGTCGCTTACCGGGCGGCGGGGACCTGCTGGGTGATGCAGTGCACCCCGCCGCCACCGAAGGCGATGACACGGGAGCGGACGCCGACGACCTTCCGGCCGGGCAGCGCGGCCGCAAGCACGGCGAGCGCGCCCTCGTCCTCCGGGACGTCGGCCACGGGGACGACGACGCCACCGTTGGCGATGTAGAAGTTGAGGTAGCCGACCTCGGTCTCCTTGCCCTCGACGTCGACGAAGGCGCTCTGCGGGAGGTCGATGATCTCCAAGGAGCGGCCCTGGGCGTCGGTGGCCGCCTCCAGTACGGCGCGGTTGACGCGCATCCGCTCGTAGTCGGGGTGCTGCGGGTCGCTGGGCAGCTGCACCACGACCTTGCCGGGCGCGACGAAGGCGCAGACGCCGTCGACGTGGCCGTCGGTCTCGGTGTCCAGCAGCCCGCCGTAGGGCAGCCAGATCACCTTGGTGACGCCGAGCCGCGCCTTCAGCTCGGCCTCGATCTCGTCCTGGCTCATGCCGGGGTTGCGGTTGGGGTGGAGCAGGCACTGCTCGGTGGTGATCAGCGTGCCCTCGCCGTCGACGGTGATAGCGCCGCCCTCGAGGATCATCGAGGACCCGACGCGCTCGACGTCGAAGTGCTCAAGGAGACGGCCGGAGATCTTGTCGTCGGTGTCCCAGGGGAAGTGCTTCTGCCCCCAGGCGTTGAAGCGGAAGTCGACACCGGCGCGGCGGCCGTCCTCGCCGAGCACGAAGATCGGGCCGGAATCGCGGAACCACGAGTCGTCGATCGGCAGCTCGATCACCTCGACGCCCTCGCCGCACAGGGCGGCGGCCTGCTCGCCCTGGCCGGGCAGGGCGACCATGGTGACCGGCTCGAACTCGGCGATCGCGCGGGCGACGTTCGCGTACTCGCCGCGCACCTCGTCCAGGGTCTCGCCCCAGAGCTCGGGCCTGGTCGGCCAGGCCATCAGGCAGCGCTCGTGCTCGGTCCACTCGGCAGGCATACGCAGAGTCATGAGGGCTCTTCCCTTGTTGTGAATCGTCCGTGGCACTTCGGGGCCCTTGCGGCACGCCGTGGCCTGTAGCTCGCTTGGCACGCCATAGCGGCTGCGATAGTGATCCGCATCTTGCACCGAACTGAAACTTCAGTCAATACTCCGTGTATGCCAGCGCCAGCATCCGACCAACGAGCCCCGGACCGCCGTACCGAGATCCTCACCGCCGCCACGCGCGTCATCGCCCGGCGCGGGGTGCGCGGCCTGCGGGTCGCCGAGCTCGCGGCCGAGGCCGGCGTCTCCGTGGCGCTGATCTACTACCACTTCGGCGATCGCGCCGGGCTGCTGCGCCGCACGCTGGAGTTCATCAGCGAGCGCGCGGACCGCTACACGACGGAGCCCGACAACGACCCGACGGACGCCCTCGCCCCGGGCTCCGAGCTGGCGCAGGCCCTGCTGCTGGAGCTTCAGGACATCCCCGAGGTGCGCGAGAACAGCACCGCCTGGGGCGAGCTGCGCGCCAGCGCCGTCTTCGACCCCGACCTGCGCGAGGACCTCGCCTCGGCCACGCTGACCTGGGTCCACGGCACCGCCGACCTGCTCGGCCGCAGCCGCCCGGGCGGCACCGCCCCCGCCCACGCGGCGGCCGCCGAGCGGCTCACCGCCCTGCTGGAGGGCCTGAGCCAGCGCTGGCTCAGCGGCTCCCTCCCCTTGGAGCACGCCCGCCACCTTCTCTCCGAGGCCGTCGCCGCGGAGCTCGGACACGACCGGAAGGCCGATCGGTGTTCTTCGACATAGGCATGTGGAAGCTGGCCGCCCTGGCGGTCGTCGCCGTCCTGCTCATCGGCCCGGACAAGCTGCCGAAGCTGGTCGCCGAGGGCGTCGGCCTGCTGCGCAAGCTGCGGCAGCTGGCCGACAGCGCGAAGCAGGAGGTCCGGGACGGGCTCGGACCCGAGCTCGGGGACTTCGAGTTCGAGGACCTGAATCCGAGGACCTTCGTGCGCAAGCAGCTCGGCGAGCAGGCGCAGCCGCAGGCACCGGCACCGGCACCGGCACCCGAGCTTGACTGAATTTTCAGTCGATGCCAGAGTGCTGCCATGAACCGCTCGCTCCCCCGTCGCGCCGTACTGCAGTCGCTGGCCGGTATCGGCCTGATCGCCTTCGGCGCCACCGCCTGCTCCTCGTCCGACTCGTCCGGCGACTCGTCCGGCCCGTCCGGTGACGCCGACGGTTCCGGCGCCTCGTCCGGGGCGACGGACTCCGCGGCGACGCCGGGGCGCATCTTCGGGGCCGAGTGGGAGAAGCACGAGCGCACCTTCATGAGCTGGCCCGCCTCCGACGGGATCTGGGGCGACCAGCTCCCGGGCGTGCGGCAGGACATCGCCGGGCTCGCCCGGGCGATCGCCGGTTACGAGCCCGTCGTGCTGTTCGCCCGGCCCGACCAGGCGGACGACGCGCAACAGGCCTGCGGCTCCGACGTCGAGGTCGTGCCCATGGCGGTCGACGACCTGTGGGCCCGCGACACCGTGCCCGTCTTCGTCCGCGACGGCGACACGCTCAAGGGCGTCGACTTCAACTTCAACGGCTGGGGCGACAAGCAGAAGGAGCACGGCAACGACTCCGCGCTCGCCGCCACCCTGCTGTCCAAGTACCACGTCCCCCGGATCCAGACCCCGATCGTCGCCGAGGGCGGCGCCTTCGAGACCGACGGCCAGGGGACGCTGCTGGTCACCGAGAGCTCCGTGGTCAACGACAACCGCAACCCGGGCATGAGCCGCGACGACGTCGAGGCCGAGCTGATGAAGGCCCTCGGCGTCACCAAGGTCATCTGGCTGAAGGGCGTCAGGGGCAAGGACATCACCGACGCCCACGTCGACTGCATGCTGCGCTTCGCCAAGCCGGGCGTGGTCCTGCTCGACCAGCCCTTCCCGGGTGCTCCCGCCGACGTCTGGTCGCAGGCCTCGGCACAGGCCCGGCAGGTGCTCCAGTCGGCGACGGACGCCCGCGGCAGCTCGCTGCAGATCGTCGACATCCCGCAGCCGGACCCGGACAAGATCACCGGCAAGGGAGACGCCTTCGTCTCGTCCTACCTCAACTTCTACGTCGGCAACGGCGCGGTCTTCATGCCGAAGTTCGGCGACGCGGACGCCGACGCGAACGCCCAGGCGATCATGCGCGACCACTTCCCCGGCCGCGAGATCGTCGCACTCTCCATCGACACCATCGCCTCCGGCGGGGGCGGCATCCACTGCTCCACCCACGACCAGCCCGCCGCCTGAAGTCCCTCCTGTCCCCTCCCCTCTCTGACGAGGCACCATGCGACTGACACCCACCGAGCAGGACCGGTTGCTGCTGTTCACAGCCGCCGAGCTGGCCCGCTCTCGCCGCGCCCGCGGCCTGCGGCTGAACGTGCCGGAGGCGACCGCGCTGATCGCGGACACCGTCTGCGAGGCCGCCCGCGACGGCAAACGGCTGGCCGAGGCCATCGAGGCCGGCCGCACGATCCTGCGCGCCAAGGACGTCCTGCCGGGGGTGCCGGACATCGTCACCCAGCTCCAGGTCGAGGCGGTGTTCGAGGACGGCACGCGCCTGTGCGTCATCGACTCGCCCTTCGGGGCCGAGGGCTCGCTGGGCGCGGACGCCCCCGGGGCGGCGCTGCCGGGTTCGGGTGCCGGTTACGAGCCGGCGGAGCCGGTCGTGGTCCTGCCGGTGCGCAACACCGCGCCCGTGCCGGTCACGGTGACCTCGCACTTCCACTTCTTCGAGACCAACCCGCGCCTGGCGTTCGACCGCGCGGCCGCGTTCGGCCTGCGGCTCGCCGTCCCGGCCGGGTCCTCGGTCCGCTTCGACGCGGGCGCCGTCGTCGAGGTCGGCCTCGTGCCGATCGGCGGCGAGCGGGTCGCCATCGGCTTCGCCGGACTGGTCGACGGCCCGCTCGACGCCCCCGGCGCCCGCGAGGCCGCACTGGAGAAGGCCCACGCCTGCGGCTATCTCACGAACTTCGAAGAGGAGGAGGCGCGATGAGCGGGAGTGCTTTCGACGCCCAGGGCTGTCACGGCCGTCCCGGCCCCGTCGCCCCCTGGGGCGCCATCGACCCCCACGACTACATGGCCGTCCACGGCCCCCGCGCAGGCGACCGCATCCGCCTCGGCGACTCCGGCCTCATCATCCGCGTCGAGTCCGACTCCCAGTCGTCGGGTGACGAGTTCCTCGCCGGCTTCGGCAAGACCGCCCGCGACGGCATGCACCTCAAGGCCACCACCGTCCGCGCCACCTGCGACGTCGTCATCTCCAACGTCACCGTCATCGACGCGATCCAGGGCATCAGGAAGACGTCCATCGGCATCCGCGAGGGCCGCATCGTCTCCGTCGGCCGCGCCGGAAACCCCGACACCCTCGACGGCGTCGACGTCGTCGTCGGCACGGGCACCACCATCGTCTCCGGTGAGGGTCTGATCGCGACGGCGGGTGCCATCGACACCCACGTCCACCTGCTCTCCCCGCGCATCATGGAGGCGTCGCTGGCCTCCGGCGTCACCACCATCATCGGCCAGGAAATCGGGCCGGTCTGGGGGGTCGGCGTCAACTCCCCCTGGGCGTTGCGGCACGCGTTCAACGCGTTCGACGCGTGGCCGGTCAACATCGGCTTCCTGGCGCGTGGTTCGTCCTCCGACGCCGGACCCTTGGTGGAGGCGCTCGCGGAGGGCGGCGCGTCGGGGTTCAAGGTCCACGAGGACATGGGCGCCCACACCCGCGCCCTGGACACCGCACTGCGCGTCGCAGAGGACCACGACGTCCAGGTCGCCCTGCACACCGACGGACTGAACGAGTGCCTGTCCGTGCAGGACACCCTCGCCGTGCTGGAGGGCCGCACCATCCACGCCTTCCACATCGAGGGCTGCGGCGGCGGACACGTCCCCAACGTCCTGAAGATGGCCGGCGTCCCCAACGTCATCGGCTCCTCCACCAACCCCACCCTCCCCTTCGGCCGCGACGCCCTCGGCGAGCACTTCGGCATGATCGTCTCCGCGCACGACCTCAAGGTCGACCTGCCCGGCGACGCCGCCATGGCCCGCGACCGCATCCGCGCCGGCACCATGGGCGCCGAAGACGTCCTGCACGACCTCGGCGTCATCGGCATCACCTCCTCCGACGCCCAGGGCATGGGCCGCGCCGGGGAAACCGTCCGCCGCACCTTCGCCATGGCCGGCAAGATGAAACACGAACTCGGCCCCCTCGACGGCGAAGGCTCCCACGGCACCAACGAGTCCGGCGACGACAACGAACGCGTCCTGCGCTACATCGCCAAACTCACCATCAACCCCGCCCTCGCCCACGGCCTCGCCCACGAGATCGGCTCCATCGAGATCGGCAAACTCGCCGACATCGTGCTCTGGTGGCCCAGCTTGTTCGGCGCGAAGCCGCAAATGGTGCTGAAGTCGGGCTTCCCCGCCTACGGCGTGACCGGCGATCCGAACGCCTCCACCGACCGCTGCGAACCCCTCGTGCTGGGCCCGCTCTTCGGTGCGCACGGCGCGGCGGCCGCGGACCTCTCCGTCGCCTTCGTCGCCGGGGCAGCTGTGGCCAATGGCGACCAACTGCCCACCCGCCGACGCCGCGTGGCGGTCAAGCACACCCGCGGCATCGGCCCCGCCGACATGCTCCGCAACCACCGCCTCGGCACCGTCGACGTCAACGCGACCACCGGCCTGGTCACCCTCGACGGAGACCCCCTGCACTCCCACCCCGCCGAGACGGTCTCCCTCAGCCGCCTCTACTTCCTCTGATGCACCATGCCGAGGGCCTCGCCTCCCATCCGGGAGGCGAGGCCCTCGGCATGACCCGACCGTCAACAGACAACCGGCACGGCTCCGACTGCCGCCAACCGGGCCAGCTCCACCTCCACCGCGCCGACCAGCAGTTCGCGGGCGTGCGCGAGCGGCAGGCTGCCGCTGTGCCAACGGATGCTGAGGCCCTCGACAAGGGCCGTGAGCCGTTCCGCCGCCATGGCCAGGGCCGCCGCCCCCACCGTGGGCCGGACCCGGCCGAGCAGCTCGGCCACGTCCTGGACCCAGACCAGAGTGGCCTTGGCGACCTCCTCGCGCAGCTCCGGCTCGAAGACGGCACAGGCTCGCAACTCGCCCCAGGCGGTGCTGTTCTCGCGGACCTCGGGGACGTCCTGGAACTCCAGCAGGAGGGTCTCCAGGAGGTCGCCGCGGGCGTCGAGCGGCGGGGCGCCCGGATCGCGTTCGGCGGTGTAGCGATCGGCCCGCTCGCTGATGAACTCGAGCGTGGCCCGCACGATGCCCATGCGGTGCTTGAAGTGGTAGTAGATGAGCGCGGTGGACACGCCTGCCTCCGCTGCCAGCTCCTCGACCCGCAGGCCGCGCACGCCACGACGGGCGATGACCCGCGCGGCGGCCTCCAACAGCGTCGTCCTTCGGTCGGCCACGGCCGGACACCCTCTTTGTTTGTCCCCTCGGTTCCATCCGAGCTGACTGAAATTATAGTCCGCACACGACGCGGAGCTCCAGAGGTTCCCGCGATGGATGCCACCGCGTCGCGTGCGAGGGGTGAACCGTGCGGCGTCCGACTACGGCGCCGGCTGCGGCTGGGTGACGCAGTGAATGCCGCCGCCCCCGAGGCCGATGTAGTCGATGTTGATCTGCTCGATGACGCGGCCCGGGAAGAGGCTCGTCAGCACGGCCTTGGCGTTGGCGTCGGCGGTGCTGTCGCCGTACTGGGCGGAGATGACAGCGCCGTTGCAGACGTAGTAGTTGGCGTAGGCGTCGACGAAGCTGCTGCTCGTCTGGCGGATGTAGTTGTAGTCGGGCGACTGGAGCTTGGTGACCTGCATCTGCGCGCCCTGGGCGTTGGTAGCCGCGGACAGGATGGTGTACTGCTGCTGCTCGTCGTTCGACCACTGGTCGGACGGGTCGGCGGGGTTCGGCGTCTGCACCAGCCCGGTGCCCGCGCCCACGAACCGCGAGGTCGCGTCGACGTGGTCGTCGGTGATGTCCTGCCCGGCGATGCCGGGGAACCAGATCACCTTGGAGGCGCCGTACGCCGCGCACATCGCCGCCTCGATCTGGGCCTGCGTCATGTTCGGATTGCGGTTGGTGTTGACCAGGCTGCTCTTGGTCGCCATCAGCGTGCCGGCGCCGTCGGCCTCGATGGCGCCGCCCTCACCGGTGAACCCGGCCGCCGTGAACGGCACACCGACGTAGTTGGCGACCGCCGCCGCCACCTTGGAGTCGTTGGTGGCGATCTGGCGCCCGCCCCAGCCGTTGAAGTTGAGGCCGACCGCGTCCAGGCCGCCGGCGCCGTTGGTGCGGAAGACCGGGCCGGAGTCGCGCATCCAGCAGTCGTTGACCGGGATGCTGGTGATCACCGTGACGTTGGGGTTGGTGCACGCCGCCCGCGCCGCCGCGGCACTGGCCGGGTTGGCGCACATGATGACCGGCTCGTACTTGGCGATGGTGTTGGCGACCAGCGCGATGTTCGACTGGATCTGCCGGAGCGACGGCGAGGAGCCCCGGCGGCCACCACTGCCACCCGTCCAGATGGTCGGGTCGTCGGGCCAGGCCATCCAGGTGCGGGTGTGCGTCACGCTGTCGAGCGGGACCGCGAAGGTTCCCGTTCCCGTTCCGGTACCGCCGGTACCGGTGGGCGTCGGGGTGGGCGAGCCGCAGGCGGTCGGTGTGTCGGCCCGGGCCACCTGGGAGCCGGCGCTGTTGGCCGCCCAGACGACGCCCACCGTGGTCAGACCGGCGATGGCGAGGAAACTGCGTCGGTCCACCCGACGGGCCTGCCGCACCTCGGCCGGCGCTGCCGCCTCCACTGCCTCCACGGGCTGGTCCGGCTCGATGTGCTCGTTCATGCTGCCTCCACTTCCACGACCGCGGGACTTCCCACGCGGTTGCCGCGAAAGCTATAACTGACCATGCGCTCGGTCAATACTTTGCCCGGGACAGGTACACAGAAACCACACAGGAAAGGGTCACCGATGCTGGAGAACCGTGCTCTCGAGATCATCATCATCGCCGTCGTCGTCCTGCTCCTCTTCGGAGCCAAGCGGCTGCCGGACTCCGCCCGCGCGCTCGGCAAGTCGCTGCGCATCCTCAAGTCCGAGGTGGGCGCGATGAAGTCGCCGGAGACGCCGGAGGCGCCGGTCGAGTCGGGCGTGACGGTGACCGCGACCGACCCGAAGCCGCTCCAGGCCGGCCAGGCCACCCCCGCCGAGCCGAAGCCGAACTAGTGCCGGCCGACCAACGCACCATGCAACTCGCCGAGCACCTGCGGGAGCTGCGCACGCGCCTGCTGGTCTGCGTCGGCGCGCTGCTGGTCACCACCGTGCTCGGCTGGCTCGCCCACGACCAGGTGCTCCAACTGCTCAGCGATCCGGCCTGCTCGATCAAGGGCATCCACGGCGTCGGCCAGCCCGGCCCCGGGTGCCCCAACGGCCTGCTGGTGAACCAGGGCATCCTGGCGCCGCTCTCCCTGAGCTTCAAGATCTCCATGACCGTCGGCCTGGTCCTGGCCAGCCCGGTCTGGAGCTACCAGGTGTGGGCCTTCGTGGCTCCCGGGCTCTACAAGCACGAGAAGCGCTTCGGTCTGGGGTTCACCGCCGCGGCCGTGCCCCTGTTCTGCCTCGGCGGCTACCTCGCCTACTGGGTCTTCCCCAAGGCGCTGGCCGTGCTCGCGGGCCTCAACCCCGGCTCCTTCTCGCTGGCCCTGCCGGGCGACGAGTTCCTGAGCTTCTTCCTGCGGATGGTGCTCGTCTTCGGGATCTCCTTCGAGCTCCCGGTCCTGCTCGTCGCGCTCAACCTCATCGGTGTGCTGAGCGCGGCACGGCTGCGGCGGTGGTGGCGCGCGATCGTCATGCTGATCTTCGTCTTCTCGGCGGTGGCGACGCCCACCGGCGACCCCCTCACCATGACCGTGCTCGCCGCGCCGATCTGCCTGCTCTTCTTCGGGGCGCTCGCCGTCGCCACCCTCCACGACCGCCGAAAGGCCCAGCGCGCCGCCGACTCCGACAGCGCACTGGACCCCGACACCGCGTCTCAGATCTGACCGAGGATCTCCGTCGCCGCCTCCTCGCCGGAGGTGACGCCACCCTCCAGGAAGGCCTGGTTCTGGATGCTGGTGTGCTCACCGGCGAAGTGGACGTTGCCCTCCTGGACGTGCTCGTAGCCGAACATCGAGGTGTAGTAGCCGGGCTTGTTGTAGGAGTACGCGCCGAAGTGCCAGGGGTCGACGGACCAGTGGTCCTCGTACGCCTTTCCGGTCCAGGCCGCGGTGGTGCCCGGATAGATGGGCTCGATCTGGCGCAGGAACCAGTTCACGTCCGCGGTCGGGGCCGGGCCGTGGGCCGCGCCGGTCAGCATGTGCTGGGCGGTGCTCCCGCCGGGGAAGCCGAGGAGGACGGCGGGGGCGCCGTCGGTGCCGCTGGGGACGGAGTCGTCCCAGGCGACGCAGAAGGAGTTCCAGTCGCTGTAGGCGCTGCCGCTGTAGCCCAGCGCGGGCCAGGTCTTCCGCGAGAGCTCGACGTGGATCTTCGCATTCTGGCCCAGCACGCCGGTGTTGATGACGGAGGTCTTGAACGCGGAGAGACCGGCCTGCGAGAAGTCCACCCTCTGCAGCGCGGTGAACGGCAACGCCAGCACCACGTGGTCCGCCACCACCGTCGTCGGGCTGCCGTGTCCGGGCTGCTGGAACGTCAGCGTGTAACTGCCGTCGGAGTTCCGGGCCAGGGCGACCAGCTGGTAGCCCTGCTGGACCGCGCCCGCCGGAAGCTGCGCGACCATGCCGCTGACCAGTTGGTCGTTGCCGCCGACGATGTGGTACTTCTCGTCGTACCCGGTCATCGGCTGGAGCTGGTTCTGCGAGTTCTTGTAGAGCAGGTAGACCAGGTTGAGCGCCGACTGGAGCGAGGGGTCGCCCCCGTACTCCGACACCGAGTTCGCCATCATCAGGCGGCCGAACAGGGTGGCCTGGCCGATCCCGGTGGAATCCAGCCACTGCGGGACCGTCTGCTGGTCGATCTGCCGTGCGGCCGCGGTGTAGCTGTCGTAGGTCTGCACCCAGGGGGCCGCCTTGCCCGCCGCACTGAAGACCGGGTACCCGATGTCCGACCAGTCGGCGTTCGCCTGGTCGTAGGTGTAGGGCTTGCCGTCGAACCAGTAGATCTGGTTGCCGACCGGCAGGTCGCCGCCGTTCTCGATCTGCGTCGACAGGCCCAGCGCCCGGGCCAGGTTGAGGGTCGACTTCTGGTTGCTGTTGACGAACGCGCCACCGTGCTCGCCCACCAGGCCACCGTCGAAGTAGCCGCGCAGGGACCAGCAGCGGCCACCGACGTGGGTGGTGTCGGCCTCGTAGACGGTCGAGGCGACGGGACCCTTGGAGCTGCTGCCGGTCCAGAGCATGTGCGCGCAGCGGATGCCGGCCAGGCCGCCGCCGACGATCGCGATCCGCGGCGCGGTCGCGGCGCGGGCCGGCGTCATCCGGCTGAGCGCACCGACCCCGAGGACGGCCGCGCCGGTCGCTGCGCCGTAGCGCAGCAGGTCGCGGCGGTTGGGGCCGCCGAACGCCACGGCGTCCCCGGTCTCGGCGGCCTCGGCGGCCCGCTCCCGCGCCAGCTCCCGGGAGCGGCGGTGCACCGCGTCGCGCTCGTCCATGGCGCCGAGGACGTGGTCGACGGGGACGCCGCTGGAGGCGGACTCCTGATGGGCCGAGAAGAGGCGTTGCATGAGTCTGGCGGCCGGCGAGTAGGTCATGGTGCGGCCGTGGGCGCGGGACATGGACCCTCCTGATCGGTGTGCCGAGTGGAGCGAGCCGGAATGAACTCCCGTGTGCCGTGCGGGAAGCGAAAGAAACAGCTTCTTTGGGGATCGGTTATAGAAGCGTCAATGGACACGTGTCAATGCTCGTGAATGAGCAGCATTTTGACGAAGACGTTGACGATTCGGCGTCGGCCCACAACCATGACTGCCACGCGTCGCCGCTCGCACCGGGAGAGCCCCACATGAAGCAGGCGCCCTACTGGCTCGACCGGCCGGAGCGGCCCGCGCCCGGACCCGCCCTGACCGGCGACGTGGTCTGCGACCTGGCCGTCGTCGGCGGTGGCTTGACCGAGCTGACGATGATGCGCCGCCCGCCGGTGCCGCTCCCCCGGAACCCGCCCGCCGGCTCGCCGTCGCCGACACCCGCCGCGCCCTGGCGCACGAGGACCGCACCGGCCACCGCACGCTGTGGCTGCGGACCCCCGACCGCCTGGGCCTAGGATTCGACTCCTGACCTGACCACGAAGCGGTGATATCGATACCGAACCGGAGACCGACGATGGCCACCCCTGACGCGGACCCGACCCCGGCACGCCCCGGCCGCGCGCCCGCCCTCCAACTGGACGCACTCGACCGCCGCATCATCGCCATCCTCCAGGCGGACGGCAGGCGCCCCTACAGCCATATGGCGGAGGAGCTCAACATCCCGCCCTCCTCGGTCCGTTACCGCGTGCAGCGGCTGGAGGAGAGCGGCATCCTGCAGATCGTAGGCATCGCCAACCCCCTCAACATCGGCTTCGACCGGCTCGCCATGATCGGCATCCGGGTCCGCGCCGGTGAGGCCCAGAACGTCTGCCGGGCACTGCGCGAGCTGCCGGAGACCTCGTACGTGATCCTGACGGCAGGCCAGTTCGACGTCATGGCCGAGGTCATCTGCCGGGACACGGCCCACTTCACCGACCTGGTCACCAACCGCCTGCAGCGGGTGGACGGGGTGGTCTCGACGGAGTCCTTCCTGGTCCTGGAGGTCCACAAGCTCGCGTACGGCTGGGGTGTGGGCGAGGTCGAGACCTCCATGCTCGACCTTCCGGCGGGGGACGCGTCGTGACCTTGGCTGCGCACAGCCGAGTGGCCTGACTCCCGAGCCCCCAGGGCTGCCCGCCTCCGTGCGGGCCGGCCCGGCGGGGCCCGGACACGCACGCGCGCCGGGCACAGTCTTGTCCGGACAAATCACCGGCCAGGCGGCGCCGTGTTGTGCGACATGGGTCCTTGACAAGGCGATCTGACGGATCGTCGTTCCTTCGCCCTCGGACAAGTGCGCGCTACTCGCCGGTCACCACAGGTCCGGTCCAGCCGCGCAAGAGTTCCGGACGGCGACGGATTCCCGTCACCGGAAGGCCACCGGGAACGTTGCCAAAGGCATCGATGCTCGCCTACATGTCCGAACAACTCCCCGTTCTTCGCAAGCGTCGCACCCTCGCCGCCGCCGCGGCCCTCTCGGTCGCGCTGGTCGCCGCCGGCGGCTACCAGGCCGTCGCGCTCCCCGCTCCCGCCGCCGCCTCGGTGTCGGCGCCCACCCTGACCGAGACCACCACCGGTCCGGTCTACAAGGGCGACACCGTCTCCTTCGCCTACGCGGTGCCGGCCTCGGCCGTCAGCTCCACCAACTGGGTCGGCCTCTACGCCCCAGGGGCGAAGCCCGGCGTCCAGAGCTCCACCAGCTGGCAGTACACCCCCGCCGCGAGCGGCAGCGTCACCTTCGACACCAGCGCGCTGCCCGCCGGCACCTACCAGGTCTACCTCTTCGCCGACAACGGCTACACGGTGCTGTCCGGCCCGGTCTCCCTGGCCGTCAACCCCGCGCCCACCCCGAAGCCGACGCCCGAGCCGCCCGCGCCGAAGGTCGGCCCCGGCCCGAACCTGATCGTCAACGGCGACGCCGAGACGGGCGCGGGCACCGAGGTCGGCGTGGACACCAACACCGTCCCCGGCTGGCAGGTCAGCGGCCTGCTCAACTCCGTCGCCTACGGCGCGCAGGGCGGCGAGGGCATCACCGACTACCCGACCGCCACCACGCCCGGCCCGCAGCACCGCGGCCACAACGTGTTCTCCGGCGGTGGCGGCGGCGTCAGCACCGGCACCCAGACCGTCAGCGTCTCGGCCGCGGCCCACCGCATCGACCGCGGGGACGTCGGTTACGACCTGACCGGCTACCTCGGCGGATCCGGCGCGATCAGCGACGACTCATCCGTCACCAGCTACTTCCTCGACGCCCACAGCAAGGTGCTCGGCCACGCCACGCTCGGCCCGGTGACCCGGCAGATGCGCGGCTTCGCCACCGAGCTGCTGCCCGAGCAGGCCCGCGGCAAGCTGCCGCGCGGGACCCGCGCGATCCGCACGGTGATGACGGTCACCGGCCCGCAGCCCCACGACCGCCTCGGCCACGCCCAGGGCTACGTCGACAACCTGTCGCTGCACATCTCCGCGGCCGTCCCGGCGCCGAAGCCGGTCAAGCCGCCGGTCGCCCACGTGCCCGGCTACGACCACGTCTTCGTCGTCATGATGGAGAACCAGGACTACAACGGCATCATCGGCAACAAGGCGGCGCCGTTCGTCAACAGCCTGGTACCCAAGGGCGCGAGCCTGACGAACGCGATCGCCGAGACCCACCCCAGCGACCCGAACTACGTGGCGCTGGCCGGTGGCAGCCTCTTCGACGTCAACAACAACACCCCGTTCCAGAGCACCGTGAACGCGCCGCACATCGGCGACCTGGTGACCAAGGCCGGTGGCAGCTGGCGCGGTTACATGGAGAACGCGGCCGGCCCGTGCGACACCACGGCCCACGGCGCCTACACCGTCGACGACCTGCCGTTCTACTTCTTCAAGGACGTCAAGGACAACCCGGCGAACTGCAAGTCCCACCTGCTGCCGCTGACGCAGCTGACCACGGACCTGCAGAAGACCAGCACCACGCCCACCTTCTCCTGGCTCAGCGCGGACGACTGCGACGACATGGAGGGCTGCGGTGTCGCGGCCGGCGACATCTGGCTGAAGAACACCCTCACGCCGATCCTCAACTCCCCCGCCTGGAAGAGCCAGCGCTCGCTGATCGTCCTGACCTGGGACGAGGACGCGGCCGACGGCCAGCAGCAGCTCGAGCGCATCCCGACCCTGATCCTCGGCTCCCAGGGCGTCCGCCCGGGCTCCACCAGCGACCTGCGCTACACGCACTACAGCGTGCTGCGCACCATCGAGGCCGCGCTGCACCTGCCCAGCCTCACCAAGAACGACCTCTACGCCCAGCCGATCACCGGCATCTGGCAGCCGGCCCGAAAGGGCTGATCCAGGCACCCCGGCACGGTGGCCCCCTCCCACGGCGACCCTGGACACCCTGCCACGCGCACCGCGTGGCAGGGTGTCGTCGCGCGTCAGCAGCCGGCTGCCGCGCCCGCCAGGATGCGGGCGAGCTCCTCGGGGCGGGTGAACATCGGCCAGTGGCCCGAGTCGATGTCCACATAGTCGAGGTGGGCCGCGCGGCCGAGCTCGGCGACCTCTCCGGCGACGATCCACTCCTTGGCCTGGGCCGGGGTGAACTCGGGGCAGACCAGCAGGACGGGCACGTCGAAGCGCCGGTCGTCCGTGAGGTGGACGACGCCGTTGGCGACCGCCCCGGGAACGGGGATGGCGGTGGAGGCGATCCGGTCACGGGCCTGCTGATCGAGGTCGACGGAGTCCGGGCCCTCGAAGGGACCCCAGCCGGGGAACGGCATGACGCCACCCTCCAGAGCGAAGAAGTCGGCGTAGGGCCGCCCGTCGGCGGCGGGGAAGCCGCCGATCATGACCGCCTTGGCGACCTTCTCCGGCCGCGCGTCGGCGGCGAGCCAGGCCAGCGTGGACGCGGCCGAGTGCCCGACCACCAGGACCCGCCCCGGCGCCGCGTCGACGGCGGCGAGGACGGTCGCGAGCTGGTCGTCCAGGGTCGCGGCGGCGGCACCGTCGCCCTGGCCCGGGAGGGTGAGCGCGACAGGGCGGTGGCCGTGCGCGGTGAGCTCGGGCACCACGTCGTCCCAGGCGGAGCCGTCGAGCCAGAGGCCGGCGATGAGCAGGATGTCCACAGTGGTGCTCCCGGAGACGATGCGGATGACCAGTACCGTTCGCACGCTAGCGGGCGCCTCTGACACATCTGCCAATCAGATGACCCATAACGAAAACCTCTATTGGACAGGGTTTCCGTCCGGCCGGAGGATCGTTGTGTGCGGTAGCACCCAACGACTACCGCCCGAGCGGAGGTTGAGATGCCCAGTGAACAGCCCGAAGTGACGGACGTGGTCGTCGTCGGGGCGGGCCAGGCGGGCGTGGCGATGAGCGAGCACCTGGGCGCCGCCGGTATCCCGCACGTCGTGCTGGAGCGGCACCGGATCGCCGAGCGGTGGCGCTCGGAGCGGTGGGACTCCCTGGTCGCGAACGGCCCCGCGTGGCACGACCGGTTCCCCGGGCTGGAGTTCGACGACGTCGCCCCCGACGCCTTCGCGCCGAAGGAACGGGTCGCGGACTACTTCGCCGCCTACGCGGGGAAGATCGGCGCGCCGGTCCGCTGCGGCGTGGAGGTGACCTCGGTGCGCCGGCACGAGGGACGCCCCGGGTTCCGGGTCGAGACCTCGCAGGGCGCGATCGACGCCCGTTACGTCGTCGCGGCGACCGGTCCGTTCCAGCGGCCCGTGATCCCGCCCGTCGTCCCCGACGGTGCCGTCCCCGTGCAGATCCACTCCAGCGGCTACCGCAACCCGGGCCAACTGCCGGACGGCGCGGTCCTCGTGGTCGGGGCCGGGTCCTCGGGCGTGCAGATCGCCGACGAGCTGCGCCGCTCGGGACGTCGGGTGTTCCTCTCGGTGGGCCCGCACGACCGTCCGCCACGCCAGTACCGGGGGCGTGACTTCTGCTGGTGGCTCGGCGTGCTCGGCCTGTGGGACGCGGAGACACCGCCCCAGGGTGCGGAGCACGTCACCATCGCCGTCAGCGGCGCCCGTGGCGGCCACACCGTCGACTTCCGCGACCTGGCCGCCACCGGCATCGAGCTGGTCGGCATGACCGCCTCCCACGACGCGGGCGTGCTCCGGTTCGCGCCGGACCTCGGCGCGAACATCGCAGCGGGCGACGCGAAGTACCTCGACCTGCTCCGCGCGGCCGACGCCTACGTCGAGCGCAACGGCCTGGATCTCCCGCAGGAGCCGGAGGCCCACGTCCTTGGCCCGGAGCCGTCCTGCGTCACCGACCCGCGCCTGGAGCTGGACCTGGCCGAAGCGGGCGTCACGTCGATCGTCTGGGCGACGGGCTTCGCCGCGGACTACAGCTGGCTGGAGGTCGACGCCTTCGACGAGCGCGGCCGCCCCCGGCAGCGCCGCGGCGTCTCCACCGAGCCGGGCGTCTACTTCCTCGGCCTGCCCTGGCTCTCCCGCCGCGGCTCCAGCTTCATCTGGGGCGTCTGGCACGACGCCCGCCACGTCGCCGACCACATCACCGTCCAGCGCGGCTACCTCGCGCAGGAGCGGTAACGCACGACGCCGATACGGCGAACCCCGACGGCCGGCCCGGATGCGAAGCAACGCATCCGGGCCGGCCGTTGCGCGCGTGCTCAGCGGGGCTCGGCTCCCGGCCGCTCGGTCGGCCACTCGGCCGGATGCCCGGCCACGACGAGGACAGTCCCGATGCCTGCCAGGCTCTCACCCCCGGCTCTCGAGGCCATGACAACGGCCCCGCCGCACCCCGTCAGAACATCCGGGGTGCGGCGGGGCCGTCGGGTGTGGTCAGCCCTCGTGCACGGCCGACGGCGCGAAGGCAAGACGCTCGGGGCTGAGCAGCAGGTCGAGCTGTTCCTCCGTCAGGAGTTCCCGCTCCAGGACGAGCTCGCGGACAGTGCGGCCCGTCGCCAGGGCGTCCGCCGCCACCGAGGTGGCGGCGGTGTAGCCGATGAAGGGGTTGAGGGCGGTGACCGTGCCGATGGAGTGGTCGACCTGGTGGCGCAGGTGCGCCGGGTTGGCGGTGATGCCGGTGACACAGCGCTCGGTCAGGGTCCAGCAGGCGCTGGTCAGCACCGCCAACGAGTCCAGCAGGCTGTGCGCGATGACCGGTTCGAACGCGTTGAGCTGCAACTGCCCGGCCTCCGCCGCCATCGTGACCGTGGCGTCGTGCCCGACGACACGGAAGGCGACCTGGTTGACCGCCTCAGGCACCACCGGGTTCACCTTGCCGGGCATGATGCTCGACCCCGCCTGCACGGCAGGGAGGTTGATCTCTCCCAGACCCGTCCGTGGACCGGACGACAGCAGCCGCAGGTCGTTGCAGATCTTCGACAGCTTCACCGCGATCCGCTTGAGCACCCCGGAGAGCTGGACGAACGCACCCACGTCCCAGGTGGCCTCGACGAGGTCCGCCGCCGTGGTGACGGGCAGGTCGGTCAGCTCGCACAGGTGCGCGCACGCGGTCGCGGCGTAACCGTCGGGGGCATTGAGGCCGGTGCCGATGGCGGTGCCGCCGAGGTTGATCTCCAGCAGCAGCCGGCAGGCCTCGGTGAGGCGTTCGACGTCCTCGCGGACGGTGACGGCGAAGGCGCCGAACTCCTGGCCCAGCGTCATGGGGACCGCGTCCTGGAGCTGGGTGCGCCCCATCTTCACCACCGGCGCGAACCCCGCGGCCTTCGCCGAGAAGGCGTCCGCGAGCGCGGTGAGCGCGGTGGCCAGCGGGCGCGCACACAGCTGGAGTGCGACCCGGACGGCCGTCGGATACGCGTCGTTGGTGCTCTGGCTGAGGTTGACGTGCTCCAGCGGGTGGAGCTCGGCGTAGGCACCGCGCGGGTGGCCCAGGAGTTCCAGGGCCCGGTTGGCGATCACCTCGTTGGCGTTCATGTTGGTCGAGGTGCCGGCTCCGCCCTGGATGACGTCGACGACGAACTGCTCGTGCAGCCGCCCGGCGCGGATCTCCTGGCAGGCGCGCACGATCGCGTCGGCGCGGCGCCGGTCGAGCAGGCCGAGCTCCTGGTTGGCCAGCGCCGCCGCCTGCTTGACGCAGGCGAGGGCCACGACGAGCTCGGTGTGGGCGCTGACCGGGATCCCGGTGATCGGGAAGTTCTCCACCGCCCGCAGGGTGTGGACTCCGTAGTAGGCCCCGGCCGGGACCTCACGGTCGCCCAGCAGGTCGTGCTCCGTACGGTGCGACAGGGCGAGCGGGGCGCTCATGCGCGCAGCTCCTCGACGGCATGGGTATCGTCGGCGGCGTCGGCCACCCCGCCGCGGCGGTCCAGGCGGGCGGCCACCAGGCGGCCGACGATGCCGACGGCGAGCAGGACCACCACCGTGCCGAGGGTGAACGCCTCGAAGACGGTCCGGGAGACGCCCCAGGTGCCGGTGAAGTCGTAGCCCACGCCGAGCACCTTCTCCAGGACGCCCGGGAAGAGCGCGATCCAGGAGCCCAGCACGATCCACACATAGACCAGGCCGAGGCTGATCCGGAACCCCCACGCGCCGAACGGCACCCGGTACGGGCGTGACACGTTCGGGTGATTCCGGCGCAGGGCGCCCAGTGCGGGGATGACGGTGAGGTAGGAAAGGAGCAGAGTGGTGACGGCGACGGTGAGGACGACCTTGAAGTCGGCGGCGGCCGTGCCGTTGACCAGCAGGGTGGCGGCCAGCATGAAGACGGTCGCGGTGACGCCGGAGACGAGGTTCATCCGCACGGGCGTGCCCAGCCGCGGGTGGAAGGCGCCCAGCGAGCGGCTGAAGAAGCCGCCGTCCGCGGCGGCCATGGCCTGCATGCGGTCGCTGACGATCATCCAGGCGCTGCCCTGGGTCATCAGGACGAACACGAAGGTCACGCTGACGGCGGTCAGCAGCGTGTGTCCGGCGGCGCCGTAGCTGCCGAAGACGAGGGCGGCGGCGTCCAGGAAGCCGGCCACGCCGGTGATCTGCCTGGCGGGGACGACGGCGAGGATCGCGAAGACGGGCAGCAGGTAGCAGCAGGCGGCCACCGCCCCGGAGACGCCGATGGAGATCGGCACGTCGCGCTTGGGGTTGCGCATCTCCTCGCCGGCGGCGTTGGGCGCCTCGAAGCCGACGTAGGCGAAGAGCAGGATCGGTGCCAGGGCGAGCAGACCACCCGTGGTGGGCGCGAAGCTGGTCCCCGAGAGGCCCTTGAATCCGTGCTGGAGGCCGTAGACGAGGGCGGCTCCGGTGACGGTCAGCATCACGCCGACCTTGGCGATCGCCCCGACGGTGGTGATCCACTTGCCGCGCCGCAGGGAGACCACGGCGGTGAGGATGGAGACCCAGATGAAGGTGAGCTTGAAGACGTAGTCGGCGACGGTCCCGCTGCCCAGGTGCGTGACGTGGCCGTCCCAGGCCGCGGCGGCGGCGAAGACGAGCGAACCGCCCAGCCAGACGGGGTTGGTGACCCAGTAGAAGAGCGTGGTCAGGGCGGCGGTGGTGCGGCCGTAGGCGAGCTTGACCCACACGTAGGGGCCGCCCTCCTGCGGGAAGGCGGCGCCGGTCTCGGCGAAGAGCAGCGCGTAGGGCACGAGGAAGAGCACGGCCAGCAGGGCGGTCCAGGTGACGGCCTCGCCACCGCCGGTGGCGATCTGGCCGATCACGTCGGCGGAGATCACGGCGGCGATGCCGAGGGCCATGATGTCGAACCGGCCGAGGCTGCGATGCAGGTTCGGCACGGAGTCCGGGTCGGCGTCGGATCTGTCGGCCGGTACCTGGCTGTCCGGTGCGGAGGTGGAGGACACGCGAACTCCTCGGGGTGTGGGGGAGGTGGAGGAGGAGAGAGGAGGGGCCGGGCCGTTCCGGCGGCGGATGTGGGGGTGGTGGAACGGCCCGGCGGCGTTCGGGTCAGCCGCGCAGTTCGCCGTTGGGCTGGACGCGCTCCAGGACCTGGCGCATGGCGGCGACGGCCTCCTTCGCCTCCCCCTCCGTCATGATCAGCGCCGGGGAGAGGACGAGGGAGTGCGCGCAGTCGCGGACGATGACGCCGGTCTCGCGGCGGATCACGTCCGGCAGCATCGGCTGGAGCATCGGCAGCGGCTCGCGGGTGGCGCGGTCGGCGACGAGCTCGACGGCGAGCATCATGCCGACGGAGCGGATCTCCCCCACCACGGGCAGGTCGCCCAGTTGGGCCTCCAGCTCGCGGTGCAGGTAGCCGCCGATCTCGGTGGCACGGGCGAGCAGGCCCTCACGCTCGATGATGTCCAGGTTCTCCAGCGCCACGGCGCAGGCGACGGGGTGGCCGTTGTAGGTGTAGCCCATCGGGAAGCCGTGGTCGGCGAGCAGCGCCTCGGCGACGTGGTCGCCGACGAGCAGCGCGCCCAGCGGGATGTAGCCGGAGGTGATGCCCTTGGCAGTGACGATGATGTCGGGGCGGACGTCGAAGTACTGGGCGGCGAACCACTTGCCGACGCGGCCGTAGGCGGTGACGACCTCGTCCAGGATGAGCAGGATGCCGTGGCGGTCCAGCACCTCGCGCACACGCGGCCAGTAGTCGGCGGGCGGGACGAGCATGCCGCCGACGCCCATGATCGGCTCGCCGATCATGGCGGCGATGTTGCCAGGGCCGATCTCGGCGATCCGCTGCTCCAGTTCGGCGATGAGGAAGTCCGTCGGGTCCTCGCCGTTGTAGAGCTCGCTGCGGTACGGCCACGGCGGGGTCAGGTGGGAGACGTGCGGCATCATCGGGGCGAAGCCCTCGTGGTAGACCGGGAAGCCGGTCGCCGAGCCGCCGCCGTAGCCGATGCCGTGGTAGGCCTTGTCACGGGCCAGGATCCAGGTGCGGTCCGTGTCGCCGCGGCGGTGGTGGTAGTAGCGGGCCATCTTGATGGCGGCCTCGTTGCCCTCCGAACCACCGGAGGTGAAGTAGACGTGGCCCAGGCCCTCGGGCGCGATCGAGGTGAGCTTGGTGGCCAGCTCGATCGCCGGGTCGTTGGAGAACTCCCAGAAGCTGGTGAAGTACTCCAGCTTGGCCATCTGCTCGTAGGCGGCGCGGGCCACCTCCTCGCGGCCGTGGCCGATCTGGGCGAGCCAGAGGCCACCGGTGGCGTCGAGGTAGGAGCGGCCGTCGATGTCGGTCAGGCGGCAGCCGGAGCCCTCGGTCATCACCACGCGCTCGGTGACGGAGCCGGGCAGGTAGGGGTGGATGATCCGGGCGCGGTCCGCGTCGCGCAGCTGGTCGGGGGTGAGGGGGGTGCGGCTCATGGTGGTGCCTTTCACGAGGGGGTGGCGCTCGGTGGCGCTCAGGCGTAGGAGACCCAGGTCGTCTTCAGGCCGGTGTACTTGTCGAAGGAGTGCAGCGAGAGGTCGCGCCCGTAGCCGGACTGCTTGAAGCCGCCGAACGGGGTGGCGGGGCTGAGCGCGTCGACGGTGTTGACCGAGACCGTGCCGGCGTGGAGCGCCTCGGCGAGGCGGTGGGCGCGGCCCAGGTCGCGGGTCCACACGGAGGCGGCCAGCCCGTAGGGCGAGTCGTTGGCGATCCGGACGGCGTCCGCCTCGTCGCGGAACGGCAGGACCGTCAGCACCGGGCCGAACAGCTCCTCGCGGGCAAGGGACGCGGTCTCGGGCAGGCCGGTGACGATCGTCGGGTGCAGGTAAGCGCCGAGACGGTCGGGGCGGGTGCCGCCGTGGACGACCTGCCCGCCGGCGGCACGGGCCGCGTCGACGGCGGCGAGCAGGCGCTGGGCCTGTGCCTCGTCGACGAGGGGGCCGAGGCGGGTGGCCGGGTCGAGCGGGTCGCCGGGGACGTAGGCGGCGGCGTGCTCGGCGACGCGGGCGGTGAACTCCTCGGCGATGTCCGCGTGGACGAGCAGCCGGGTGTTGGCGGAGCAGACCTGGCCCGCGTTGAAGCAGAAGCCGAAGGCGGCGCGCTCGGCGGCGGCGTCGAGGTCGGCGTCGGGGAAGACCAGGTTGGGGCTCTTGCCGCCCGCCTCCAGCCAGACCTGCTTGCCGTTGGACTGCGCGGCGTAGGAGAGGAACATCCGCCCGACCGCGGTGGAGCCGGTGAAGGCGAGCACGTCCACGTCGGGGTGGAGGCCGAGCGCGCGCCCGGCGGTCTCGCCGAGGCCGGGGACGACGTTGAGCACGCCCTCGGGGATGCCCGCCTCGACGGCGAGCCGGGCGAGCAGCAGCGCGGACTGCGGCGACTGCTCGGCGGGCTTCAGCACCACGCTGTTGCCGGCGGCCAGCGCCGGGGCGAGCTTCCAGGAGGCGAGGTCGAGCGGGAAGTTCCACGGCACGACGGCGCCGACGACGCCCAGCGGCACGCGGCGCACCAGCGCCAGGTTGCCGGGCGCGGCCGGGGCGACCTCGTCGTAGAGCTTGTCGACGGCCTCGGCGTGCCAGGCGAAGCAGCCCGCCGCGCCGGGGACGTCGACGGCGAGTGCCTCGGCGACGGGCTTGCCCATGTCGAGCGAGTCGTACAGGGCGAGCTCGTGGCCGTGCCGCTCGATCAGCTCGGCCAGCCGCAGCAGGCGCTTCTTGCGCGCCTCGGGGGCGAGCCCGGACCAGCGGCCGTCGGCGAAGGCGGTCCGCGCGGAGCGGACGGCGTCGTCGACGTCGGCCGCGTCGCAGGCGGCGACCTCGGCGAGCGCCTTGCCGGTGGCCGGGTCGGTGTCGGTGAAGGTGGCACCGGAGCGCGCGTCGCGCTGTTCGCCGTCGACGAAGGCGCGGGTCTGCGGGGCGAGGCCGGCGGCGAGGCGCTGCCAGTCGGCGTGGGAGGGGGAGCTGGTGGAGTCACTCATGGGAGGGGGTCCTCAGGTGTGCTCGCGAGTTCTTTGATGCGAGATTCAAACAATGGGTTACGCCCACGTCAATGACTGTCGCGAGATTGTCTTGGATTTTTTGATGTCCGTGTCAGAGAATGTGTGCCATGGCACGACCGAAGAACCAAGGAGCCCGCCGCGGCGCGCTGATCGACGCGGCCGGGCGGGCCATCGCGGAGCGCGGCATGGCCGGCCTGCGGATCAAGGACATCGCGGCCGCGGCCGGCGTCTCGGCCGGCTCGGTCCTGTACTACTACCCGGAGCTCGACGACCTCGTCCTGGCCGTCCACCAGGACGCCGTCGAACGCTATCTGACGCAGCGCCAAGCCGAGACCGAGAGCCTGGGCGGCAACCCGGTGGCGCGGATGCGGGCGGCGCTCGCCTCCGGCCTGCCACAGGGCCCCGACGACGCGGTGCACCGGCTGCTCTTCGAACTGCACGGCCTGGCCGACCGCAGCACCGGGCACGCCGCGCTGATGGGATCGCTCTTCGCCCGTGAAGTCGCCCTCTACTCGACGCTGCTCGAAGTCGGCACGGTGGCAGGCGCGTTCACGCTCACCACCCCCGTGGCCGACGCCGCGCGCAACCTCGTGGCCCTGGAGGACGGCTACGGCCTGCACATCGTCGCCCGTAACCCGGTCGTGGACCGAACCACGGCGCTCGCGCTGCTGAGCGCCCACGCGCGCGCCGTCACCGGGTGCCCGGACCTCTAGAAGCCACGGCGGCCAGGTCGGCCGCCGTCAGGGCCAGCGCGAGTGCGCCGTCCAGCAGGGCCGCGTCCGCTGCCGGGGTCGCGCAGGCGGCCGCGAACTCGCGCTGGTGGTTGACGGCCGGCAGCGAGTCGATGCCGATATAGGGGTGCAGGGCGCGCAGCACCCGGGAGACGTTGCCCATGTCGGTGGAGGCCCGGTTCATCCGCGCGGCCGGATCACCCGGCGCGGCGAAGCGGCGGCCGATAGACTCGGCGTTGCGGCGGTAGAGCGCCGTGAGCTCCGCGTCGTTGCGGAACTCCGAGTAGGGCGGGCTCTCCGGCTCGATCTCCAGCGCGCAGCCCGAGGCCAGCGCCCCGGCGCGGAAGCAGTTCTCCACCCGGCCCTGGATCCGCTCCAGCTCCTCCAGGTCGGCGGCGCGCACGTACCAGCGCCCCTCCGTCCGCTCCGGGATGGCGTTGGGCGCCTCTCCCCCACGGGTGACCAACCCGTGCACGCGGGTGGTCGGCGGCAACTGCTGACGCAGCAGCCCGATGCCGACCTGGGCGACGGTGAAGGCGTCGGCGGCGTTGCGGCCCTGTTCGGGGTAGGCGGCCGCGTGCGCGGCACGGCCCGTGTACTGGACGTTGAGGTGAGCCACGGCGAACGGCTCTGCCTCGGCGACGTCGACAGGCCCGGGGTGGACCATCATCGCCACGTCCACGCCCTCGAAGGCGCCGCGCTCCAGCATCAGGATCTTGCCGCCGCCACCCTCCTCGGCGGGGGTGCCGAGTACGGTGACGGTCAGCCCGAGATCGTCGGCGACCCGGGCCAGCGCGGCGGCGGCGCCCACCGCCGAGGAGGCGATGAGGTTGTGGCCGCAGGCGTGGCCGAGTCCGGGCAGCGCGTCGTACTCCGCACAGAGCGCGACGTGCAGCGGACCACTGCCGATCCGCGCGGAGAAGGCGGTGGGCAGCGCGCAGACGCCCGGGGTGACGGTGTAGCCGAGGTCGTCGAGCAGCGAGGCGGTCCAGCGGGCCGCCTTCTCCTCCTCCCACGCGGTCTCGGGGTTGGCGTGCAGGCGGCGGGAGAGGCCGGTGAGATCGCCTGCGAGAGCACCGATCGTGTCGCGGAGCACCGTCCGCGCGGCGTCCGGCGCCTGCGCTGCTTCCCGCGCCGGGGCGGGAGCGGTGCTCACAGGTCCCCCGGCACGCCGTAGCTGGGCGCGAGCCCCGGGTCCAGCGCGCGCTGGACGTACGCGTCCTGCTGCGGCTCCCACAGGCGCCAGAGCAGGCCGAGTTCCGCGACCGGCTCGCCCTCGGTCCAGTCGACCCGCAGGTCGACGACGGGCCACGGTACGGCGTCGGCGACGAGCAGGCCGGCCGAGTGCAGCGGCCCCTCCTCACCACCCGCCGCCAGGCCGGCCGTCAGCGCGTCCAGCAGTCGCTCCGCGAGCGGCAGTTCCGCCGGCATGGCACCAGTGGCACCGGCGCCGGCGAAGGCGTCGACCATCGCCTGCGGCACCCCGTCGTTCACGAGCATGTTCCCGGCGGCCACGCAGTCCGCGCCGACCGCCTGCGCGTAGGTGCCGAGCGCGTGCTCGCCCGAGAACGCGGCCGGGCTCCCCTCCATCCCGACGGCCGTCAACTGCCGCCAGGCGATGAGGGGCTCGGTCTCGGCGGTGTGCCGGACGGCGTCCCGGGCGGTCGAGCCCGCCGCCATCAGGTCCAGCAGCCACGGGCCGAGCCTGGGGTCGGTGACGTTCTGCGTGCAGGCCGCCCCCACGCCGGCCCGCACGTGGGCGCAGCGGGAGGCGACGGCCGGGCTGGAGGAGGCGATGGCCACCCCGACCTGCCCGGTCCGGGCGCACCGGGCGGCGATGGAGAGCGTCACAGGAGCTCCCCTCGCTCGGCCGCCTTCGCGTGCCGGATCCCGGCGGCCTCGGCCCTGCGCGACGCCGGGATGACGGCGGTCGCGTCGATCTCGACCAGCCACTCGGGCCGGGCGAGGGCGGAGACCACCAAGCCGGTCGAGACGTAGTGGACGCCCTTGAGCCAGCGGCCCATCACCCGGTAGACCAGCTCGCGGAAGCGGATGTCGGTCAGGTAGACGGTGATCTTCGTGACCTCGTCCAGCGCGCTGCCGGACTCCTCCAGCAGCATGGCGATGTTGGCCATGGCCCGCTCCGCCTGCGCCTCGACGTCCCCCACGCCGACGCTCTCGCGGGTGTCCAGGTCCTGCCCGATCTGGCCGCGCAGGTAGACGGTTCCCTCGGCGACGACGGCCTGGGCCAGGTCGTTGGCGAGCTGCTGCTCGGGGTAGGTGTCGGCCGTGTTGAAGCGCCGCAGCCGGTGATGGACCATCAGTGACCGCTCCCGGGGCTGGTGGGGTGGGATGTCGGCGGCCGAAGGGGCCGCACCACCACTATGGAAGCCGGGCTTCCCCTGGTAAAGCAGATCTTTTAGGGTTGGGTCATCGTGTAAACAGATGAGCCAAGGAGCCGGATCGTGGCGGAGGCGGCAGTCGGATTCACCCTCGCGCAGCTGCGCTACTTCGTCGTGGCCGCGGAGGCGGGCAGCATGACCGCGGCCGCCGAACGGCTGCTCATCGCCCAGTCGGCCGTCTCCACGGCGGTCTCCAACCTGGAGCACCAGCTGGGTGTGCAGCTGTTCATCCGCCGCAAGGGCAAGGGACTGGTGGCCACGCCCGCCGGGGAGCGGTTGCTGCTGCAGGCCCGGGAGCTGCTCAGCCACGCCCTCGACGTGGCGGCCGAGGCACGCGGCGGCGAGGGAGGCCTCAGCGGCCCGGTCCGGCTGGGCTGCTTCGTCACGCTCGCGCCGTTCGTCCTGCCCGAGCTGCTGGTCTCCTCGGCGGAACGGTACCCACAGCTCCAGGTCGAGGTCCTGGAGGGCGAGGCCGACGAGCTCGACCGGGCCCTGCGCACCGGCCGGATCGACTTCGCCCTCACCTACGACCTGGGCCTCGGCGCCGGCGTCACCCGCGAGACCGTCGCCTCGCTGCCCGCGCACGCCCTCGTCGCGGCGGACCACCCGCTGGCCTCGCGCGGCTCGATCGACCTGGCCGAGCTGGCCCACGAGCCGTTCGTCCTGCTCGACCTGCCGCACAGCCGCGACTACTTCTGGTCGCTGGTCACCGCGACCGGGATCACCCCCGTGGTCCGGCACCGCTCTCACAACTACGAGGCCGTCCGCTCCCTGGTGGCCCTCGGCCACGGCTTCTCCGTCCTGCACCAGCGCCCGGCGACCGACCACACCTACAGCGGCGCCCGCGTCGCCGCCCTCGCCCTGACCAACGAGCACCCGCCGCTCGACCTGGTCCTGGCCCGGGTGGACGGCGTCCGCCAGACCGCCCGGTCCACCGCCGTCATGCGCCTGGCGCAGGAGCTGCTGGCCCCTCAGGCCGGTCGTGCGGCGCCTCGTCGTGCCGCGGCTGATCGTGCTGCGGCTGGTCGTGCTGCGGCTGCGGAGTGAGCCGCTCCAGCCCCTTGCGGTCGTAGTAGCGCGTCATCGCGAAGCCGAACAGCAGCGCGGCGACGAAGCCGACGGCGATCATGACCCAGGCGCGGGTGAGGCCCGCGTCGGCCCGGGCGTCGAAGTAGAGGATGGACCGGACGCCCGCGCTGAGCTGCCGCATCGGCTCGAACGCGCCGAGGAAGCGGTAGAAGGCCGGGGTCGCCTCCAGCGGTACGGTCGCACCGGAGGACGGCAGGGCCAGCGCGATGAAGACGAACATCGACACCAGCTGCCCGATGGAGCCGAACGCGGCGTTGATGGCCTGCACGCCGAGACCGACGGCGAGGCAGGCGCAGTAGGAGAAGAGCCACAGCAGCGGGATGTGCGAGGCGTCCATGCCCAGGACGGCGATGCAGGCCACCATGACCAGACTGGTGGTCAGCACTGAGATCCCCGCGGTCATCACCATCTTCAGCACCAGGGTCCGGGTGCGGTCGATCGGGACCGTCGGCCGGCGGGTGTGCCAGGGGCCGATCTCGCTGTCCGCGTAGCCGAGCGCGGTGTCGACGCCGTTGTGGACGAGGTTGCCGCCGATGAAGCCGCTGAGCACGAGCAGCAGCGTGTAGTAGAACGCGCTCAGCCCGAGACCGCTGTGCTGCCCGATCGGATGGCCCACCTGCGTCACCACGGCCACCGGGTCGGCGAGCAGCAGCCTGGTGGTCGGGTCGGCGGCCGCCGTCGCGGGCGAGGCGGTGAGCTGCTTGCCGATGGCGAGCGAGGCCTGGTGGGCGGCGTTCTGGTTGATCTGGGCGGCGAGCGAGGAGCCGAGGCTGCCGACACCGGGGTTGGTGAGCACGGTGATCGTCGGCCGTGCCGTCGCCCGCGTCGTGGTCAGCGCGGTCACCGACGCGGTGAAGTCCGCCGGGATCACCAGCGCGCCGTACACCTTGCCGGACGCCAGCAGGTCCCGCGCCTGCGCCTCGCCGACCTCCCGCCACCCGACCGACCCGGAGGGCGAGGCCGCGACGATCTGACGTGCCACCTGCGCCCCGAGGTTCTGCTGCTGCCCCGGCAGCGGCGCACCGGTGTCCTCGTCCACCACGGCGACGGGCAGCCGGTGCAGGTTCCCGTTCGGGTCGATCACCCCGCCCATGTACAGCAGCGACAGCACCAGCGCGACCAACGCGGCCAGCACGGACGGCACCAGCCACAGCATCGGTCTGCGCAACAGCGCACCGACCCGCACCTGCTGCCGGGGAGCACGACCACGCGGTGTCATCGAAGAGGCCATGAGAACCCACGCTAGAGCGCCCCCACCGACCTTCCCACCCCGACACGCACCTGCGGACCCCGTGGCAAAATCAGCGGGTGCAGATCGCGATGCTGGGGCCGTTGGAGGTGCGGACGGGCGACGACGGAGTCGCCGAGGTGGCGGGGGCGCGGCTGCGGGGGCTGGTGGTGGCGCTCGCGCTCAGGCCCGGACGGGTGGTGGGGAAGGCCGCACTCGTCGACTGGATCTGGGGCGAGCACCCGCCCGTGGACGCGGCGAACGCCTTGCAGCGGCTGGTGTCGCGGCTGCGGAAACTGCTGCCAGCCGGGGTGATCGAGGGACAGCCGGACGGCTACCGGCTGCTGGTGGCGCCCGAGGACGTCGACGCCGTGCGGTTCGAGCGGCTCGTCGGCGCCGGACAGGCGCGCGGGGAGGACGCCGCCGGGCGGGCGCGCCTGCTGGGTGAGGCGCTGGAGCTGTGGCGGGGCGCGGCGCTGGAGGACGTGGGGCTGCCGGACAGCGCCGCGTGCGAAGCCGTGGCCGTGCGGCTGGAGGCGATGCGCCTGGCGGCGACGGAGGAGCGGGCCGACGCCGAGATCGCGCTCGGACACGGAGCCGCGCTGGTCACCGAGCTGAGCGACCTGGTGGCCGCGCACCCGGTGCGGGAGCGGCTCGTCGCGGCGCTGATGCGGGCGCTGGCTGCCGCAGGGCGGGACAGTGAGGCGCTGCTAGTCTTCCAGCGCGCCCGGGAGGCACTCGCCGACGCGCTCGGCGTCGACCCCTCGCCGGAGTTGTCGGCGCTGCACGTCGCGCTGCTGCGCGGCGAGTTGACTCCACGGAGAGCGCGACCGGCCCAGGCCCAGGAGCCGGCGGCACGGGCCGCGCGGACGAACCTGCGGGCCGAGCTGACCAGTTACGTCGGCAAGGAGGCCGACCTCGCGGCCGTTCGCGCGCTGGTGGGCGGGCACCGGCTCACCACGCTCATCGGCCCCGGCGGCTCGGGCAAGACCCGGCTGGCGACCGAGACCGCCCGCCAGGTGCTCGGTGAACTGCCGGACGGTGCCTGGCTGGTGGAGCTCGCCGCGATCGGCCCGGGCGGGACGGAGGCCGACCTGGCACAGGCGACGCTCACCGCGCTGGGCCTGCGCGACACCCTGCTGGGGGAGACCCCGCACGCGGACGCGACCGACCGGCTCGTCGCCGCGGTCCGCGAGCGAGGAACGCTGCTGGTGCTGGACAACTGCGAGCACCTGATCGAGGCCGCTGCGGTCTTCGCCCACCGCCTGCTCGGCGACTGCCGCCGGCTACGGATCCTCGCCACCAGCCGGGAGCCGCTCGGCATCACCGGCGAGGCGCTGTGGCCGGTCGAGCCGCTGACGCTGCCGGAGCCGGACGCATCCCCGGACGAGGTCGGGGCCTCCCCCGCCGTCCGGTTGCTGCGGGACCGCGCCGCAGCGGTGCGCCCGGACCTCGCCGCCGCCGACAACTCCCCCGCCTCGCTCGCGACGCTGGTACGCGTCTGCCGGGCGCTGGACGGCATGCCACTGGCCATCGAGCTGGCCGCGGCCCGGCTGCGCACCATGTCCGTCGAGCAGCTCGCGCACCGGCTCGACGACCGGTTCCGCCTGCTGACCGGTGGCAGCCGCACCGCCCTGCCGCGCCACCGGACGCTGCGGGCGGTGGTCGACTGGAGCTGGGAGTTGCTGTCCGACGCCGAACGGGCGGTGCTGCGCCGGCTCGCGGTCTTCTCCGGTGGCGCGACCCTGGAAGCGGCTGAGCGGGTCTGCGCGGGCGAGGACAGCGGGGACGTCGAGCCGGACGAGGTGCTGGAGCTGCTGACCTCCCTGGCGGAGAAGTCGCTGCTGCGCGCCGAGGGCGACCGGGAGGCGCCGCGGTACCGGATGCTCGGCACCATCAGGGAGTACGCCGCGCTGCGCCTCGCCGAGGCGGGCGAGGCGGTCAGCGCCCGCCGGGCCCATCTCGCCTGGTGCACCGAGCTGGCCGAGACGGCCGACCCGCATCTGCGGCGCGCCGAGCAGTTGGAGTGGCTCGCGGTGCTGGAGGCGGAGCACGACGACATCGCCTCGGCGATGCGCGGCGCCCTCGCCGCGGGTGAGGCGGAGCCGGCGCTGCGGCTGGCAGCGGGGGCGGGCTGGTACTGGTGGCTCGGCGGGCACCGCTCGGAGGGCATGGAGCTGATCACCGCCGCCGCCAGGACCCCGGGCGAGGCGCCGGACGACGTCCGGGCCATGGTCCACGGGCTGATCGTGCTCTTCGTGAGCTCCGGGCGCGGGGACGAGCACCAGGCGGCGGAGTGGATCCACGAGGCCTACCGGCTCAGCCGGAACAGTCAGAGCGGTCGGAGCGGTCGGAACGGCAGGGGCGGCTACCCGCTGCTGGCGCTGATCGACGCGGTCGAGCACCTGCTGCAAGGCCCGGACGCCTTCCTGACGGCGTTCGATCCGCTGCTGGAGAACGAGGACCCGTGGGTGCGGGCGCTGGCCTGCCTGCACCTGGGCAAGACCCGCATCATGATCGGGCAGCAGGGCCGCGAGGCCGACGCCTACCTGGAGGCGGCCCTGGACCGGTTCCAGGAGCTCGGCGAGCGCTTCGGCATCTCCTTCGCGCTGACCGAACTCGCCGACCGGATCGCGGTCCGGGGCGACTTCGCCGCCGCCTGCGCGCACTACGAGCGCGCGATCGCGGTCGTCACCGAGCTCGGCGCCACCGAGGACGTGATCCGGATGCGGGCCGCCCAGGCCAAGCTCCACCGGCTGCTCGGCGACGACCCCGCGGCCGACGCCGCGCTCGCGGAGGCGCGGCGCTGGGCGGCCCGGGTCACCTGGCCGAACGCGCTGGCGGAACTGGCCCTCGCCCAGGCGGAGCTGGCCCGCTGGGCGGGAGACGTGACCGAGGCGCGCAGACAACTCGGCATCACCACAACCCTGTTGGCCGCGGACGCGGAGCAGCCGCAGATCCGGGCCCTGACCCACGAGCTGTTCGGGTACCTCGCCGCGGACGTCGAGGAGTCCCGCGTCCACCGGGCCGCCGCCTGGTCGGCGGCGTGCGAGGCGGGGCACGCGCCCCTGGTCGCCCGCGTGCTGGTGGGCGTCGCGGACCTGGCCCTGCGCCGCGACGAACCCGAGCGCGCCGCGCGGTTGCTGGCGGCGAGCGAGACCGTGCGCGGCCTGCCCGACCGCTCGGACGTGGACGCGGCCAGGATCGAGCGGGACGTGCGGAACCGCCTCGGCGAGAGGATCGGGGAGATCCTCGCCGAGGCGGCTCGGGAGGGTGCGACGGGCGACTGGTCCGCTCTGGTCGAACTCACGCTCGCACCGTGAGCGCTCGCGCCGTGAGCGCTCACGCCGTGAACCCGGGGGCGGATCAGGCACGCTTCCGGAAGGTGGAGACCGCCCACACGTAGCCGAGCAGGCCCAGTCCGACACACCAGGCGACGGCGGCGACCGCCTGGGTGGTCGAGGCGTGTCCGCCCGACAGCAGGGCCCGCAGCGTCTCGATGATCGGGGTGAACGGCTGGTACTCGGCGAACTGCCGGATGCCGGGACCCATCTTGTCGGCGGGCACGAACGCGCTGCTCAGGAAGGGCAGCATGATCAGCGGTACGGTCGCCATGCCCGCCGACTCCACCGTCTTGGCCGCCAGGCCCATCGCGACGGTGAGCCAGCTGAGCGCGAAGCCGAGCAGCGCCATGACGCCGATCGCGGCGACCCAGTCGAGCGCGCTGCCGTGCGGACGGAACCCCATCGCGAAGCCGACGCCGATGATCGCCGCGTCGGCGATCAGACCGCGCGCGGTGGTGGAGACGACGTGGCCGGAGAGCACGGCCCCGTGGGAGACGTCCATGACCTTGAAGCGGTTGATGACGCCCTTGGTCATGTCGCCGTTGACGGCCGCCGCGGTCGGGCCCAGCCCGTAGCCGAGGGCCATCACGAGCAGGCCGGGCACCGCGTAGTCGACGTACCTGCCGCCGCCGACGTCGAAGGCGCCGCCGAAGACGTAGACGAACATGAACATCATCACGATGGGGAACAGCACCGCCTGGAAGACCGTGACGGGGTTGCGGACCGTGTGCCGGAAGTTGCGGCGCAGCATGATGGCCGAGTCGCCGAGCGAGGTCGTCAGGGTGCTCATCGTGCGATCGCCTCCGAGGTGGTTTCCTGCGTGTCAGGGGTGTTCGAGTGCCCGGCGTGCCCGGTGCGCCCGCTGTGCCCGGTCAGGGCCAGGAAGACGTCGTCGAGGTCCGGCGTGTGGACGGAGAACTCCTCGGCGCTGAGCCCGTACTCGTCGAGCCGGTCCAGCAGGGCGCGCAGTGACCGCGAGCCGCCGTCGCTGGGGACCCGCAGGGTCAGCTCCTGGTCGTCGCGCGCCGCGCCGGCCAGGACCCGCGCCGCCGCGTCGAGTTCGGCCTCGGCGGTGAACCGGAGCCGGACGTGGGTGCCGGGCACCTGGCGCTTGAGCTCCGCGGGGGTGCCCTGGGCGACCACACGGCCCTGGTCGAGCACCGCGACCTGGTCGGCCAGTTGGTCGGCCTCCTCCAGGTACTGCGTGGTGAGGAAGATCGTGGTGCCGTCGGCGACCAGGTCGCGGACGATCTCCCACATGGTGCGGCGGCTGCGCGGGTCCAGGCCCGTCGTCGGCTCGTCCAGGAAGATGATCTCCGGATCGCCCACCAGCGTCATCGCCAGGTCGAGCTTGCGGCGCATGCCGCCCGAGTAGGTCGAGGCGAGCGCGTCGGCCGAACCAGCCAGGTCGAAGCGGTCCAGCAGCCCCGCCACGAGGCGGTCGGCGGAGCGGATCCGCCTGAGGTCCGCCATCATCCGCAGGTTCTCGCGGCCGGTCAGCAGTTCGTCCACCGCCGCGAACTGGCCGGTCACGCCGATGACCCGGCGCACCTGCCGGGTCGCCGCGGCGACGTCGTGCCCGCCGACGCGGACCGTGCCGGCGTCCGCCTTCGTCAACGTCGTCGCGATGTTGACCGTGGTCGTCTTGCCGGCGCCGTTCGGGCCCAGCAGGGAGAAGACCGATCCGGTGGCGACCTCGAAGTCGATGCCGTCGAGCACGACCCTGTCGCCGTATGCCTTGCGCAGTCCCGAGACCGCTATCGCCGAGTTCCTCATGAGGACAACGGTCGCGAGCGGCGCTGTCACCGCCCTGTCACCCGCCTGACACGGGTGACAGGGGCGCTGACAGGCCGCGCGTCCGTTACGGCGTGACGGCCTCCGGGGCCAGCGAGTTGCCCGCCTCGATGCCGCCGCAGTCGGAGGGGGCCGTCCGGCCGCCGAAGCGGTCCGCGAGCCAGCCGATGGCGGTGGGCGCCCAGGCCACGGCGGTCCCGATGTGGCTGAGCGCGTCGAACTGCTGGTACTGGATCGCCTGGTCGCCGGTGGCACAGTACTGCCGGGCCAGCGCCCTGACGTCCCCGGCGACCATCACCCCGTCCCCGGTGCCGACGCCCGGGAGGTTGCTGAAGGTCCCCTCGAGGACGCCGCCGTCGCCCTGGCCGATATAGCCCGGGATGGTGGGGGTGGCGGCGGAGCCGAGGTTGATCCGGTTGACCGCGTCGACGAAGGCGGGCACCGAGTCCGGGTTGGCGTACTGCGGCTTGGCCAGCGACTTCCAGCTCAGCCCGGGGTAGCGGCCGAGCGCGTTGACGATCGACCCCTGCTGCAGGGAGTTGTAGACGCTGAGGCCGTAGCTGTTGAGGTAGGGCGTGAGGTCGATGCCGAAGGAGCGGGAGACCCCGATGATCGCCATGGGGATGACGCCCGACCAGACCAGCGAGCCGCCGACGTAGCGCAGGTTGTGCGCCGGGTCCACCAGCAGGCCGCCCTCGGCGAAGCCGACCAGCTTCCGGTTCACCTCCGGCGCGTAGGCGGGGGCCATGGCGGCGGCCCAGTCGGTGGCGATGGCGCCACCGGAGTAGCCCATCAGCCCGAAGCGGGTGTCGGTGGTCAGGCCCGTGTCGGCGGCCCTGGTGGCGGCGCGGATCGAGTCCAGGGTGGTGGCGCCGTACTCCGGACCGGCCGCGAAGTCGGCCGTCTGCCCCTCGGTGTCGGGGATGACCAGGCTGTAGCCCTGCGCCAGCAGGGGTACCAGCAGGATCGCCTCGGCGTTGGGGATCGCCCCGCCCAGGGTGAGGTTTCCGGCGATGGCGCGGGAGGGGCTGTCCGCGGGGTTCAGCGAGTCGTAGAACGACTGGTAGGACACCGCCCTGGTGCGGTCGCCGGTCAGACTGCGGACCACGGAGGTGACGTTGGCCGCGGGTCGGCCCTGCGCGTCGACGGTGCGGTACAGGATCTGGATCACCTGGACCGGCGTCGGCAGGCCGAGGAGGTGGTACTGGAGCGTCCGCTCCTTCAGCACGTCGCCGGGCGCGTAGGACGCGAGGGGCGCGCTGCCGTCGTAGCTGTAGAAGGAGTCGTCCGCCGTGGACGCCGAACGGGCGGCGGCGGCCGCGGCCATCGGCGCGGCGGCACCGGTCATCGCCGCGACCACGGCGACGGCCAGGAGGCGCGAGGCGGTTCTGCGCATGGGAGTGCTGGGCATGGGTGGGCCCCCAGGTTCGTGAAACGGATCACAGTTGGACCTGACGCCCGAGTAAGTTACCGTCAAGTAAGGACTATGCCCAGAGGTTCGACCAAAGATCATCGTTTGCGCTGGTCGGAGCCGGTACGCGCGCCCGCCGGAGCAGACGGTGGAATCCTGGAGGCATGACCGGAGCTGCTCTTGAGCAGACGGGTGGTGGTGGGCTGCACCGCTGGTGGACCGCGGGTGTCGGCGTGCTCGGTGTCCTGCGGAAGGCACCGGTGTCGCTCGGCCTGGTCGTGGTCTTCTTCGTCCTCGGCCTGGGGGCCGGTGGAGCGGCCCACTGGGCCGGCCTGGGCACGGACACGATCACCGGCGGCCGCTGGTGGACGCTGTTCACCTACGGCCTGTGGCAACACGGCTGGTTCGGCTACCTCGTCGCCACCGGCCTGACACTGATCACGCTGCTGCCCGCCGAGCGGCGACTGGGCTCGTTCACGGCCGCCTCGCTCTTCCTGGTCTGCCAGGTGGGCGGTGCCCTGCTGGCGATCGCCGCGATGGAGATCGGCGGCGCCACCGCCGATCCCTGGCTGGGGAGCCTCATCGGCGACCGGACCGTCGGCCCGACGCCGGGCCTGGTCGGGGTCGGGCTCGCGTTCAGCGCCTCGCTGACCGCGCTGTGGCGACGCCGGCTGCGCCTGCTGCTGGTGACGGCGACACTGCTCTTCCTCTTCTACGCCGGGGAAGTCATCGACCTCGCCCGCACCGGGGCGGCACTGATCGGCCTGGTCGCCGGAGTGCTGCTGCTCACCGACCGGCACTCCCTGCGCGGCGTGCGGCTGCTGCCCTCCTCCCACGCGGAGACGCGGCTGCTGGTCGCCGTCTTCGCCTCGGTCGCGGCGCTCGGCCCCCTGATCACCTGGCTCACCCACGACACCGACGGGCCGCTCGCGCTCTACCGCGAGCTCTTCATCGGGGTGAACACCTCCGCCGCCTACGTCGAGGCCTCCTGCGCCGGCGCCCTGGCGCACACCCAGACCTGCACGAACGCCCGCGTGGACTACGCGCTGGCCAACAGTCCGGCCGTCTTCGTCTACTGGGTCCCGCTCTGCCTCATCGTCGTCATCGCCGTCGGGCTGTGGCGCGGACGCAGCATGGCCTGGTGGGCCGCGGTCGTGCTGCGCGTCCTGATGATCCTGGCCGAACTGCGCTACTACTTCCTCAAACGCCCCTCCTCCTCCGGCCCGTTCACCTTCTACTCGATCCTGCAGATGTGCATTCCGGTGAGCGTGCTGCTGGTCCTCTTCCTCACCCGCCGCCACTTCCGGATCAGGGCGGAGCGCGAGACGGTCCTGACCTTCCTGGGGATCGCCGTGCTCAGCTTCGTCGTGGTGGGCGCGGTGTACATCAAGTTCACCTACGACGCCCGGACGCAGTTCGCCCCCGTGCCGGTCTTCCACCAGATCGTCTCGGACTACCCGAAGCGCCTGGTGCCCCCGGTCTACCTGCCGCTGCTGGGCAAGCATCTGGGCGCCTTCCTGCCGGAGACCGCGCACGCGAGGCTGCTGTGGGAGTTCGCCGGACCGGTGTTCTGGATCATCGTGCTGATCGGGCTGTTCGTGGCGTTCTGGCGGGCCGGGGTGCGCCGCCGGGTCGACCGGTCCGCGCTCGCCGAGGAGGTGCTGCTGCGGTACGGCGGATCCACGCTCGCGTACATGACGACCTGGCCGGGCAACGACCACTGGCTCTCCCCCGACGGCCGGGCCGCGATCGCCTTCCGCGTCATCGGCAGCACCGCGCTGACGCTCGGCGGCCCCTACGGCGACCCGGCCGCCCGCGGCCCGGCGGTCGCCGAGTTCACCCACGTCTGCGACGACCGGGGCTGGACGCCGTGCTTCTACAGCGTCACCCAGGAGACCAAGGACGTCACCGACCGGCTGGGCTGGTCCTCGCTCCAGGTGGCCGAGGACACCGTGCTGCCCCTGCCGGACCTCGCCTTCACCGGCAAGCGCTGGCAGGACGTCCGCAGCGCGCTGAACCGGGCGGGCAAGGCAGGGGTGACCGCGCACTGGTACACCTGGCCGACCGCGCCCGTCGCCGTGCAGGAGCAGGTCCGCGCACTGTCCGAGGAGTGGGTCGCCGACAAGGGCCTGCCGGAGATGGGCTTCACCCTCGGCGGCCTGGACGAGCTGGAGGACCCGCGGGTACGCATCGTGGTCGCTCTCGACGAGGAGGGCACCCTCCAGGGGATCACCAGCTGGCTGCCCTGCCACGAGGACGGGGAGCCGGTCGGCTGGACGCTGGACTTCATGCGCCGGGGCAACGGGTCCTTCCAGGGCGTGATGGAGTACCTGATCGCGACGGCGGCGACGACCTTCAAGGAGGAGGGCGCGCGGTTCATGAGTCTCTCCGGCGCCCCGCTGGCCCGGATGGACCGCGGCGAGCAGCCGGCGGCGCTTCAGCGCCTGCTGGACGTGCTCGGCCGGGCGCTCGAACCGGCCTACGGCTTCCGCTCGCTGCTCGCCTTCAAGGCCAAGTTCCAGCCCACCTACTTGCCGCTCTACATGGTCTACCCCGACCCGGCCCAGCTCCCCGCCCTGGCGAACGCGATCGGCAAGGCCTACCTGCCGCACGTGACACCCGCCCAGATGCTGCGGCTCAGCCGCAAGTTCACCGCCGGACCGCCCGCACGCAAGCCGGAGCGAAAGGCCACGGCCAAGGAGGGGGCCGGGGAGACCCGATCGGGTTGATCCCCCGGACGGCCGCGCGTGGCGCGGCGCCTCCGGGCCCGCGCGGGCCTATCGAGGAGGCATGCGTATCCGAATCCGCCGGGGCCTGCCCCGCCGAACCCTGCGCGCCGTCGCCACGACCGTCGCCGCCTGCCTGACCGCCGCCCTGCCCGTGACCGCCGCCCCCGCCGCCCCGCGACAGCCCGCGGACCTCGCGGCCAGGCTCGACCGCGTCATCCAGGACACCGCCACGCGGGCCGGGGTGCCCGGCGTGATCGTCGGGCTGTGGCGGCAGGGGCAGCCGCGCTACGTCCGGGCCTTCGGCCTCGCCGACAAGGACGCCTGCACCCCGATGCGGCCCGACCTGTTCATGCGTATCGGCAGCGAGACCAAGACCTTCACCGTCACCGCGCTGCTCCAGCTCGTCGACCGCGGCGCGGTCGGCCTCGACGACCCGATCGCCGACTACGTGCCGGGTGTCCCGGACGGGCGCCACATCACGCTGCGGCAGCTCGCGGAGATGCGCAGCGGCCTGTTCCCCTACAGTGCGGACACCGGCTTCCAGCACCTGCTGCAGACCGAGCCGCACCGCCAGTACACCCCCGGGGAACTGCTGGCCTTCGCGTTCGCGCACCCGAACCGGTTCGCGCCGGGCACGCAGTTCGACTACTCCAACACCAACACCGTGCTGCTCGGCCTGGTTGTCGAGAAGGTCACCCACCGCGCGCTGCGGGACGACATCCGCGACATGATCACCCGTCCGCTGGGCCTGGACCGCACCTTCCTGCCCAGGGCCGCGGAGTTCCCCTCACCGCACGCCCACGGCTACACCGACCAGACGCCCACCGGCGCCGAGGCGGACGCGACGGACTTCAACCCCAGCTGGGGCTGGGCGGCCGGCGCGATGATCTCGGACCTGGAGGACCTGCACGCGTGGGCGGCGGACGTGGCGACCGGCCGCCTGCTGACGCCACAGACCCAGGCGGAACGCCTGGCGGCGGTGCCCACCCCGGCCCCGGGTGACGCCTACGGCCTGGGCATCGACATCAACCACGGCTGGATCGGCCACGCGGGCTCCCTGCCCGGCTACCAGAGCCTGACGATCTACCTGCCCGCCCAGCGAGCCACGCTGGTCATCCTGCTGAACACCGACATCCGCTCGAACGACGAGAACCCCAGCACCCTGCTCGGCCGCGCGATCACCCAGGTGGTCACCCCGGGGAACGTCTACGCCGACGCCTCCGACCAGAACTGAGCGGGCCTGACCCGAGGAGAGTCGACGGGCCGACCCGCTCAGTCCCGGTCCCAGTTCTCCTCGACCCGAGCCCGCTCCGCCTCGACCAGCGGCCGCACCACGTCCTCGACGGTGCGGTGCGAGATCTCGGCGAACTCCTGCAACCACTCGACCAGATCGGCCGGCAGCCGCAGGGTGAGCGGGCGCTTCGTCGGCTGCCGCCCCTCCTCCGGCACGGCGCTCCTACTCGAACCGGGTGGGATCGCCCGCGCCGTAACGGACGATCTCGGCGACGCCGGAGGAGAAGTCGACGACCGTGGTCGGCTCGGTGCCGCAGTCCCCGGAGTCGAGCACCGCGTCCACGACGTGGTCCAGGCGCTCCTTGATCTCCCAGCCCTGCGTCATCGGCTCCTCCTCGCCCGGCATCAGCAGCGTGCTCGACAGCAGCGGCTCCCCCAGCTCGGCCAGCAGCGCCTGGGTGACGACGTGGTCGGGGATGCGGACCCCGACCGTCTTCTTCTTCGGGTGCAGCAACTGGCGCGGCACCTCGTTCGTCGCGGGAAGGATGAAGGTGTAGCTTCCGGGCGTCGCCGCCTTGATCGCCCGGAAGACGTTGTTGTTGATCTGCACGAACTGGCCGAGCTGCGCGAAGTTCTGACACACCAACGTGAAGTGGTGCCGGTCGTCCAGCTGCCGGATGGTCCGGATCCGCGCGATCCCCTCCCGGTTGCCGAGCTGGCAGCCGAGCGCGAAACACGAGTCCGTGGGATACGCGACCAGCGATCCCGACCGGACCAGGTCCACCACGTTGTCGATGATGCGCGCCTGCGGATTCTCCGGATGCACGTCGAAGTACTTCGCCATCCCCCGAGGCTACCGGCCCTCCGTCCGGCGGGCGTGGATGCCGCGGGCGTGGAGAACGTGTGCGTCGAGCGGAAGGGGGGTGTGGCCGACCAGGGTGAGACCGGCGTCGGCGAGAAGGCGGGCGTAGTGGGGCGCGGTGCGTTCGCGGCCGCCCACGTTGCACATCATGTGGAGGTCCCAGGCGGTGGCGAGCGAGGGCGAGCCGTCGGTGGGCAGCAGGCGCTCGACGATCAGCAGGTCCGCGTGGGGCGGCATGGCGTCCGCGCAGTGGCGCAGGATGGCGCGGCAGCGGTCGTCGTCCCAGTCGTGCAGGACGCGGGAGAGGACGTAGACGTCGGCGTCCGGCGGGACGTCCGCGAAGTCGCCCGTCACATAGGCGCAGCGGGGGGCGCAACCCGCGGCGGTCAGCGCCCGGCGGGCGGCCGCGACGGCGTGGGGGCGTTCCAGGAGGACGCCGTGCAGCCGCGGGTGCGCGGTGAGCAGGCGCCCGAGGAGCTCGCCGTTGCCGCCCGCGACGTCGACGACGGTGGCGGGGACGGGCGTGGCGGCCGCCGCGGTGACGACCGGGTGGGCGGTGAGCGGTTCGAAGAGGCGCGAGCTGGCGGCCATGGACCGGTCGAACAGCTCCGCGAGCTCCGGATCGCGGGCGAAGTGGTCGAAGTGGTTCTCGCCGAAGAGGTGGTCGAAGGCCACCTCGCCGGTCCGGACGGTGTGGGCGAGGTGCCCGAAGGAGCGGTAGAACGGCCCCCCGTACATCAGGGCGAGCGGTCGCAGCGAGCCCTGGGCGTCGGCCCGCAGCAGCTCGCCGAGCGGGGTGAGCCGGTAGGCCTCCCTCACGCCTTGGTGCTCGACGTGGTCCTCGGCCACGACGGCGCCGAGCATGCCGGCGTAGCGCAGCAGCCGGGCCAGGGACTCGGGATCGGCGCCCACCCGCGCGGCCAGGCCCTCGGGCGTGGTCGCGGTGTCGAGCGCCATGGCGTCGGGCACCCGCAGCTGCGCGAGGACGGCCAGCGCCTGCGTGGTCCAGGCGCCCGTCAGCAGGCGCAGCAACGTTTCGGCCGGCTGCTGGGCGCGGTGCTCGGCCAGGTGGGCCGCCAGCACCTCGCGGTGGTCGCCCGGCGCGTAGAGCTCGACGCGACCGTAGCCGGCCTTGGAGTCGGCGGGCGCGGTGAAGTAGAAGACCGTGCCGTCCTCGTGCGGGTTGTAGCCGCCGCCGTCGGCGACCGCGCCGTGGCGTGCGAGCAGCGCGCGCATGCCGCGCAGCACCAGCGGGTCGGGCCGGTCGACCTCGAAGGCCAGGTGCGCCTCGTGCTGCTCGACCCGCTCGCGCGCGGCGACCGGGGCGAGCGGCGAGCCGGGCGGCACCGTCAGCGCGAAGATCTCGACCGTGCGGGGCTCTGCCTCCGGCCCGGGTACGGGCGGACGCAGGATGGTGACGGCGAGCCGGCCGGCCTCGTGTCCGTGCCGCGTGGCGAGGCGGTCGCGGACCACGACGCTGGGCAGCGCCTCGACGTCCGGGGCCAGGCCGCAGTCGGCCAGCTGGGCGCGGAGCGCCCGCTCGGACTCCGGGAAGACGAGCAGGGCGGCGTGGGAGAACCGGCACCGGTCGACCAGCGCACGCAGCTCGGGTCCGTCCAGGCCGGGCAGCAGCAGCGCCAGCAACGCGGCGGTGTCCTGCTGCCGGACGAAGGCGACCGCGGCGCGCAGGCGGGCGGCGTCGGTCGGGATCGTCGTCATCACGGGCAACCTCGGGGGTCAGGTGGTCAGGTGGTCAGGTGGTCAGGTGGTCAGGTGGCAGGTGGCCGGGTGGCCGCGGTGGTCAGACGCCGACGTAGTTCTCGGCGAACCAGTCCTGGTGCGCGCGCGAGGTGCGCAGGGAGGTCAGGCGCGAACGCCGCAACGCGTCGTGGAACAACGTTTCGCCCCCCACCCCGGACGGGTGGTGCAGCAGTTGGACCATCCAGTGGGAGAACTCCTGCGCCCGCCACAGGTGCTCCAGACAGCGCGCGGAGTAGCGCTCGAGCCCCGAGGGGTCGCCGTGGACGAGGTCGTCGAGCAGGGCCTCGGCCAGCAGCTCCGCTGCCAGGACGGCGAGGTTCGCGCCCTTGGCGGCGGCGGGCGCGAGCAGGCTCGCGGCGTCGCCGGCCAGGAACAGCGAGCCGTACCGCAGCGGCTCCAGCACGTCGGACTCCAGGTCGACGACGGCCCGTTGGACGATCCGGCCCTGCCGCAGCGGGCCGTGGTCGGCGGCGCGCATGCGCAGCGCCAGCTCGTCCCAGACACGCTCCTCGGACCAGGCCTCGGCCGGGACGCCGCGTTCCCACTGCAGGTAGTAGCGGGTCACGTCGGGGGTGCGCGCCATGTGCCCGGCTAAGCCGCGCTCGTGCACCGCGTAGCCGACCGCGTCGAGGCTCGGCGGGGCCTGCGCGAGCAGGCCGAGCCAGGAGACGCCGTGGTCGCGGCGGTGGCGGACGGCCTCGGGCGGCAGCGAGCGGCGCGCGGCTCCGTGCCGGCCGTCGCAGCCGGCGACGTAGCGGGCGGGCACCCGGCCCGGACGGCCGTCCGCGCCGCACACGGTGACGACGGGACGGTCGCCCTCGGCGCCGAGCACGGCGAGGGCCTCGGTGCCGAAGCTGATCCGCCCGCCCGCGTCGAGGTAGCGCGCCAGCAGGTCCGCGACCAGCTCCTGCTGCGGGTAGACGGTGTGCTGCTCGCCGCGGCCGAGGGTGCCGTAGTCGAGCCGGAACCGGCCGTCCTCGGTGCGGAACTCGCAGACGGCGTGGCGGGTGCCGTGCCTGAGCAGGCCGTCCGCGAGTCCGTGGCGTGCGAGGACGCGCACGGTGTTCGCGGCGAGGAACCCGGCGCGGGCGCGGGCGTGCAGGTGGGAGCGCTCGGCCCGCTCCAGGACGAGGCAGTCGATCCCGTTCGCGTGCAGGAGGTTGCCCAGCACCAGCCCGGCGGGTCCGGCGCCGAGGATCACCACGTCGGCGGCGTCCGTACGGGTTGAGCTCTGACTTGGCGTCACAGGAAGTGGATCATAAGCAGCCCGGCAAGGGTCGACCGACAGAATTCACCCGTATGCAGGCAATGCCTAGCAATTCTGAGCAATCAGCGGCGTTTTCACCTGTTCACCTCGCTCACAGGAAACGCACAGAAAGTGAACTTCCGCGTAGGAGTAGCCGATTCCTCTTGTCATGCCCACGCGGCTCGACGACCGTGTCGGGGGCGGCCGGACCGGGTCGCCCCAGAGCGATTCGCGAAGCCTTCGGGAGACCATCGTGAACCGGAAGATCCGATCAGCGGCCGTCGCCCTCGCGGCCACCGCCGCAGCGCTGGCGGCCCTCACCGCGCCCGCCGCACACGCGACACCCGCGTCCGTGACGGCCACCGCCGCCACGTCGGTGCCGCACTTCGACCACGTCCTGGTGGTCATCGAGGAGAACCACGCCTACGACGAGATCATCGGCAGCTCCTCCGCGCCCTACATCAACACCCTCGCCTCGCAGGGCGCCGTCTTCACCCAGTCCTTCGCGGTCACCCACCCCAGTGAGCCCAACTACCTGGAGCTCTTCTCGGGTTCGACGCAGGGCGTCTCCGACGACAGTTGCCCGCACACCTTCTCCGGCCCCGACCTCGGTGGCGAGGCGCTGGCGGCGGGCGACAGCTTCACCGGCTACTCCGAGTCGATGCCCTCGGACGGCTACACCGGCTGCACCAGCGGCGAGTACGCCCGCAAGCACAACCCCTGGTCGAACTTCACCGACGTGCCGGCGGCCGACAACCGCACCTTCGCGGCCTACCCGACCGACTACACCACGCTGCCCAAGCTCGGCTTCGTCGTCCCCAACCTGCTGGACGACATGCACGACGGCACGATTCAGCAGGGCGACACCTGGCTGAAGAACAACATCGACAGCTACGCCCAGTGGGCCAAGACCCACAACAGCCTGCTCGTGGTCACTTGGGACGAGGACGACTCCAGCGCCAGCAACCAGATTCCGACCCTGATGGTCGGCGCGGGCGTGACGGCCGGTCAGTACAGCGAGAACATCACCCACGACAACGTGCTGCGCACGGTCGAGGACAGCCTCGGCGTGGCGGCGACGGGCAACGCCGCGAGCGCGACGCCGATCACGGACGCCTTCGGCGGCGGCAGCAGCGGCGCGAACACCGTCACCGTGACCAACCCGGGCACGCAGACGGCCACGGTCGGCACGGCCGCCTCGCTCCAGCTCGGCGCGAGCGACTCCGCCTCCGGCCAGACGCTCACCTACGCCGCGACCGGCCTCCCGGCCGGCCTCTCGATCAACTCCTCGACGGGCCTGGTCTCCGGCACCCCGACGACGGCGGGCAGCTCCACCGTCACCGTGACGGCCACGGACACCACCGGCGCCTCCGGCTCCGCCACCTTCACCTGGACGGTCAACCCGAGCAGCGGCGGCGGCTGCACCGGCCCCGGCCAGAAGCTCGGCAACCCCGGGTTCGAGACCGGCAGCGCCACGCCGTGGAGCATGACGTCCGGTGTTCTCAACAGCGACACCTCCTCCGAGCCCGCGCACTCCGGCAGCTGGGACGCGTGGCTGGACGGCTACGGCAGCGCCCACACGGACACCCTCGCGCAGTCGGTGGCCGTCCCGGCCGGGTGTGCCGCGAACCTCTCCTTCTGGCTGCACGTCGACTCGGACAAGACGAGCACCACCGCCTCCGACACGCTCAAGGTGCAGGTGCTGAACGCCTCCGGCACGGTGCTGTCGACGCTGGGGACCTACTCCAACCTGAACGCGGCCTCCGGCTACGCGCAGTACTCCTTCAACCTGTCCGCCTACGCGGGCCAGACGGTGACAGTCAAGTTCACCGGCGTCGAGGGCTCCGGGGCGCAGACCAGCTTCGTCGTCGACGACACGGCGCTGACCGCCTCCTGACCCACGCCCGCTGATCCACTCCCGCTGATCCGCCCGGCAGGGCCGCCCTCCCCGGCGGCCCTGCCGTCGTGCGTCGTCAGCCGAGGGACGCGCCGTACGGCACGACCACGCCGTACAGGTCGTGGACCGTGGCCAGCGCGGCGTCATGCAGCTGCCCGGCGGTGACCGTGCCGACGGGCGTGTCCAGCGGCCGGGTCGCGCAGGCGTCGGCGACGACGGTGACCTGGTCGCCGCGCAGGAACGCGCCCTGGGCGGTGAAGGCGACGCACAGGTGGGTCATGAACCCCGCGACGACCAGCCTGCGCCGGCCGGCCGCGTCGACGAGCCCGCCCAGCTCGGTGTCCAGGAAGGCGTTCGGCGCGGTCTTCACCACCGTCGGCTCCCCCGCGAGCGGGGCGACGGCCGGGTGGATCCGGCCGATCTCGGCCCGCACGTCGTACGGGGTTCCCGCGCCGCCGTCGTTGACGACGTGGATCACCGGCGCACCGGCGGCGCGGGCGCGTGCCAGCAGACCGGCGGCCGCATTCAGGGCCTCCTTCCAGCCGTCGAGCTCCATCACGCCCTGGGTGTAGGTGTTCTGGTAGTCGATGAGGATCAGGGTCGAATCGGCGAGGGCGGCCGGGGTGGGGTCGAGGGCGTTGAGGTCACGCAGGGTCGTCGTCATGCCTCGACGCTACGATCCGGGCGGAATGACGCACCATGTCATCCGATGCGCAGAATCGGACACCCGGGGGAGCGGAACGTGCTCGGCAGACGCCTGGTCATCATGCTGTTCGAGGGGGTGGACCTGCTCGACGTCACCGGTCCGCCGGAGGTCTTCGCCCTGCTGCGGCGGGAGACCCCGGACGCGACCGGCTACCAGGTGCTGCTCGCCGCCGCGACCCTGGAGCCGGTCCGGACGGCGGCGGGCGTGCGGGTCGTGCCCGACGTGACCTTCGCGCAGGCGGCCGAGCGCCGGATCGACACCCTGATCGTCCCCGGCGCCGTCGAGCTGGACGCGGAACGGAACGTGCGCGCCCTCACGGACCCGGAACTGGTGGCACAGGTGAGGGAGCTGGCCGCGCGTTCGCGACGGGTGGCCTCGGTCTGCGTGGGTGCGCACCTGCTCGCCGCCGCCGGCCTGCTGGACGGCAAGCGGGCCACCACGCACTGGTCGACGGCCGGACAGCTCGCCGCCGAGTTCCCAGCCGTGCGGGTGGACGCGGACCCGATCTTCGTCCGCGACGGCCGGGTCTGGACCGGCGCGGGCATCACCGCCTGCCTGGACCTCGCCCTGGCACTCGTCGTGGAGGACTTCGGCGAGGCCGTGGCGCTGCGCGTGGCACGGCAGTTGGTGATGTACCTGAAGCGCACGGGCGGGCAGAGCCAGTTCAGCGTGCCGACACAGCCGACGGCCACCACCACCCGCCGCACGGACGAACTACGACTGCACATCCTGCGCCATCTGGACGCCCCGCTGACCCTGCCCGATCTGGCCCGGCAGGCCAACGTCAGCGAACGGCAGTTGGCTCGCGTCTTCAAGGCGGAGCTCGGCATGACGCCCGCCGCCTACGTGGAGTCGCTACGGGTGGAGGCGGCGCGCAACCGGCTGGAGGCCGCCGAGGACACCCTGGACCGGGTGGCCGCCGCGTGCGGCTTCCGCTCGGTCGACACCCTGATCCGCGCGTTCCGCCGCAGGCTGGACACCACCCCGGCGGAGTACCGCCGGCGGATCCGTGGAGCTCCGGAGCCCGATCCCGCCGAGGGGTCAGTCCGCTGAGGCTGCGGGCCCGACGCGGCCGAAGGCCCCGACGGCGTCGCCGACGGTGTCGAAGATGCGGTCCGGGCCGAGCTGGGCGCCGAGGCGGCTGGTCTCGATGAACTCCCGCGTCCACACCCGCGGCCGGGCGAGCCACAGGTCGGCGTCGTGGTGGGCGAGTTCCTCGCGCAGCTCGCCGATGGTGTCCAGCACCTCGACGCCGAAGCGGTAGCTGGCCGTCAGGTCCAGCACGACGACGCGGGCCCCGTCGCGGGCGGCCAGGTCGACCACCGCGTTCTTGACCCGGGCCGCGTTGCCGAAGAAGAGCGTCCCGTCCGGGCGGGCGACGAGCAGGCCGGGCGTGGTGACGGCGGCGGTGTGCTCGCCCGCGTCCGCGTAGACCGTGGTGCCGGGCAGGTGCCCGAGTACGGAGACCTTCGGGCGGCTGGCGGCGGCGATGAACAACAGCAGCGACAGCAGCACCGCCAGCAGCAGCCCGGGGAGCAGGTCGAAGACCAGGACTCCGAGCAGCGCAGTCATGGCGACGGCGAAGCTGGGCCGGTCCCGCTCCCAGTACCGGCGCAGCTCGGCCACGTTGAGGAAGCCGCGCACCGCGACGACGACGATCGCGCCGAGGACCGGCTCGGGCAGGTCGGTGAAGAGCGGCGTCAGGAACGCACCGGTCACCAGCACCAGCACGGCCGCGACCGCCGAGACCATCGGGCTGCTGCCGCCCGCGCTCTCGGCCGCCGCCGAGCGCGAGGCGCTGCCGGAGACGGCGAAGCCCCTGAACAGGCCGACGGCGGCGTTCGCCGCGCCCATGGCCGTCATCTCCCGGCTGGCGTCGACGGTGTCGCCGTGCTTGCGGGCGAAGCTCCCGGCGATCGAGAAGCCCTCGGCGAAGCAGATCAGCGCGACGCCCATGGCGCCGGAGCCCATGGTGAGCCAGTCGTGCAGCGGCAGGTCCGGCCAGGCCGGGGTGGGCACGGCGCGCGGGATCGTGCCGACGATGTCGACGCCGTGGTCCTTCAGCGTGAGCGCGACGGAGAGCAGGATGCCGACGACGAGGACGACCAGCGCCGCCGGGAGCCTGGGCAGGAACCGCTCCAGCACCAGCAGCGCGACGATCGAGGCCGCCCCCACCAGCACCGTCGTCCAACTCCATTGACCGATCTCCGACAGCACGTGCCACAGGCGTCGGAAGAAGTCGCCGTCCCCGGTGGACTGGCCGGTGAGCTTGGACAGCTGGCGGACGATCATCGTCAGCGCCATGCCGAAGAGGAAGCCGACGAGCGCCGGTTCGGCCAGGAAGTCGGCGATGAAGCCGAGCCGGCACAGCCCCGCCACGATCAGCGCGGCCCCGGCCATCAGGGCCAGCGCGGCGGAGAAGACGGCGGCCTTGCCCGGGTCCGTCGTCAGCCCCGAGACCGTCGCGCCCGAGAGCACGGACGCGGCGGAGGTGGCGCCGACGATCAGGAACCGCGAGGTGCCGAACAGCGCGTAGGCGAGCAGCGCGATCGGCGCTGCGTAGAACGCGTTCTGCGGCGGCACCCCGGCGATCTGCGCGTAGGCGACGCACTCCGGCACGATCAGCGCCCACGCCGTGGCCGCGCCGAGCGAGTCCGGCCCGAAGCGGTGCCACCGGTACCGTCGCAGCCACCCGGCCACCGGCCAGTCCCGCCCCGCCGAGGCCTCCGTCGCGTTCTCCGCCATCCGCCCTCCCTCGTGCCCGCTGCTCCCCATCCTTCGGACGGCGCAGCGTGGCGCGAGAGCGGTGACCCGGACGGGTGACACCCGCCGTGCGTCGGACCGGCCCGTGCGCCCCGCCACGCGTCACCCGTTCGGCGGGCGCCGGTCGCCGGGGGCCGGGCCAACGGCAAGGGTGGCGCTCAGGGACGCGAGCCAGGTGGGAACAAGCCAGGTGGGAAAGAGGCGCAGTCATGACGGAGCAGGTGGAGTTCCGGGACGGTTTCCCGGTCGAGGCGAGCGCGCAGGCGTCGTTCGAGGTCAGCGACCGGCGCCGGGCGGTGGAGGCGTACCGGTTCTTCTACCCCACGGTCTCGCTGGAGATGATCCTGCGCGGCACCCGCGCGATCGGCGCGAGCAACGCGGCCGCGGGGATCATCGTGGCCGGGCCGGTCCAGGTGGGCTTCACCCTGAACTCCGACACCCCCTACCTGGGCGCGGGCCTGGATCTGCGCGAGTCCGGCCCGATGGTGATCGAGCTGCCTCCGGGCCCGCTGGTGGGCCTGGTCGACGACCACTACCACCGCTGGCTGGTCGACCTCGGCCTGCCGGGCCGCAACGGCCCGAAGGGCGGCAGGGTCCTGCTGCTGCCGCCCGGCCACGACGGCGAGCCGCCGGCCGGGTCCGAGGGCTACGAGGTCGTTCGCTGCGACACCTGGCAGGTGCTCTATGCCCTGCGTGCCCTGCCGCTCAACGGCGACCTGGAGCAGGCCGTCGAGCTGATGCGGACCGTGAGGATCTACCCGTGGGACCGCCGGGACGACCCGCCGGCGTTCACCTTCCTGCGCGACGACGACATGCCGATGGACACCACGCCCCTGGCCGTCGAGGACAACCTGGAGTTCTGGCGGGTGCTGCACTCCGTCGTCGACACCGAGCCCGCCGTCGACGAACTGCGCCCCATGCTCGGCCTGCTGGCCGAACTCGGGATCGAGGCGGGCCGGCCGTTCGCCCCCGACGAGCGGATGGCGGGCATCCTCACCGAGGCGGCCCGGCGGGGGCGGGACGAGATGCTGGTATCGGCCTTCGCCTCCCGGCGCCCGGACCGCATGGCGTGGCCGGACCGGGCCTGGGAGTGGGTGGGCCTGCGCCCGGAGAACGGCACCTTCGAGCGGGACGGCTCGCTGGACGTGGAGGCCAAGGACCGCTGGTTCGCGCAGGCGATCGTCGCCTCGCCCGCGATGTTCCGCCGCGGCCCCGGCGCCGGCTCGCTGTACTGGCTCGGCCACCGCGACGCCTCCGGCGGCTACCTGGACGGCGGCCGCGGCTACCGGCTGCGGGTGCCGCTGCCGGTGCCGTACTCGCTGTTCTGGTCCGTCACCGCCTACGACGCGCGCACCCGCTCCGAGGTCGCGACCGAGCAGAACCAGGCGGCCCTGCGCTCGCTCTTCGAGAAGCTGGAGCCGGAGGGCGCCGACCACGTCGACCTCTACTTCGGCCCCGAGCAGCCGCCGGGGGCGGAGGGCCGCTGGATCCGGACCCGGCCCGGCCACGGCTGGTTCGCCTACTTCCGCGTCTACGGCCCGGAGCAGGCCGCGTTCGACGGCTCCTGGAAGCCGGGCGACTTCGAGCCGCTCGGCTGACCGGCCCGGGCCCGCCGCCGGGCAGACCGGGCCGGGATCAGCCCGCGAGGAAGACGTCGCGGGCGACGTAGCCGGCGGTGAGAACGCCCTCCTTGCCGCCGATGACGAGGGCGTCGACGGCGAGGTGGTTGGCGGTGTCGTAGGCCGCGAACCAGCCGTTGGTGGCCGTGGCGGTCTCGGCGGTGCCGGTCTTGGCGCCGCCGGGGATGCCCGCCATGCGGGGTTCGGCGGTGCCGTACGACGCGGTCGCGGTGACCACCATCATCGACCGCAGCGCCTGCGCCGTCGCCGCCGAGATCGGGCGCTTGGCGGGCTGCTGGGGCAGGCCGGGAACGACGATCGGCTGGTGGAAGGCCCCGTCGGCGATCGTCGCCGCCACGGAGGCCATCGCCAGGGTGTTCATGGTCACCTGGCCCTGCCCGATCGACTGCGCGGCGATCTGGTTGGTGCTGCCGTTCTCGTCGGGCACGTTGCCGTCGGTCGTCGGCACGCCGATCTTCCAGTCGCCGATGCCGAACACGTCCTGGGCCTCCTCGCGCAGGTCACCGGAGTGCAGGTGCGCGGTGGCGGCGTCGATGAAGCCGGTGTTGCAGGAGATCGCGAAGTCCTTGACGATGTCGGCCTTCGGGTCGCTCTCGTTCTGGAAGTTGTGGAAGGTCTGACCGTTGATCACCGTGCTCTTGACGCACGGGGACGAGGACGAGGGGGTCAGGCCGGCCTTGTCGAAGAGCGCCGCCGAAGTGATCATCTTCATCGTCGAGCCGGGCGCCGCCGCGCCGTTCAGGGCCGCGTCACCGCCACGGAAGGCGAGGGCGCGGATCTCCCCGGTGGTGTAGTCGATGGCGACGACGTCGGCGGGCATGGTGCCGATGTGGGAGTCCTTGACGGCCCGTTCGGCGGCGGCCTGCAGGCCGGCGTCGAGGGTGGTGCGGATCGTGCCGGGCTTCGCCGGGCGGACCACGTCGACGACCTTGACGGTCCCACTGCCACCTGCCCCGACAATGGCGACGCCCTGCCCGAGCGTGCGGGTCGCCTTGCCCGCGTAGCGCTTCTGCAGCCCCTGGAGGACACCGGCCAGCGAGGGGTAGGCGGCGGCGGTCAGCGTGGCGCCGTGCCGGTCCACGACCTTGGCGCTCGTGGCCGGGACGCTCCCGTAGGTCAGCGTCTGACCGGCCTGAAGACCCGGGTAGAGGACCGACGGCGCCCAGTGCACCAGCGGCTTGCCGTCGACGACCAGCACGTCGGCGGTGCCGGTCCAGCCGAAGGTCCCACCGCCGCCGAGGGTGGCCGTGGCCTTGAAGGAGGTGCGCAGCGCGTGCGGCACGGCCGGGTCGGACGTGCCCGCGGCGACCGCGCCGAAGGCGACCGCCGTGGCGTGCAGGCCGATCGCGAACGTCTGCAGGGCGGGCTGCGCCGAGGTGGGCTGGTCCGTGTCCTGGCCGGCGGCCGTCGCGTCCCCGCCGGCCCAGGAGGTGACGAACTGGCGGGTGGCGGCCACCGCCTGCGCCGCGGTGGGCGCGGTGACCACCGGCACGTGCGCGGCCGGCTTGGCGGCCGGCTGCGAGCCGCGCGCGTACGCGAGGGCCGCGACACCGCCGGCCCCGGCCACGGTCACCGCGGCCACCGAGACGATCAGCCACTTCCTGCTCCGGCGCCGGGGCGTGGGGGCGTCCCCCGACCACACGGGCATGTCGAGGTCGCGGTCGCGCTGCATGATCTCCCCGGTGTGCTGGGTGCGGTCGGGCGAATCCGAAATCCGAAACGGAATCAGGGAGATCGTATGGGGGTTTCGCGAACGCCCCGACGCCGGTCCCGGATTGTGGACGTTCTGTTACACGCCGTGCCATTTGCGTGGGGACGCCGCGGTGGTGTCACTTCGACGGCGGGCTGTCCCAGGTGTAGAGGTCGGGCATGTTGTGCCGCCCGCCGGAGTTCTGGTTCTCGATCGAGGCGTTGGCGGTGTAGGACGTCCCGTCCTTGAACACCACGACGCAGTGCAGGTGTGCGGTGTCCCCGCGCATGGTGCCCTGGACGTGCGGGGTGCACGAGACGGAGTCCACGGGACGGTGGTCCACGTTGGTGATGTGGGACTTCATCGCGTTCTGGAGCTCGTAGTAGGCGTCGGTGTCCGGGCCGCAGCCGGCCACGCCCGCGAGGGCGAGCAGCGTGACCGCCGCAGCCGGCAGGTGTCTGCCACGTCGGGCCGTCGTCGTCATCACGCTCTCCTGGTCACGTCACGGGGCCGCATCACGGGCGCACGGGCGGGGCAGAGCGTAGTGCAAACGCCGTGCGCCGTCCCCCGTTCCGGCGGGCTTTCCCATGGCCGACGCCCCGTCAGAGGGTCGGGGGCGGTCCCCCGTCAAGGGCCGCCGGGCCACCCTCGTGACCGGGGCGTTATCGGGTGGTCTCCGCCCGCACCCGTTCGTGGGCGTCCCGGCCTTGGCCCGCACGGCCGGGCAGGCACCCCTGCCCCGCCGGCCGCCCGTGACCTCCGCGAGACCGCTGAGACACAGCTCACGGGCCGTCTGTGGCATGACGCACGTTACCGGCGGTATTGCTTGCTCCGCTTGTGAAGGCCGTGTGAGGGTGCTGAAGGCAGGCGAACGGAAAGCCTGCCGGGAGCACGGCGACCGGCGCCCAGCGCGCCGACCTGTCAAACGCCTCGCTGCTCCCCTGCTCGGTCGGGCCAGTCCCGAGTGCCACCGGGCGCACCCCGCGTTGCGACGCCGCCTCGGCGAGCGCGTGGCTCCGTGCGCCCTGCGGCTGTGGGCAGCCCCCTCGACATCGGAGTGTCATGCGTCCCCGGATCCGTCTTTCCCTCGTGCACCTCAACAAGCGCCTCTCCGTGGTGCGCATGAACAAGCGCATCACCGCGGGCGTCGGCGCCGCCCTGCTCGTCACCGGTGCCGCGACCGGCACCGCCGTCGCACTCACCGGCAGCGACTCCGCGCCGCACACCGCCGCCGTGGCCTCCACCTCGGCCGTGGCGCGCCCCACCACCGACACCGCCAACCGCTCCGAGCAGCGCGCGCCGCTGGCCTCCGCCTCCGCGGACGCCGCCAAGGCCGCCGCCGCCGCGAAGGCGAAGGCCGACGCCGCCGCGAAGGCCAAGGCGGACGCCGCGGCCAAGGCCAAGGCCGAGGCCGACGCGAAGGCGAAGGCGCAGGCCGCTGCCGCCGCTCAGGCGAAGGCCGCCGCTGCCGCGCAGGCCCAGGCTCAGGCGCAGGCCGCTGCCGCCGCGAAGGCCAAGGCCGCCGCTGCCGCTGCTGCTGCCGCCGCCGCGACGCCGACCTACTCCAACGACATGAGCGGCTGGATCGCCCAGGCCCAGGCCATCCTGGCCGCCGACGGCGACCACGTGCCGCCGGCCGCCGCCATCGAGGCCCGCGCCATGACCGAGTCCTCCGGCAACCCCAGCGCCGAGAACAACTGGGACTCCAACGCGGCCGCCGGCACGCCGTCCATCGGTCTGATGCAGGTCATCCAGCCGACGTTCGACACCTACGCACTGGCGGGCCACAACGACATCTGGAACCCGGTCGACAACATCGTCGCCGCGGTCCGCTACGCGAACGCCACCTACGGCGCCTTCGAGAACATCGCCTACGGCACGAGCGGCTACTGATCCCGCCCTCCCCGTAGCACGCAGAACGTGCCCGTCAGCAGCGATCCCGCTGCCGGCGGGCACGTTCTGCGTTCCAGGCGCGGAGCGCGGCCAGCGCGCCCGCACCGAACCAGCAGATCTCGAAGGCGGCACGCCCGGCCCCGTGCAGCGGATGCGCCGCCGTAGGGGCCGCCCACTCCCCCCACACCGCGGCGAGCAGCACCAGCGCCACCACCGCGACGGCCAGCCGGACCACCCGGGGACGCCTCAGGGTCCAGGCCCACCAGATCGCCGCCGCGTAGACCGCGAGCTCCGCCGCGAAGCCGAGGACGTCCACCACCATGCTCATCTCATCTCCCCCATAATCATTCGAGCTGTGAATGATATGGAGACAGTAACACCCTCCTGGTGAGCGACGTCAAGAGGCGGCGACGCAAAGGGGCAGCGACGCAAAGAGGCCGGGACCCCTGGTACGGGGCCCCGGCCTCATGACGTCGACAGGCGGATTTCAGCCCTTGGCCGGGCCGTCCGGACGGCGCTGGGTGCGACGGGGGGCGTCCGGGCGGGCGGCGCCGGAGCGGCGGGGGGACTGCTGCCCCGTGCGCTCGGTACGCTCCCCAGCCGCGCCCGCACCCGCGCCCGAGGCGCGACGGGGCCGCTCCGTACGACCACCGGCGCGGTCCGGGCGGGCACTGCTGCCCGGACGGCCGCCGCGGGCGGAGGTCGCGCGCGGGGCACGCTGCGCCGGCGGAGCCGGCGGCGTCGGGACCGGGAGGGTGACCGGGACGCCCGACGGACGGCGCGCGCCCGTGATCCGGACCAGCTCCGGGTCGCCGGGGCGGACACGGTCGTCGTTGGGACGCACGCCGGCGTCCTTGAGCAGCTGCGTCATGTCGCGCCGCTGGTGCGAGAGCACCAGCGTCACCACGGTGCCGGACGCGCCCGCGCGGGCCGTGCGGCCGCCCCGGTGGAGGTAGTCCTTCGGGTCCGTCGGCGGGTCGACGTTGACGACTAGGTCGAGGTCGTCGATGTGGATGCCGCGGGCCGCGACGTTCGTCGCGATCAGCGCGGTGACCTGGCCCTGCTTGAACTGGTCCAGTACCCGGTTGCGCTGCGGCTGCGACTTGCCGCCGTGCAGCGCGCCCGCCGGGACGCCGTTGGCCAGCAGGTCCTTGGCGAGCCGGTCGGTGGCGCGCTTGGTGTCCACGAACATGATCACGCGGCCCTCGCGGGCGGCGATCTCCAGCGTGACGTCGCGCTTGTGCTGGTCGGTGACGTAGAGCACGTGGTGCTCCATGCTGGTCACCGCGCCCGCGCTCGGGTCCACGGAGTGCGTGACCGGGTCGCTGAGGAAGCGGCGGACCAGGCGGTCCACGTTCTGGTCCAGGGTCGCCGAGAACAGCAGCCGCTGGCCGTCCGGGCGGACCTGCTCCAGCAGCGCGGTGACCTGCGGCAGGAAGCCCATGTCGGCCATCTGGTCGGCCTCGTCCAGGACGGTGATCTCGACCCGGTCCAGGCGCACGTCGCCGCGGTCGAGCAGGTCCCGCAGTCGGCCCGGGGTGGCGATCAGCACGTCGACGCCGCGCTTGAGCTCGCCCGCCTGGCGGCCGATCGGCAGACCGCCGACGACGGTGGCGATGCGCAGGTTGACGGCGGTCGCGTACGGGGTGAGCGCGGCGTTGACCTGCTGCGCCAGCTCACGCGTCGGGACCAGGACCAGCGCCAGCGGCGCCTTGACGTCCGCGCGACGGCCCGCGGTGCGCGCCAGCAGCGCGAGGCCGAAGGCCAGGGTCTTGCCGGAGCCGGTGCGGCCGCGGCCCAGCACGTCGCGTCCGGCGAGGGCGTTGGGGAGCGTCGCGGCCTGGATCGGGAACGGCTCGGTGACGCCCTGACGGGTCAGCGTCGTCTGGAGGGCACGCGGCAGCTCCATCTCGGCGAAGGACGCGGCCGCCGGCAGCGCAGGCTGCTCGGGGGCGACCACCTCGAACTCGCCCTGAGGGGCCACCGTCTGACGCTTCACCGGACGCCGGTTGGGCGCGGCGAAGCCTGCGCCGCGGCGCTGCCCGGCCTCCGCGCTCGCCCGCTGCCCGCCACCACGCTTCTTACCGGCACGCTCCTCGGGGGAGAGCGGGCGACCGAAACGGGTCGCCGGACGCTGATCGTTGGAACGGTTGGTGCGGTGGTTCACGACGGACCTTCCACAAGAAGCCACACAAAGAAGCCACAAAAAGCCCTGTGGGCCCGGCCGTTCGGCCGGGCCCACAGGGATGTAGTAGCGGGGACAGGATTTGAACCTGCGACCTCTGGGTTATGAGCCCAGCGAGCTACCGAGCTGCTCCACCCCGCGTCGGTACTTGAACCGTAACAGAATTCCGGCGCTCACGTCGGATCGGCACGGTGTGACGGCGCCCACCCACCCGGGGCCGCGCCCAGCACACTGCGCAGTTCCGCGACGCCGGGAGCTCCCTGGACCGCCCCGTCCGCACCCCGGTAGAGGCGGCAGGAGACGCTCGGGGCGGCACCGGGCGCGGCGAACGGGTCGACCCCGTCGAGCAGCAGCGTCGGCGAGCCCGTCATCCCGGTGGCGGCGGCCTGTGCCGCGTCGGTCACCTCGACCCACTCGACCGGCACGTCCCGACCGTCCAGCGCCTGCGCCAGCCGTTCGCGGACGACGGCGGCGTTGGGACAGTCGGGGACCGTCAGCACGGTGATCCGCATCGTCTCCCTCTCGGGGTCGGCTTCGCCGGGTCTCCAGTGTCTCCCCGGCCCTGGTTCAGATGCGGTAAAGGTCCCCTGCGGTGCCCTTCCGGCACCCTCCCGCGTTCTACGCTGGCCCAATGGCACAGGTCAGCGACACGGCAGCGGCGGCGGGGGCGACGGCGGGGCCCGCGCTGGCCGTCCTGGTCGTCGAGGACGACCAGGGCATCGCGGACTCCCTGGTCCGGGGCCTGACCCGGGCCGGCTACGCGGTGCGCCGGGCCGGGACGGGCGCCGAGGCCCTGGCCGCGCGGCCCACGCCGGACGTGGTGCTGCTCGACCTCGGCCTGCCGGACCTGGACGGCGTGGAGGTCTGCCGCCGACTGCGCCGCCAGTCCGACGCGGCGATCATCGTGGTCACCGCGCGCGGCGAGGAGGCCGACCGGGTCGCGGCGCTGGACGAGGGCGCCGACGACTACCTGGTCAAGCCGTTCGGCCTGGCCGAGTTGCTGGCCCGGCTGCGCGCGGTGCTGCGCCGCACCCGGCCCAGCGGCGGCGAGCCGGTCGTCCACGGCCCGCTGACCGTGGACCCGCGCACGCAGCGGGTCACCGTCGGCGGGCAGGAGATCGCGCTGACGCCGAAGGAGTTCGACATCCTGCGGGTACTGGCCACCGATCCCGGCCGCGTGGTGACCCGCCAGGAGATCCTGGAGCGCGCCTGGGACGCCCACTGGTACGGGCCCACCAAGGTGCTGGACGTCCACATCGCCGCGCTGCGCCGCAAGCTGGGCGTGCCGGGCCTGGTGGAGACCGTCTACGGACGCGGCTTCCGCCTCGGCGAGGCCGGAACCGAAGCGGAAGCCGGAGTCGAGGCTGAGGCCGGACCGGAAACGGCCACCGGGACCGGAACGAGGGAGCCGGGAACGACGCAGCCGGGAACCCGGACGCCGGAGCCCGGCCGGTGACCAGGCGCATCGCCGTCAGCGTGCTGAGCCTCGTGGTGGCGCTGCTGGTGCTCGCGGTGGTGCCCCTCGGCATTTCGATCACCGCCCGGGAGAACGACTCCTTCCGCGAGGAGACCGCCGCCCGCGCCCGCACGGTCGCCTCGGCCGCCGAGGAGCACCTCTCCGACAATCGCTCCGACGCCGACGCCCGCGAGCAGATCGACGCGGCGGCCGCCCACGGCGACTGCGCGCAGGTCTTCGACGCCCACGGCGCCCTGTTCCTCGCCACGCCCTGCCACGCCGACGCGCTCCCGCAGGGCGCGCTCGCACAGGTGCTGCGCACCGGGACTCAGCAGTCCGCGCAGAACGGCAACTGGCTGACCATGGCCGTGCCGGTCGGCGACACCGTGCCGCCCGCCGGGGCCCTCCTCTACTCCCGCTCCACCGACGGTCTGGACGACCAGCTGCTGGCGATCTGGGGCTGGCTCGGTGTGTGCGCGCTGGGCGCGCTGGGCGCGGGCGTCCTGGTGGCGGTGCGGCTGGCCCGCTGGGTCGGGCGCCCGCTGGTCGAACTGGACGAGGTGGCCGCCCGGCTCGGCGAGGGCCGGCTGGACGCCCGCGCGACGATCACCCAGGGGCCGCCCGAGGTGCGGCGGCTCGCGACCACCTTCAACACCATGGCCTCCCGCACCGAGAACCTCATGCACGGCCACCGGGCCGTGATCGCCGACGTCTCGCACCAGCTGCGCACCCCGCTGACCGCGCTGCGGCTGCGCCTGGACCTGCTGGCGGCCGACGCGGACGCGGACACCGCGCAGGAGCTGGGCGGCGCGCAGGACGAGATCGCCCGGCTGTCCCGCCTGGTCGACGGCCTGCTCGCGGTCGCCCGTGCGGAGAACTCCGTGCCGCGGCAGTCGGCGGTACGGCTCGACACGGTGGTCTCGGACCGGATCGCGGCGTGGGAGCCGGTGGCGGAGGAGCGCGGCGTACGGCTCGCGGCGCAGGGCCCCAGCGGGGTGAGCGCGCTGCTGACCAACGGGGATCTGGAGCAGGTGCTGGACAACCTGTTCGCGAACGCGCTGGAGGCGGTCCCCGCCGGGGGCCAGATCGTGGTCCGCACCACGCCGGACCCGCGCCAGGCCGAGGTCCGGCTCTCGGTCGTCGACAATGGCCCGGGCATGGACGAGGCCGCGCGGGAGCGGGCGTTCCTCCGCTTCGACACCGGCCGGGAGAGCGGCACCGGCCTCGGCCTCGCCATCGTCCACCGCCTGGTGTCCGCGAACGGCGGCCGCGCCGCGCTGGAGCCCACCCCGGGCGGGGGCCTCACCGTCCACCTCTGGTTCCTCGCCGCCCCGGCCTCCTCCCGCACGGAACGCCGCGACCGGCGCGACCGCAGGGAGCGCCCCGGCGGCTGAGGCGGTGGTGCGGTCCCCGCGGTCACGGGCGGCGGCCGATGCTTGCCAGTTCTTAGTACTTCCTGAACCGGAACCCCACGGGCCGCTCGGCACGCTGGACGGGCAGACCAGCCGTCGCCGACCGTTCGAGGAGAGCCAGGATGGACTCGTCCGAGCAGCAGCCCGCCGCCAGGGCCCGCGCCCACCGCCGGGACCGGTCGGTGCGCCGGGTCGGCAGCGCCACCCGCTGGGTGACCGTGGCCGCGGCCGCCGGATCGGTGGCGCTCGCCACCGGCTACGCGCAGGCCTCGACGGCCGGCGGCAGCGCCGTGACGCCGTCGCCCTCCCCGTCCACCGCGGCCCCGACGACGGCCTCGGCCTCGGCAAGCGCGAGTCCCCGCCACAGCGCGTCCCCGTCCGTCACCCCGACGACGCCGCGGCCGACCCCGCACCCCACGCACACCACCGTGCCCGTGCAGCCCGCCCCGGCGACCACCCGCGCCTACGTCCCGCCCGCGCCGGCCCCCACCACGGTCGCGCCGCCGACGCAGGCCGCACCGCCGCCCGTCCCGACGCAGGCCGCGCCCCCGCCCGCCCCGACGCCGCAGCCCACGCACACCACCACGGGTGGCTCGTGACCGGCCGGGCGAGCTTCCCGGTCTTCGGGACCACGGCGCACCTGCTGGTCACCGACCCGGACGCGCTGCCGCGCGCGCTGCGGCTGCTGCGCACCGAGCTGGCCGCGATCGACGCGGCCTGCAGCCGGTTCCGCCCCGACTCCGAGCTCTCCCGCGCCAACACGGCCGCCGCCGAAGGCCGCGCCGTGACGGTCGGCCCACGCCTCGCGGAGGCCCTGGACGCGGCCCTCCAGGCCTCGGCCCGGACCGGCGGCCTGGTCGACCCGACGGTCGGCACCGCCGTCATCAACCTCGGCTACGACCGCACCTTCGCTTCCCTCCGCCCAGAGCAGCTCGGGCTCCCGCCCGCCCCGGCAGCAGCCCCGATCCGCCCCGACGCCCCCCGGCCCCCGAGCGGCCCGACCGCCGCGCGAGCGCAGCAGGCCGGCGGCCCCGCTTCGCAGGCGTCCCAGCCCGGCCACTGGTCGGAGCCCGGCGGTGGCCCAGGCACCGGAACCGTCTGGTCCCCGAGCGGCCCGACCGCCGCGCGAGCGCAGTACCTCCCCGGCGTCGGCGCGCGAGCGCTGGAGTGGGACCCAACCGAGCGGCGGCTACGGGTGCCCGCGGGGGTCGCGCTGGATCTCGGGGCGACCGCCAAGGCCTGGGCCGCCGACCGCAGCGCGCGGCTGCTCTCCGCGGCCCTCGGCTGCGGCGTGCTGGTGAACCTCGGCGGGGACCTGGCCGTGGTGGGCGGGAGCCCGGACGGCGGGTGGCGGATCGCGGTCGCCGACGACCACCGCGCGCCCGCGCCCGACGCCCCCGTCGTCGCCGTCACCGGCGGCGGCCTGGCGACCTCCGGCACCACCGTCCGCACCTGGTGGCGTGACGGCCACCCCGTGCACCACGTCGTGGACCCGCGCACCGGACGCAACCCCGAGGCCTGCTGGCGTACCGTCACCGTCGCCGCCGCGACCTGCCTGGCCGCGAACACCGCGGCCACAGCCGCCCTCGTGCTCGGCCCGGACGCCCCGGCGATGCTGCGGCACGCCGGGCTCCCGGCGCGGCTCGTGCACGACGACGGCGGCGTGCTGCGCGTCTGCGGCTGGCCCGAGGACACCCCGACCCACGACGCGCCGACACACGACGCCCCGACCCACGCCACCCCGCGAGGTGCCGCATGAACGGCTTCCTGCTGGCCGCCGGCAGCGCGGCGAGCACCGCCCCGAGCCCCTTGTGGTTCGCCACCCGCGCGGGCGGCACCGTGGCGCTGGTGCTGCTGACGGCGACGGTCGCGCTCGGCGTCGCCGTCGGCGGACGGCACGCGCCCCGCGTGGTCGCCCGCTTCGAGATCACCGCGCTGCACCGCAACCTGGCGTTCCTGACGCTCGTCTTCCTGGCGATCCACATCGTCACCGCGATCCTGGACAGCTTCGTCCACCTGGGCTGGTGGATCACGCTGGTGCCGTTCACCGCCGGCTACCGGACGCTGTGGCTGGGGCTCGGCACGGTCGCCTTCGACCTGCTCCTCGCCGTCGCGCTGACCAGCGCGACCAGCGGCCTGCGGCTGCGGTTCGGGCAGCGCCGCTGGAAGGCGCTGCACTGGCTCGCCTACGCGTCCTGGCCGGTCGCCCTCTTCCACGCCGCCGGGACCGGGACGGACACCCGCGACACCCTCCAACTCGCCCTCTACCTGGGCTGCCTGGGCGTGGTCGTGCTCGCGGTCTGGTGGCGGCTGTTCCGGGCCGGGCCCGGACGCGCGCCCGCCCGGCTGACGGCGGCCCTGGGCACCCTTGTCGTACCGCTGGCCCTGGTCGGCTTCCTGCACGCGGGTCCGCTCGCCCCGGGCTGGTCGCACCGCGCCCTCGGTGCGGCGCCCGTGACGGACCACCAGGTGCGAGTCGCGGAGGTGACCCGATGACCACGTTCGACACCACCCGGCGGCTGCCGCTCACGCGGGATGACGGCGCCCGCCCCGGCCCGCACGGGACCCGGCTCCTCGCGGGCTGGTTCACCACCGGCCACGCCGCCGACCTGAGCGACCACCGGGACCGCTACGGCCCGCTCCCGCAGACGCCGCCAGCACCGCTGCGCGACGCCGTCGAGGAGGCCGGGCTGACCGGCCGCGGCGGGGCCGCCTTCCCCACCGGCCGCAAGCTACGGACCGTCGCCGCCGGTCGCGGCCGGGCCGTCGTCCTCGCCAACGGCATGGAGAGCGAGCCGGCCAGCCGCAAGGACGAGACGCTGCTCCACCTGGCGCCGCACCTGGTCCTGGACGGCATCGCACTGGCCGTGCGCGCCGTCGGCGCGGACGCCGCCCACCTGTGCGTCGCCCGGACCCGGACGGAGCAGGTGCGCGAGCTGCGCGCCGCGCTCGCGGAACGTGCCCGGCTCCGGCTGGACCCGGTCCCGGTGCGACTGCACGAGCTGCCGCACCACTACGTCTCCAGCGAGGAGAGCGCACTGGTCAACTGGCTGAACGGCGGCGACGCGCGCCCCACCGCGACGCCGCCGCGCCCGTTCGAGAAGGGCGTCGCGAAGCGTCCGACCCTGGTCGACAACGTCGAGACGCTGGCCCAGCTCGCCCTGATCGCCCGTTACGGTCCCGCCTGGTACCGGGAGGAGGGCGCTGCGGAGGCGCCGGGTACGACGCTGGTCACGCTGACCGGCGGCGTCCACCACCCCGGCGTCTACGAGGCCCCGACCGGCGCGGCCGTCGGCGCGCTGCTGGACCTGGCGGGCGGCCCGACCGAACGGCTCTCCGCCGTGCTGGTCGGCGGCTACTTCGGCAGCTGGTTGCCGGCCGACGCGGCACTCCCGGCCCGGTTCACCGGGCCGGGGCTGGCCGAGCTCGGCGCGGGTCCCGGCGCCGGGGTGCTGGTCGCCCTGCCCGAGCGCGCCTGCGGACTGGCCGAAACGGCGGCGGTGCTGGGCTTCCTGGCCCGAAACGGCGCCCAGCAGTGCGGGCCGTGCCGGTTCGGCCTGCCCGCCGTCGCCGAGGACTTCGCCGCGCTCGCCGCCGGCCGGCTCGACGACGCGTCGTACGAGCGGCTGGAGCGACGCGTCGGCCTGCTGGCCGGGCGGGGCGCCTGCCGGCACCCGGACGGCGCCTCCCGCCTGGCCGCGACGGCGCTGCGCACCTTCGCGCAGGACGTCGCGTGGCACCGGCGGTTCGGTCCGTGCGCGGGGGCGGCGGAACCATCGCTGCTCACCGTGCCGCAGGGCGCGGTGCCCGGCCCCGAAGAGTGGAGGTGAACCTCGTGCCCTTCACACGCGCGCGTGAACTGACCCTACGGCTCGACCGCATCGCCTGCGAGGGCCACGGTGCCTGCACGGAGCTGCTGCCCGAACTGCTCTCACCGGACGAATGGGGCTATCCGATCGTCCACGGCACGGCCGTGCCGCCCGAACTCGGCTCGCACGCGCGCCGCGCGGTGGCCGCCTGCCCGGTGCTGGCGCTGCGGCTGGAACGTTCCGGCGGCTGAGCGCCGAGGCAGGGGCTGAACGAGTTCTTAGTCACCGATCATGCAGACTCAGCGCACGTCCCCAGGTCCGTGTGGAAAGGAACATCCGGTGACCACTGCGCCCGTCGCCCCCTCACGTCAGGAGCAGCGGCAGTCACGCGGCCCCGAGGGCAACACGCGGCTGACCGCCTCCGTGGGCACGGTCCTGCTCGTGCTGCTGGCCGTCCAGGGTTTCACCATCCTGTCGGTGACGCGGCTGCTGACCGTCCACTTCTTCGTCGGTCTGATGCTGACCGGCCCGGTCGCGCTCAAGATCGGCACGACGGGCTACCGGGTCTACCGGTACTACACGGGCGACCCCGCCTACCGCCGCCACGGCGCCCCGCCGATGGCGCTGCGCCTGCTCGGCCCGCTCCAGATCCTGCTGACGGTGGCGGTGCTGGCCACCGGCTGCACGCTCGCGCTGGTCGGCCCGGGCGACCTGGCCCATACCGTGCTCTTCCTGCACAAAGCCGCCTTCTACCTCTGGGTCGCGCTGACCTCGATCCACGTCCTGGCCCACCTGCTGCGGTTGCCCCGCCTGGTCACCGCGGACCTGCGCCGCCAGGACCCGGTCTCCGGCCGCGCCCTGCGCTGGACCCTGCTGACGGCGTCCCTCGCCACCGGCGCGGTCGTCGCCCTGGCAGGCGTCCACCTCGCCGCCAACTGGGGCTGAGCCCGGCCGAACTCCCCGGCAGGCAACGGCGGCTGTTGCCTTCGGCGCCCGCCGCAGGTCGGCGGGGCCGGACCGCACCGGTCCGCGAGTCGCGACGCGCCCGTCGCGACTCGCGGGGACGTGCCCGACGCGGCGTCGGTCACTACCCCTATCGTGTGTGTCCACCGCCACCCGTCACCGACTCAGCCAGGGAACCTTCCGCTTATGACTGTCGCGTCCGTCCACAGCAGCAGCGCCCTTCCCGCACCACTCCTGTCGCCCGAAGCCCGGGAGGACCTGCACCGTTACGCGGAGGCAGGCGGCTTCACGCTCCGCGCCGAGACCCACCCCTGGTACGCGGCGTTCGACTTCGTGTCCCGCATGGACGAGGCCCGGGCCGCCTCCACCGTCCTGACGGAGCTGCGCGGCCGCGACGTCCCCGGCCTGCGGGACGCCGCCGAACGGCTGGAGTCGGTGCGCGACCTCCACACGCCGGCGACCGTCCACGAGACGGCGGCCGTCGTCGCCGTCCTCGCGCGGGTCCGCGCCACGCTCTCGATCCTTCAGCCGCAGGCCTACGTCGCCTCCTCGGACACCCTCCAGGCGCTGGCCGCCGCGACCGCGACGGCCGCATGGCGCGCGGAGCGCGGCGTCGGCCAGTCCTGGTGGCACCGCGCCCGCCTCGGCCGCCGCGCCCGCGCGCTGGCCGCGACGGGCCGCGTCCGGCGCGAGGACCTCCACGCGGCGCTGGTCGAGGCGTCCACCGCCCGCGCGAAGTGGCAGGCCCTCACCGGCGACGACACCCCGCCGTCCCTCCCCGCCGACCTCGCGTTCCTCGACGCCGCGGCGGACGCGGCCACGGCCGCCCTCGCGGGCCTGGAGCAGCTGACGCTGCTCCTTCAGCCCACCACCCCGCTCGAGGAACTCCCCCTGGCGGTCCTGACCTCTCTCCTGGACTCCCTGGCGGCGGACGAGGGCACCCTCTACCGCCTTCCCCGCCTCCGCGAGCTCCACGACTCCCTCACGGCCCAGGGCTTCTCCACCCTCCTCACCGAACTGACGGCCGAACAGGCCGACGCCACGGCCACCACCACCCTCCTCGCCCAGCGCACCCCGCCTGCGGCGGAGTCGCTGGACGCGGAAGAGGCCGGCGACGTGGCAGCGCTCGTGGACGCGGAGGTCGAGCTCCTGCCGGGCGCGGCCGACGTGGCGGAGGCAGACCTCGTCACCGAGGCGGAGGCCGAGCCGGCGCTCGCCGCCGAGGCGGAGGCGCAGGACGCCGACGAGACCGAGTCGTCCACCGCCCTCGCGAGCGCACCGGACACCGCCGCTGACGCGGAGCCGGTCACCGAGGCCGAGCCGGCGCTGGTCGCCGAGGCGGCCGCCGACCAGGCCACCACGACCGAGCCGGAGGCTCGGGACACGGAGCTCGTCGGCGAGGCCGAGACCGAGCAGGTCGCCACGACCGCGCCCGAGGCGCAGGACACCGACGCTCACACGGAGCCGGTCACCGAAGCCGAGACCGAGCCCGTCGCCGCCGAGGCTGAAGCCGAGCAGCTCGCCACAACCGCGCCCGAGGCGCAGGACACCGACGCTCACACGGAGCCGGTCACCGAAGCCGAGACCGAGCCCGTCGCCGCCGAGGCTGAAGCCGAGCAGCT